>NZ_JBHVRS010000002.1:416745-757869 GCF_042885595.1 Kitasatospora sp. NPDC058046
GGCCGGAGCCTCGACGACCGCCTCGGCGACCGGAGCCGCCTCGACGACCGGGGCGGCGGTCTCGGCGGTCTCGACGGCCTCCGCCTTCGGCTTGCGGGTCCGGGTGCGGGTGGCCTTCTTCGCCGGGGCCGGAGCCTCCGCGATCGCCTCGACGGCGGCCTCGACGACCGCCACGGCCTCGGCCACGACGGCCTCGGCGACCGGAGTCGCCTCGACCGCCACCACGGCCTCGGCAGCGGCGGCACCGCCGCGCGAGCGGCGGCGGCGACGGCGCGGCGCGGCCTCGCCCTCGGCGCCCTCGACGGCCGGAGCCGCCGCGGCGGCCTCGGTCACGCCGGCGACGGCCTCGCCCTCGGTGCCGACCGCCGCGCCCCGACGGGTGCGGCGGCGCTCACGGTTGCGGCGCGGCTTCTGCTCCTCGGCCTCGGCCGCGCCGGAGCCCGGACGGTCGGAGCCCGGACGGTCGGAGCCGGAGCCGGCGCCCGGACGGTCCGAGCCGCCCTGGCCGCCGCGCCCACCGCGACCGCCGCGGGGCGCGCGGGCACCGCGTCCACCGGTCTCGCCGAGGTCCTCGACCTCCTCCGCGTTCAGCCCGGCGCGGGTGCGCTCCGAGCGCGGCAGGATGCCCTTGGTGCCCGGCGCGATCTTCAGCAGCTCGTACAGGTGCGCCGAGGTGGAGTAGGTCTCCTCCGGGTCGTTGAACGACAGGTCCAGCGCCTTGTTGATGAGCTGCCAGCGCGGGATGTCGTCCCAGTCGACCAGGGTGACGGCGGTGCCGGAGGCGCCGGCCCGGCCGGTGCGGCCGATCCGGTGCAGGTAGGTCTTCTCGTCCTCGGGGCACTGGTAGTTGATGACGTGGGTGACGCCCTCGACGTCGATGCCGCGGGCCGCGACGTCGGTGCAGACCAGCACGTCGACCTTGCCGTTGCGGAAGGCCCGCAGGGCCTGCTCGCGGGCGCCCTGGCCGAGGTCGCCGTGGACCGCGCCGGCCGCGAAGCCGCGCTGGGTCAGCTGGTCGGAGACGTCGGCGGCGGTGCGCTTGGTGCGGCAGAAGATCATCGCCAGCCCGCGGCCGTCGGCCTGCAGGATGCGCGAGACCATCTCGACCTTGTCCAGCGAGTGCGCACGGAAGATGTGCTGCTCGATGTTGGCGACGGTCGCGCCGGTGTCGTCCGGGGCGGCGGCCCGGATGTGGGTCGGCTGGCTCATGTACCGGCGGGCGAGGCTGATGACCTGGCCCGGCATGGTGGCCGAGAACAGCAGGGTCTGCCGCTTGGCCGGCAGCATGGTGATGATCTTCTCGACGTCGGGCAGGAAGCCCAGGTCGAGCATCTCGTCGGCCTCGTCCAGGACCAGCGCGCGGACCTTCGACAGGTTCAGCTTCTTCTGCCCGGCGAGGTCCAGCAGACGGCCCGGGGTGCCGACCACGATGTCGACGCCCTTGTTGAGCGCCTCGACCTGCGGCTCGTACGCCCGGCCGCCGTAGACCGCGAGCACGCGGACGTTGCGGACCTTGCCGGCGGTCTGCAGGTCGTTGGTGACCTGGGTGCAGAGCTCGCGCGTCGGGACGACGATCAGCGCCTGCGGGAAGTCGGAGAGCTGCTCCTCGGTCGCCCGGCCCGCGTCCACGTCGGCGCGCACGATGGCCCGCTCGATCAGCGGGAGGCCGAAGCCGAGGGTCTTGCCGGTGCCGGTCTTGGCCTGGCCGATGACGTCGTGGCCGGTCAGCGCGACCGGGAGGGTCATCTCCTGGATGGGGAAGGGGTGGACGATGCCGACGGACTCGAGTGCCTCGGCGGTCTCCGGGAGGATCCCCAGGTCCCGGAAGGTCGTCTTGATGGGTTCAGCGGTGGTGGACAGGGTGCTGCCTCTTCCGTTTTCGAAAGGGCCGAGAGCGAGCGGCGGGCGGGCAGCCGCGCGGCTGTCTACGGGCCTGGACGGCCCTGGTACAGCTGCGCGGACGCACAACCGCGCCGGTCCCTGCGGCCGGCCGGTGCGCGCTGCCCGGTGCGGGGCGCGTCGCCGGCGGCGTCGGGGAGGATTCCCGTGAGGGACCTGCGCGGGACCTCCGCCTCGGGGCGTGGTCTCGGCGGCCCTCGCTCGGCCACTGATGCGGTGCCAAGGCTTGAGGTCCAAGCCATGGTCGGAGCCGATCGGCTCTCCGACCGGGCATCCGCGTACGTGAGTACCCGTGCCACCGGTGCGGACACGTCCGGTTGGACGGTGCCGCTACGGAGGGTTCGCGCGGGGTACCGAGACGGCGGTGACACCATGCGAACACGACGGGCTCCGTACCACCATACAGTCAGGCGACGACTCGAACACGTGACGCGTCTGACATTGCCCCCGGCAACTGCCACCGGAGCGGCCGGTCCGGGCGGTCACCCGGGTGTGCCTGGTGGTGGGGCGGACAGGCGGGCGGGACTAAAGTTGCGGGTCATGGAGACCCATGGTGAGACGCAGGACGCGGCGGCCGGCTCGATCGGGGACTGGGCCGCGTGCTCGGCCGACCCCGGCTACCGGGCGGCGGTGCTCGACCTGCTCGGCGCGCTCGCGTACGGCGAGCTGAGCGCCTTCGAGCGGCTCGCCGAGGACGCCAAGCTGGCGCCCGACCTCGCCGACAAGGCGGCGCTGGCCCGGATGGCCTCCGCCGAGTTCCAGCACTACCAGCGGCTGCACGACCGGCTCGCCGAGGTCGGCGCCGACCCGCAGGAGGCGATGCGGCCGTTCGTCGAGCCGCTGGAGCTGTTCCACCGGATGACGGCGCCCTCGGACTGGCTGGAGGGCCTGGTCAAGGCCTACGTCGGCGACGCCATCGCGACCGACTTCTACCGCGAGGTGGCCGTCCGGCTGGACGACGACACCCGCGACCTGGTGCTGAGCGTCATGTCCGACACCGGCCACGCCCAGTTCGCCGTCGACAAGGTCCGCCAGGCGATCGAGGCCGACCCGCGGGCCGGCGGCCGGCTCGCCCTGTGGGGCCGGCGGCTGATGGGCGAGGCGCTCAGCCAGGCCCAGCGGGTGGTCGCCGAGCGCGACGCGCTGTCCAACCTGCTGGTCGGCGGCGTCCAGGTGCAGGGCTTCGACCTGGTCGAGGTCGGCAAGATGTTCAACCGGATCACCGAGGCGCACACCAAGCGGATGGCCGCCCTCGGCCTGGCCTCCTAGCGGCCCGCGACCTACCGGGGGTTCTCAGGCCGCCCGGTGCCGCCGCGCCGCGCGGTGGGTGCCGGGCCGGTGCGGGTGGTGCCGGTGGGCCGGGGCGCGCCCCGCGGCGAGGTCCGGCCGGGCCAGCAGCGAGGTGAGCACGCCCGAGGCCACCGCCGCGGCCGCGACGGACACCGCGGGCTGGCGGCCGTCCACGCTGAAGTGCGCGACCACCCCGCCGACCAGCGCCGCCGCCAGCGCGGTGCCCAGGACCAGGGCCCGGGCGGCCCGGAAGTACGCCGGGCGGGCCAGCAGGGCCGTGCCGCCCGTGACCAGGCCGACGAGGGCGAAGACGATCGACTCGACCAGCAAGGCTGCCTCCCGGGGGGACGGGCGTGCGGCACCGGCGCCGCACCCTCGCCGTACCCCGCCCCACCCGCTCGTACACGCGACGCAGCCCCACGGGCCACAGCGCCCCCGGACACGACGGTGCCCCGCTCCCTCATGGGAACGGGGCACCGGACGATGCTGTGCTGCGGCGCCTCAGGCGGTGCCGAAGCCGACCTTGCGGGCGGCCGACTCGCCGATCTCCACGTACGCCAGGCGCTCGGCCGGGACGATGATGCGACGGCCGTGCTCGTCGGACAGCGCGAAGATCTTCTCCGAGCCCTCCAGCGCCTTCGCGACCGCGCTCTGGACCTCATCGGCAGTCTGCGAGCTCTCGATCACGATCTCGCGGGGCGCGTTCTGCACGCCGATCTTGACCTCCACGGCTTCCGTCCCTCCGGGGTTGCAGCCTCCACGCACGGGCACCGGACCGCCTGGGACAAGCGTTCGCGGCGACCGTGCCGTACGGCTTCACCATAGAGCACCGGATCCCCGGCCCGGCGAAGGTCGGCGGATCAGCCCTGGTGGGCGGTGCCCTCGCCGGACTGCTCGCCCGGGTGCATCGGGAAGCCCTTCAGACCGCGCCAGGACAGGCTGGCGACCAGCCGGACCGCCTCGTCGCGGGGGATCGCCAGGCCCTGCGAGAGCCAGTACCGGGCGGTGATCTGGGCCAGGCCGCAGACCCCGGCGGCGAGCAGCTTGGACTCCGCCTCCGGCAGGTCGGTGTCCTCCTGGATCACCTTGCTGACGAGCGTCGCGCTCGCCTCGGAGGCCCGCTCGACCCGCTCGCGCACGGCCGGCTCGTTGGTCAGGTCCGACTCGAAGACCAGCCGGAAGGCGCCGGACTCGCTGGAGACGTAGTTGAAGTACGCCTCCATGGTGTTGGCCACCCGCTGCTTGTTGTCGGTGGTCGCCGACAGCGCCTCGCGGGTCGACTCGACCAGGGCGTCGCAGTGCTTGTCCAGCAGCGCCAGGTACAGCTCCAGCTTCCCGGGGAAGTGCTGGTAGAGCACCGGCTTGCTCACCCCGGCGCGGTCGGCGATGTCGTCCATGGCGGCCGCGTGGTAGCCCTGCGCGACGAACACCTCCTGGGCGGCACCGAGCAGTTGTTCACGGCGGGCGCTTCGCGGCAGGCGGGCACCGCGCGGGCGCTCCTGCGCCTCCTGGATGGCCGTCACGGCGCTCCTCACTTCGGGGTCTGTTCGCGGCTGGCAAGATGGCCGATTCTACTTTTCGGTAACCGCGTCCGCGTTCGGCGAAGGCGAGAAAAGACGATCGGCCTGGTTGTCAGGAGCCCACAATACGGCGCTGACCTCGGCCTCGGCAGTGGTGGAACGGAGGCGGCCGGCGGCCGGACCACCCCGGGGTTCCCGGGGCGGGCTCACTACCATCGTCCACCATGAGCAGCGCTGAGCAGCAGGTACGTACGGTCGAGGTCCCCGGCGCGGTGCTCGCGGTGCACCGTCCCGCTGTCGACGGCGCCGCCGACGGGCGCGAGCCCGGGCTCTTCGTGCACGGCCTCGGCGGCTCGGCCGCCAACTGGGAGGCCCTGATGGACCGGCTCGGCGGGCAGGTCGACGGCGAGGCCGTGGACCTGCCCGGCTTCGGCCGCTCCCACCCGCCCACCGACGGCAACCTCACCGTCTCCGGCCACGTCCGCGCGGTGATCGGCTACCTGGAGGCCTCCGGCCGCGGCCCGGTCCACCTGTTCGGCAACTCGCTGGGCGGCGCGGTCGCCGTCCGGCTGGCGGCGCTGCGCCCGGACCTGGTGCGCAGCCTCACCCTGGTCTCCCCGGCCCTGCCCGAGCTGCCCCCGCAGCACTCCGCCTGGCCGACCGCCCTGCTCGCGGTGCCCGGGGTGCCCGCGGTGCTGCGCCGGCTGTCCGCGGGCGGGCGCGACGCCGAGGCGGCCACCGAGGACCTGCTGCGGCTGGTCTACGGCGACCCGGGCAGTCTGAGCCCGGCGGCCCGGGCCGAGGCGGTGGCCGAGTACCGGCGCCGGCTGGAGGTGCCGCACGCGATGCAGGCGCTGGTCGGCTCGGCCCGCGGCATCGTCTCGGCGTACACCGAGCGCGGCGACCAGGCGCTGTGGCGGCAGGCCGAGCGGGTCGAGGCGCCGGTGCTGCTGGTGTACGGGCTGCGCGACAAACTGGTCTCCTACCGCTCGGCCCGCCGCGCCTGCGCGGCCTTCCCGGACGCCCGGCTGCTGGTGCTGCCGGAGTCCGGGCACGTGGCGATGATGGAGCACCCCGACGAGGTCGCCCGCGCGGTGCGGGAGCTGATCGCGCACACCGCGGGCTGAGCGCGGACCACGGCCCGGGCGCACACGGCGGGCCGGGCGCGGACCAGGGGCTGAGCGCGTGCCGTGGCGGGCCGACCGCGCGCCCGGGCGGGGCCGCGCGGGCGGCCGCGCATACCGCCCGGTAACGCCCTGGTCCCGGTCGAGGTCACGTCGGTTCACTCGATCAGGTGGCAGGCAGGCATGTGACCGATGGATCGGCCCGGGCCGGTCCTACCTTTCTGCTGTCGGACCGAACAGGTGTGGGGGAGTCGCGGCCGCCGGAGGAACCGGAGGGCGGTCGCGGCCGAGGTCCCGGCGGGTCGGGCCCGACCGCCGGAGCGGGCGCCCGGGGGAACGGAACGCGGCGCGTCCGCGACCGGGCCGCCCGGAGGCACCGCGGCGCCGGCCCCGGCCGACCGGACTCCCCGGCCCCGACCGTCCCCGCCGCCGTACGGGGGCACCCCGGGCCACTGCCCGGGCCGCCCGGGCACCCGTCGGTCCGTCCGTGGTCCCGCCCAGCGAATCCGCTCTGCCCCGGAGGTCTCCCGTGCGCGTTGCCCTGCTCACCGAGGGTGCCCGTCCGCATCCCCGCCGTGGTACCGGAGGCTGGTGCGACCGGCTCGCCGAGGGCCTGCCGGAGCACGGGTTCGAGCGGTACCTGCTCACCGGCCCGGAACAGCCGGGCGCGGCGGAGCGGCTGTCGCCCGCCTGGCGCGGCGCGTACGAGCTGGCGCTGTGGGGGCGCCGGCCGGGCGGCCGGGCACCGCGCGCGCCGCGCAGACGCCGGTACGCCGGGGCGTACGAACAGCTGGTGCGGGCCCTGGTGCTGCCCGGGGAGAGAGCGGGCTTCGGGCCCGGGCTGTACCGGCTCGCCGCGCTCGCCCGGGAGGACGGCACGCTGCCCGCCTTCCTGGCCTCCGCGCACGCCCGCCGGCTGCTGGAGCGGACCTGGCGGCTGCCCGGCGCGGACACCTCGGCCGGGCAGCCGCTGGTCTGCGACGTGCTGGTCGCGGCCGACCTGCTGGAACAGTGCCTGCGCCCGCTGTCCGCGCCCTGGTACGGCACCGGCCCCGGCGGCCTCGGCGCGGTCGACCTGTGCCACGTGGTCGGCGGCGGCCCGGCCGCGCTGCCCGCCCTGGTGGCCCGGCACCTGCACGGGGTGCCGTTCGTGGTCACCGAGCACGGACTGCACCTGCGCGAGCAGTACCTCGGCTACCGCGAGGCGCCGTACCGGTGGCCGGTCCGCGCCCTGCTGCTGTCCTTCTTCCGGGCGCTCACCGAGGAGACGTACCGGCGGGCCGCGATACTCACCCCGGGCAGCGCCCACGACCAGCAGTGGCAGCGCCGCTGCGGGGCCGATCCGGCGCGCACCCGGGTGGTGTACGAGGGCACCCCGGCGGTGGACCGCCCGGCCGCCGGGCCGGAACCCGCGGCGCCGACCCTGGTGTGGGCGGGCGCGCTGGAGCCGGGCCGGGACCCGGAGCTGGCGCTGCACGCCTTCGCCCGGGTCCGCGCCGACCTGCCCGGCGCCCGGCTGGTGGTGTACGGGGAGGAGGCGGCGCCCGGCTACCGGGCGCACTGCGCGGCGGTGGCCGAGCGGCTGGGAGTGGCCCCGGCGGTGGAGTTCGCCGGACGGCCCCGCTCGCTGGCCGGGGCCTGGGAGTCGGGCACGGTGGCGGTCTTCTCGGGACTCTCCCAGCGCAGCCCCCGGCTGCTCGCCGACGCGCTGCTCAGCGGCCGGGCGGTGGTCGCCACCGATGTCGGGGTGGCCCGCGAGGTGGTCGGGCCGACCGGGCTGCTGGTGCCCGCCCGCGATCCGCGCGCCCTGGCCGGCGCCTGCCTGGCACTGCTGCGCGACGAGGAGCGGCGGGGCCGGCTCGGTCTGGCCGGGCGGCTGCGGGCGCAGGAACGCTTCGCCGTGGAGCCGGTGATCGGCGCCTTCCGGGAGATCTACCTGGAGCTGGTCTCGCAGTACCCGGCCTTCCCCGGCGGCGGGGGCGGCGGCGAGGGCGTCCCGGCGCCGCGCCCCTTCGCCCGCCCCGCCGAGTACTGGCTGGCCGACGGCCCGCGGGGCGGCACCCCGCCGGACGGCGGCGCGCGGGACGCGGACACGGCGGCCGACGGCGTGCGGCCGGCCGAACTCGCGGAGGCCCGCTGATGTCCGGCGGCCCCCTGCCCGGCGGCAGCGCGGACCCGGTGCGCGAGGTGATGGCGGAGCACCGGGAGCTGTGCGAGCGCGCCGTCGACCCGCTGGAGATCGCCGCCGGGCTGGAGGAGGCCGGGCTCGGCCAGGACGCCGCCGCCCGCTGCCGGCACGCCGACCTGTTCTCGCTGGCCGAGGAGCTGTACGCCCGGGTGCCGCGCCGCCCGCCGCCGCCCGGGCCCGCGCAGCCGCGGTCGGGCGGGGCCGCGGCCCGGGCCGCGCTGACCGCCGCCGCGCTGGCCGCGCTGCCCTGCGCGGGGGCGGCCGCGCTCGGCCCGCGCTGGCCGGTGCTGCTGCCCGCCGCCGTCCCGCTGGTGCTGCTGCCCGCGCTGACCGCACCGACCCCGGCCGAACCCGGCCCGCCCTGCGCCGGGCCCGGGGTGCTGGGGCCCGGTCCGGCGCCCCGGCCGTACCCCGGCTCCCGGCTGCGGCCGGCGGCGCTGGGCCACGGGCTGGGCCTGGCCGCGCTGCTGCTGCTCCCGCCGGCCGTGCCGGGCGGGGACCGCCCGCTGGCCGTCGCGCTGGTGCTGGCGGCGGCGGTGTCGGCCGGGTCGGCCGAGCGGACGGCCCGTTGGTACCGGCAGCTCGGCCGCGGCCACCTGGGCGCGGCGGGCACCCTGGCGGAGTTCCGGGCCCGGATGCGGCCGGTGCTCCCGGTCGCGCTGGCCCTGCACCTGGCGGTGCTCGGGGTGCTGAGCTTCGCCGCGCTGGCGGTGCTGGCCGTCGTCGCCCCGCGTCCCGGGCCGGGCCACGGCGGCGGGCTGCTGCACCTGGCGGCCGAGCGGGCCGGCCCCGCCCAGTGGGCGGCGCAGGGCGTGCTGGGCCTGCTGGTGGTGCTGCCGGTGCTGCTGGCGCGGTGCGGCCGGCCGGCGGCGGCCGCGGCGGGGGCGTCGGCCGGGGCCGCCGCGGTGCTCGGCCCGCTCGCCCTGGGGCGCTCCGCCCCGGAGGCCTGGCTGCTCGGCGGCGGCACCGTCGCGGCGGCGCTGCTGGCGTACGCCGGGGCGGTGCTCGGCCGGGCCGGCTCGCACCGGTGAGCGCCGTCCGCCCGTTCGCCACCCCCCGTTCGACGTTTGTCGGGGCCCGGTTCACGGTTCCCGCTCCCGTCCCGTTCGTTGAACTTCGTTGAATCCGTTCCGCCAGGTCGTCCCGAGCTGGCTTCGTGGAAGGACGCCCCCGATGAGGGTGCTGCTGCTGGGCGCCGACGGCTTCATCGGCCGCCGGGTCACCGATCGTCTGCTGATGGACCAGGAGTTGCAGGTGACGGTGCTCGGCCGACGCGACTCGGCCGACATCCGCTTCGACCTGACCACCGGGAGCCCGGGCGCGCTGGCCCGGTTCCTGGACGCGGTCGCGCCGCAGGTGGTGATCAACTGCGCGGGCGCCACCTACGGCAGCTCGCGCACCCTGATCCGGTCGAACACGCTGGCCGTCGCGACGGTCTGCGAGGCCATCCGGCGCTGCCGGGAGCCGGCCAGGCTGGTGCACGTCGGCTCGGCGGCCGAGTACGGGCCGGTGCCCGGCGGGGTGCCGGTCTCCGAGCAGGCCGAGCCGCGGCCGGTCGGCCCGTACGGGGTGTCCAAGCTGGCCGGGACGGAGCTGGTGCTGGCCTCCGGGCTGGACGCGGCGGTGCTGCGGGTCTTCGACGTGGTGGGCCCCGGGGCGCCGACCGCCTCGCTGTTCGGGCGGCTGGCCGAGGGCCTGCGGCGGGCGCTGGAGCGGGACGAGCACCAGGTGCGGATGCCGGACCTGTCCGGGTTCCGGGACTTCGTGGACGTCCGGGACGTCGCGCGGGCCATCCAGGCGGCCGCGGTGTCGGCCGCCACCGGGGTGGTCAACATCGGCAGCGGGCACGCCGTCCGGGCCCGGGACGCGGCCCAGCTGCTGGTGCGGGCCTCGGGCTTCGAGGGGCAGATCGTCGAGGAGAACCGGCCGGTCCTGCTGCCCGCGCAGGCCGTCGGGGCGGGCGGCGACCACCTGCCGGGCCACCACCTGCCCGGGCACCGGCCGGAGGGGCACCGGCCGGAGGGCCGGGCGGTGCCGGGCGAGCCGGTGCCGTGGCGGCAGGCGGACGTGCGCACCGCCCGGGACCGTCTCGGATGGCGGACGCAGGTGCCGCTGGAGGAGTCGCTGGGCGACGTCTGGCTGGAGACGGCCTGCCGGGTGTGAGCGCCTCCCGCGCGGTGCCCCGGGCCCGTTGACCACGGGTTCGGGGCGCCTTCCGGGGGCCCGGCCGCGGGTTCCACGATCCGGTGCCGCCCGTCTCGCCCATCGGACGGGCTGTCTCGGAATACCGGGGGCGCGTGACACTGTTGGCCTAGACAGCCACCCGAGTGGCGGAGCAGCAACCCGCAGCGAGGCTGGCCCTGGCCACCCGAACAAGACCCATCGGAGTCCCCGTGTCGTTGCCACCCCTGGTCGAGCCGGCCGCCGAGCTCACCGTTGACGAGGTCCGCCGGTACTCCCGCCACCTGATCATCCCGGACGTGGGCATGGCGGGGCAGAAGCGGCTGAAGAACGCCAAGGTGCTGTGCGTCGGCGCCGGCGGACTCGGCTCGCCGGCCCTGCTGTACCTGGCCGCCGCCGGTGTCGGCACGCTGGGCATCGTCGAGTTCGACGTGGTCGACGAGTCGAACCTGCAGCGCCAGGTGATCCACGGGCAGTCGGACGTCGGCCGCTCCAAGGCGGAGTCGGCCCGCGACTCGGTCAAGGAGATCAACCCGTACGTGAACGTGGTGCTGCACGAGGAGCGCCTCGACAACTCCAACGTCATGGAGATCTTCGCCGGCTACGACCTGATCGTCGACGGTACCGACAACTTCGCCACCCGCTACCTGGTGAACGACGCCGCGGTGCTGCTGGGCAAGCCGTACGTGTGGGGCTCGATCTACCGCTTCGACGGCCAGGCCAGCGTGTTCTGGGCCGAGCACGGCCCCTGCTACCGCTGCCTGTACCCGGAGGCCCCGCCGCCGGGCATGGTCCCCTCCTGCGCCGAGGGCGGCGTGCTGGGCGTGCTGTGCGCGTCCATCGGCTCGATCCAGGTCAACGAGGCGATCAAGCTGCTGGCCGGCATCGGCGAGCCGCTGCTCGGCCGGCTGATGATCTACGACGCCCTGGAGATGAACTACCGCCAGGTGAAGGTCCGCAAGGACCCGAACTGCGCCGTCTGCGGTGAGAACCCGACGGTCACCGAGCTGATCGACTACGAGGCCTTCTGCGGCGTCGTGTCGGAGGAGGCGCAGGCCGCCGCCGCCGGTTCGACCATCACCTCGCAGCAGCTCAAGCAGTGGCAGGACGACAAGGAGGACATCTACCTCATCGACGTCCGCGAGCCCGGCGAGTACGAGATCGTCAACATCCCCGGCGCGGTGCTGATCCCGAAGAACGAGTTCCTGATGGGCGACGCGCTGGAGAAGCTGCCGCAGGACCGGAAGATCGTGCTGCACTGCAAGTCGGGCGTGCGCTCGGCCGAGGTGCTGGCCGTGGTCAAGGCCGCGGGCTTCGGCAACGCCGTCCACCTGGGCGGCGGCGTGCTCGGCTGGGTGAACCAGATCGAGCCGCACAAGCCGGTCTACTAGGACGCGCACGGGGAAGGGCCCGCCGCGCCTTGGATTCCCAAGGTGACCGGCGGGCCCTTCCCCGTGTCCGGGGGCGGCTCAGAGCGCGTTCCTGCGCTGGAGCACGTTGTAGGAGATCCAGCCCGGCAGCACCGGTAGCCAGAAGGTGAGCGCCCGGTAGAGGAAGACCGCCGGGGTGGCGACCGCGGGGGAGACGTCCGCGACGGTCAGGGCGCCGATCAGGGCGACCTCGACCGGGCCGATGCCGCCGGGGGTGGGGATCGCCGAGCCGGCCGCGTTGGCGGTCAGGAAGACCACCGCGACGGCCGAGAAGCTGACGTCGCCGCCGAAGGCCTGCACCGAGAAGTCCAGGCAGGCGGTGAAGGAGAGGGTCAGCAGCAGGATGCCGCCGAAGCCGGTGACCAGCTTGCTGGGCGTCTGCATCAGGTCGAGCATCCGCGGCACCACGCCGAAGAACAGCGAGCGCAGCCGGCCCAGCACGAACCGGCGCAGCGGCGCGACGGCGGCCACCACCAGGGCGAGCACGGCGGCGGTCAGCACGCCGATGATCACCGCGCGGGAGGCGGAGAGGTCCCCGTTGGTCTGGCTGCCGGTGATCAGGCCGAAGCTGAACAGCAGCAGCAGGTGCCCGGCCAGGCCGGCCAGCTGGGAGGCGCCGACCGAGGCCACCGCCTGGCCGGAGCGGATGCCGGCCTTCTGCAGGTAGCGGGTGTTGAGCGCGATGCCGCCGATCGCGGCGGGGGCGACCAGCTTGACGAAGGAGCCGGCCAGCTGGGCGGCGACGGTGCGCCGGAACGGCAGCTTCTCGGGCACGAAGCCGGTCAGGCTCATCGCGGCGGCGACGTAGCTGAAGGCGGCGGCGAGCAGGGCGGCCGCGGCCCAGGCCCAGTTCATCTGGGAGAGCTTCAGCTGGGCCGGCTTGATGGTGGTCAGGGCCAGGTAGGCGGCGAAGGTGAGCGCGATCACCATGATCAGGCTCTTCGGCTTCAGCCGTTCCAGCTTGGCCGGGGCCATCGGGGCCTCGGGGGCGATCTGGAGGATCTGGCCGCGGATGCGGCTCAGCAGGTCCTCGCCGGCCGCCGCGATGTCCTCCTCGGCCTGCTCCTGGGTGCGCTCGCCGGCCGCGACCTGCTCCAGCGCCCTGGCCCGGGCGGCGGCCTTGCGCTCCTTGGTGAGCTTGGCGAGGTCGACCCGGGTGGAGCGGCTCATCCCGACCGGCTGGAGCAGCGGCAGCGCCTGCGCCACCCGCTCGGCGCCGAGCACCGCGTTGGCGGTGGCGACGGCGCGCTCCGGGCCGATCCGCAGGGCGAAGGTGGTGAGCAGCTGGGCGACGTCGATCCGCAGGGTCAGGTCGGTGGCGGCGATGTCGCCGCCGGAGAGGTTGACCAGGCAGCCGGTCCGCCCGTCCACCACCAGCAGGGACTCGCCGGTGAGCCGGCGGTGGGCGATCCGGCGCTCGTGCAGGGCGGTCACCGACTGCCAGATCGAGGCCATCACCGGGTCGGTGACCTCCTCGTCGGCCAGCTCGTCCAGGGTGCGGCCCTCGACGTTCTCGTACACCAGGATCGCGGCGTCCGGGCCGAGCTCGGAGGTGGCGACCAGCTGCGGCGCGCGGGCGCCCGAGGCGGCCGCCGCGTACGCGATCAGGGCCTCCTGCTCCAGCGCCTGGCGCAGCGACTGGGGGCTGCGGCGCACCGCCACCGAGCGCAGCCGCAGCCGCCGCCAGGCCCGGTAGAAGAAGCCGGAGGCCTGCTGCTCGCGGTCGATGATGTGCACGTCCAGCGGGGGGCCGCCCTGCTGGGTGACCTGGTAGCGGCGGGTGCCGCCGGGGGCGTCGGGGGCGCGCATGGCACCGGCCGGGGTGAAGCCGACCTTGCGCAGGCCGATCATCAGGTGCTGGCCGGTGGGCCGGATGTTGGGGGAGCCGATCGCGTACAGCGTGCCGTACGCGACGGACCAGCCGGTCAGCACGGTGAGCAGCAGCGACAGCGGGGTGGTGTAGCCGCCGAGCAGCTCGGTGACCCCGCTGAAGACCACCACCACCCACAGGGCGACCCGCCAGCGCGGTCTGCTCGACATGCCGACGGCGGTCATGTAGGCGATCACCGGGGCGAGGTAGCCGTGCACCGGGTCGGTGAGGGTGCCGGTGCTGTCCAGCGGCAGCTGGGTCAGCGCGTCCCGGATGTGGTCGGAGGCGCCTTCGGCCACCCACCAGTCGATGCCGAGCGAGACGCCGTACGCCAGCACCGAGGCGAGCACGCCGTCGGCGACCCGCAGGCCGTCGCGTTTGATCAGCCGCTCGACCGCGAAGGCCAGCGGCACGGCGAGCACCGCGACGCTGGAGAGCAGGCCGGTGATGGTGGAGAACACCGCGGAGAAGTGCGGTGCGTTGGAGGCGATGTCCTGCTCGATGCCGGTGGTGGTCGAGGTGGCGATGCCGGCCAGCACGAAGACGGCGACGATCCCGAGGACGCCGGCCAGGAAGCGGATCAGGTCGGACGGGCGGTGCGCGCGGGCGGCGAGCAGCGGCTCGTCGACGTCCAGGTGCGGGGCCTCGTCCGGCGGCTCGGGCTCCCCGGGCGGGGCGGCGGGGGCCGCGGGCGCCGGGGCGCCGGTGGTCTCGGCCGGGGGCGGGCCGGGCTGCTCGGGGGTCTTCGCGGGTGCGGGGGTCTTGATCGTCCGGTCCTTGATCAGGGAGACTTCCGGCGTCGGCCCGGGTTCGGGCCGGCCCTCGCCCCCGCTCCCGGGCGCCGACGGCACGGCGGCAGCGGACTCGTCGGAGTCCTTGTCCACGCCCACGTCAGCCGTCCCGGTCATCTGGTCTTGTCCTCGTATCACCACTCACCGCCCCGGAAGATGGTGGCATGCCCCGGCGCCCCGTGCGGGACAGGGGGCGGATCGGGCGCGGCGGATCGTACGGACGGGGCCGCGGGCGCGCCCCCGTAGGGAAGAATGCCGCAGGTGACGGACGCAACACACGACGGCCCTCCGGACGCCCTGCCGCCGTTCGCCGAACTGGTGCTCGACCTGACCGAGCGGATTCCACCCGGCCGGGTGATGACCTACGGCGACGTCGCCGAGTACCTCGGCCAGGGCGGCCCCCGACAGGTCGGCCGGGTGATGGCCCTGTACGGCGGCCCGGTGCCCTGGTGGCGGGTCGTCCGCGCGGACGGCCGGCTGCTGCCCGGGCACGAGCACCGCGCCCTCGACCACTACGGCGAGGAGGGCACCCCGCTGCGCGAACTCGCCGACCCGCCCCGGGTCGACCTCAAGCGGGCCCGCTGGGACGGTCGGCCGATTCCCTAGGGGGGCTTGACCGACGGCCGCCGCACGGACCGGACTGACAGCGCGGGACCGTAGGCTCGATACGGGCGGGTCCGACGCGGGCCCGCCCCGCCATGCCCCCTGTTCGACCCCAGGACCCGTTCGTGACCTCCCCGTACCGGCTCGTGCGCAGCCCGCTCGTCCAGCCCGACCCACCCGTGCTGGACGCCTACCAGCGCGCCGTGGTCGAGCACCCCGGCGGGCCGCTGCTGGTGCTGGCCGGGCCGGGCACCGGCAAGACCACCACCCTGGTCGAGGCGGTCGCCCGGCGGATCGAGGACGGCACCGACCCCGAGCGGATCCTCGTCCTCACCTTCAGCCGCAAGGCCGCGACGGAACTGCGCGACCGGATGTCCGGACGGCTCGGCGGCACCGCCGCCGCCCCCCAGGCCACCACCTTCCACTCCTACTGCTACGCCCTGCTGCGCGCCCACCAGGACCCGGAGGACTACGCCGAGCCGCTGCGGCTGCTCTCCGGCCCCGAACAGGACGTCATGGTCCGCGAACTGCTGGCCGGCGGCGCCGAGGACGCCAAGCTCGGCCTCGGCCGGATCGCCTGGCCGCTGGACCTGCGGGCCTGCCTGACCACCCGCGGCTTCGCCGACGAGGTCCGCGCCGTCCTCGCCCGCAGCCGCGAACTCGGCCTCGGCGAAGCCGAACTCGAACGCTTCGCCCAGGGCGTCCAGCGCCCCGACTGGGCCGCCGCCGCGCACTTCCTCGCCGACTACCTCGACGTGCTCGACCTGCGCGGCGTCCTCGACTACGCCGAACTCGTCCACCGCGCCGTGCTGCTCGCCGAGCGCCCCGACGTCGCCGAGCAGCTGCGGCGGCGCTACGACGTCGTCTTCGTCGACGAGTACCAGGACACCGACCCCTCCCAGGTCCGGCTGCTGCGCCGGCTCGCCGGCGGCGGACGCGACCTCGTCGCGGTCGGCGACCCGGACCAGTCGATCTACGCCTTCCGCGGCGCCGACATCAACGGCATCCTCGACTTCCCGCAGACCTTCCGGCAGGCCGACGGCAGCCCCGCCGAGGTCAAGGTGCTGCGGGTCTCCCGCCGCTCCGGCGCCCTGCTGCTCGCCGCCTCCCGGGAGGTCGCCCGCCGGATGCCGATGGGCCGGCTGCCCGCCGACAAGCTCGCCCAGCACCGCGCCCTGCTGCCCTCCCGCGAAGGCGGCAGGGTCGAGGTCTACACCTACCCGACCCCCGGCGCCGAACTCGACTCGATCGCCGACCTGCTGCGCCGCGCCCACCTGGAGGACGGTGTGCCCTGGGGCGAGATGGCCGTGCTCGTCCGGGCCGGCGCCCGCTCCATCCCCGGCGTACGGCGGGCCCTCGGCGCGGCCGGCGTCCCGCTGGAGATCGACGGCGACGACCTGCCGCTGCGCGAGGAGCCGGCCGTCGCCCAGCTGCTGCTCGCCCTGCGGGTCTGCGCCGAACAGGCCGCCCGCGACAAGCAGGGCGACCCGGACGCCCCCGACCCGCTCACCACCGACCTGGCGCACGCCCTGCTCACCGGCCCGCTCGGCGGCCTCGACGGCTCCGACCTGCGCCGCCTCGGCCGTGCCCTGCGCGAGGAGGAACGCGCCGCGCTGCGCGCCGAGGCCAGGGCCCGCCTCCGGACCCCCGAGGGCGGGGCGGACGACGGGAGCGTGCCGACGGACCCCGGCCCCGGCCCCGCCGCCGCCCCCCGCCCGGCCGGCGAACTGATCCGCGAGGCCCTCGCCGAACCCGAGCGCCTCGTCGCCCTCGACCCCGCGCACGCCCGCCGCGCCCGCGACCTCGGCACCCTGCTGCGCAAGGTCCGCGAACTGCTGGCCGGCGGCTGCACCGCCGAGGAGGCGCTCTGGGAGCTGTGGGACGGCAGCCGCCGCTGGCGCGAGCGACTGGAACGGGCCGCCCTGCGCGGCGGCGCGGCCGGCCGCAACGCCGACCGCGACCTGGACGCGCTCTGCGCCCTGTTCGAGACCGCAGCCCGCGCCGAGGAACAGGTCACCGGCCACCGCAGCGCCCTCGACCTGCTCGCCGAACTCGAAGCCCAGGACATCGCCGCCGACACCCTCACCGTCCGGACCGTGCGCCCCGAGGCGGTGCGGCTGATGACCGCCCACCGCTCCAAGGGCCTGGAGTGGCGCCTGGTCGTGGTGGCCGGCGTCCAGGACGGCCTCTGGCCCGACCTGCGCCGCCGCGGCTCCCTGCTGGAGGCCGACCGGATCGGCCGCGACGGCCTCGCCGAACCGCTCTCCCCGGGCGCGCTGCTCGGCGAGGAGCGCCGGCTCTTCTACGTCGCCGCGACCCGCGCCAAGGAACGGCTGATCGTCACCGCCGTCAAGGCCCCCGCCGACGACGGCGACGAACCGTCCCGCTTCCTGCGCGAGCTCTACCGCGAGGACGTCGACCCCAGGACCGGCAGGGTCGTCCGCCGCACCCCGCCGGTCACCGTCGAGGACGTCACCCACCGGCCGCGCCGCCCGCTGTCCGTCGCCGCGCTGGTCGCCGAACTGCGCGCCGTCACCGTCGACCCCGCCCGCTCGCCCGAACTGCGCCGCGCCGCCGCCGAACGCCTCGCCACCCTCGCCGCCGCCACCGATGAGGAGGGGCAGCCGCTGGTCCCCGCCGCCCGCCCCGAGCGCTGGTGGGGCCTGGACGACCCGACCGCCGCCGCCGAGCCGCTGCGCAGCGCCGACGTACCCGTCCGGCTGTCCGGCAGCGGGCTGGAACAGCTGGAGAGCTGCTCCCTGCAGTGGTTCCTGGACAAGGAGGTCAAGGCGCGCGGCGCCGGCTCGGCCGCCCAGGGCTTCGGCAACGTGGTGCACGCCCTCGCCGACGAGGTCGGCTCCGGCCGCACCCCCGCCGACCTCGCCGTGCTCATGGAGCGGCTGGACACCGTCTGGGACGCGCTGGCCTTCGACGCGCCCTGGAAGTCCCAGCAGGAGAAGACCGAGGCCCGCGCCGCCCTGGAGCGCTTCCTCAACTGGCACGTCCTGGAGCGCGGCCGGGACCTCGTCGCCACCGAGCACGGCTTCGACGTCACCCTCGACGTCGGCGGCGTCTCGGTGCGCATCCGCGGCTCGATGGACCGGGTGGAGAAGGACTCCGCCGGGCGGGCCTACGTGGTCGACTTCAAGACCGGCAAGCAGATACCCACCGACAGGTCGCTGCCCGAGCACAAGCAGCTCGCCGTCTACCAGCTCGCCGTCCGGGCCGGCGCCCTCAACGAGCTGCCCGGCTTCCCCGGGCACCCGCCGGACACCGGCGGCGCCGAACTCGTCCACCTGCGCGAGCCCGCCGCCAAGGCCGCCCAGGACACCCCCAAGGTGCAGCACCAGGAGCCGCCGCAGGGCGAGCCCTGGATCGAGAACCTGCTCGCCGAGGCGGCCGGGAAGGTCCTCGCCGAGCGCTTCGTCCCGCAGACCGGCGGCGGCTGCGACCGCTGCACCTTCCGCCGCAGCTGCTCCGCCCAGCGCGACGGGGCGCAGCTCGTGGAGTGAATCCTGTCCGACGCTCCGGTTACGGTTGCGGGGTGACCGCCGTGCTCAGCCATCCCGACCAGCTCAAGGAGCTGCTCGGCATCCCGTTCAACCGGGAGCAGATGGCGGCCGTCGCAGCCCCCCTGGAGCCGGCCGTGATCGTCGCCGGCGCGGGCTCCGGCAAGACCACGGTGATGGCCGCCCGGGTGGTCTGGCTGGTCGGCTCCGGCGCCGTGCGGCCCGAGGAGGTGCTCGGCCTCACCTTCACCAACAAGGCCGCCGGCGAGCTCTCCGAGCGGGTGCGCGCCTCCCTCCTGCGGGCCGGGGTCGTCGACCGGGACGGCGCCGAGCCGCTCGGCGACCCGGAGATCTCCACCTACCACGCCTTCGCCGGGCGCCTGCTCAAGGAGCACGGCCTGCGGATCGGCATCGAACCGGACGTCCGGCTGCTCGCCGACGCCACCCGCTTCCAGCTCGCCGCCAAGGTGCTGCGCACCGCCCGCGGCCCGTTCCCCGCCCTCACCGGCACCTTCGCCAACCTGGTCGCCGACCTGACCGCACTGGACGGCGAACTCGCCGAGCACCTGGTCGAGCCGCAGACCCTGCGCGAGTTCGACGAACGGCTGCTGGACACCCTCGCCACCGTCAAGCTCACCAACGACGACCTGCGGGCCGTCCCGGCCACCGCCCGGGCCCGGCTGGAGCTGCTGCGCCTCGTCGAGGACTACCGGCGCCGCAAGCGCTCCGCCGGGCTGATGGACTTCGGCGACCAGATCGCCGCCGCCGCCCGCCTCGCCCAGCAGCGCCCGGAGGTCGGCGAGCTGCTGCGCGGCCAGTTCAAGGTGGTGCTGCTGGACGAGTACCAGGACACCTCGGTCGCCCAGCGGCTGATGCTCGCCGGCCTGTTCGGCGCCCCCGGCGACGGAACCGGCACCGGCAGCGGCCACCCGGTGACCGCCGTCGGCGACCCCTGCCAGGCGATCTACGGCTGGCGCGGCGCCTCGGTGGCCAACCTCGACGAGTTCCCCCGGCACTTCCCGAAGGCCGACGGCCGCCCCGCCGACCGCTACGCGCTCAGCGAGAACCGCCGCAGCGGCGGCCGCCTGCTCGCCTTCGCCAACGAACTCGCCGCCCCGCTGCGGGAGATGCACGAGGGCGTGGAGGCGCTGCGCCCGGCCCCCGGCGCCGAGCGGGACGGCTACGTGCGCGCGGCGCTGCTGCCCACCCACGCCGAGGAGGTCGACTGGCTGGCCGACTCGATCGCCCACCTGGTGCGCACCGGCACCGCGCCCGGCCGGATCGCCGTGCTGTGCCGCGGCGGCGCGGCCTTCCCGGACATCCACGCCGCGCTGGTCGCCCGGGAGGTGCCGGTCGAGGTGGTCGGCCTCGGCGGGCTGCTGCAGCTGCCCGAGGTGGCCGACCTGGTGGCGGTCTGCGAGGTGCTGCAGGACCCGACCGCCAACGCCGCGCTGGTGCGCCTGCTGATCGGCCCGCGCTGGCGGATCGGCCCGCGCGACCTCGCCCTGCTCGGCCGCCGGGCCGCCGACCTGGTGCGCACCGACCACCCCGAGGGCGTCGAGGCGCTGGCCGCGGCCGTCGCCGAGGCCGACCCGACCGAGGTGGTCTCGCTGGCCGACGCGGTGGAGACCTTCCTCGACGCCTCGGCCGGCGACGAGGGGAAGCCCGACGACCTGCCGTTCTCCGCCGAGGCGCGGGTGCGCTTCGCCCGGCTCGCCGCCGAACTGCGCGACCTGCGCCGCTCGCTCGCCGACCCGCTGATGGACGTGCTGCACCGGGTGCTGTCCGTCACCGGCCTGGAGGTCGAACTCGCCGCCTCCCCACAGGCCCTGGCCGCCCGGCGGCGGGAGACCCTGCACGCCTTCCTGGACGTCGCCGCCTCCTTCGCCGACCTCGACGGCGACCCGGGCCTCGCCGCCTTCCTCGGCTTCCTGCGCGCCGCCCAGGAGTACGAGCGCGGCCTGGACAGCAGCCTGCCCGGCGGCGAGGACACCGTGAAGGTGCTCACCGCGCACAAGTCCAAGGGCCTGGAGTGGGACGTGGTCGCCGTCCCCGGCCTGGTACGGGGCGCGTTCCCGTCGTCCAGCCCGCGCGAACGCTGGACGAGCACCAAGCGCGTGCTCCCGCACGCCCTGCGCGGCGACGCCGAAACGCTGCCCGACGTGCGCGGCGGGTGGAACGGGAAGTCGATGACGGCCTTCAAGAAGGAGCTGGCCGACCACTCCGCCGTCGAGGAACTGCGCCTGGGCTACGTGGCGTTCACCCGCCCCCGGTCGCTGCTGCTGGCCTCCGGGCACTGGTGGGGGCCGAGCCAGAAGACCGTCCGCGGCCCGTCCGACTTCCTGGAGCGGCTGCGCGAGCACTGCGAGCGGCCCGGCGCCGGCGAGGTCGAGCACTGGGCCGAGCAGCCGGAGAAGGGCGCCGAGAACCCGGCGCTGGCCTCCCCGGTCGAGCGCCCCTGGCCGCTGCCGCTGGACCCGGCCGCCCAGCACGCCCGCCGCCGGGTCGCCGAGGTGGTGCGCGCGCGGGTGGCGGGCGCGGCGGCCCCCGAGGCCGAGGAGCTGACCTCCGAGGACCAGCGCCAGGTCGCCTCCTGGGACCGCGATCTGACCGCGCTGCTGGGCGAGTTGGAGCGCTCCCGGCGCACCGCGCGGGACGTTCCGCTGCCCGCCTCGCTGTCCGCCACCCAGCTGCTGCGCCTCGCCGCCGACCCGGACGGCTTCGCGCACGAGCTGGCCCGTCCGATGCCGCGCCCCCCGCAGCCGGCGGCCCGGCGCGGCACCCGCTTCCACGCCTGGGTGCAGTCCCGGATCGAGCCGCTGCTGCTGGTCGAGCCCGGCGCGCTGCCCGGCGCCGACGACGACGGCATCGAGGACGAGCAGGACCTGGAGCGGCTCAAGGAGGCGTTCCTGCGCACCCCGTACGCGCAGCGCAAGCCCCACCGGGTGGAGGCGCCGTTCCAGCTGGTGCTGGCGGGACGGGTGGTGCGGGGACGGATCGACGCGGTCTACCGGGAAGATGACGCGTTGTCGGAATCCGGTGGTGCGTCACGCTACGAAGTGGTGGACTGGAAGACCCACCGGGAGGAGACCGCCGACCCGTTGCAGCTCGCGGTCTACCGGCTGGCCTGGGCCGAGCACGCGGGCGTCGATCCCGAGCAGGTCACGGCTTCCTTCCTGTACGTCCGCAGCGGACGGATCGTCCGTCCCGCAGGACTTCCCGACCGAAAAGAGTTGGAACGGCTCCTGATCGGGAACAGTGACTATTGAGTCACACAGAGCATCCAAGTCATCACGCCAGTGCCCGAAACCTGTGCGTCATGCACGTTTCGCGCCTATTGTGGGGTCGGTAACCGGTCAACCCCCGTGCTCCGGCCGCCAGCGAGGCCCGTATTCCCTGACCCTCAGTCATCACCGCAGGTGCCCTCGGGCATCGGCGTCTTCTGCTGGAGAGACCGAAGTTGAGCGCGACCGGATGGATCAGAGAGCGGTTCACCGGGCCGACACCGGGGCCCGCTCCGCGCGCGACCGGCACCTGGCCGAGGACGGCGCTGGCGCTGCCGTTCATCGGCATGGTGCTGATCGTCGCCCTCGACTACCTCAGCGGCACCGAGGTGACGGTCGAACCGGCCCTCACCGCCGTACCCGCGCTGGCCGCCGTGGTCAGCCGCCGAACCTGGTACCCGCTCGCCATCGGTCTGGGCACCGAGGCGGCGGCCTTCCTGATGGCCTTCCGCAGCGACACGCTCGGCGAATCCGTGCACGCCGCCAGCGTCTTCGCGATCCTGCTCGTCGCCGCGATCGGCTGGGTCAGCGCCACCCTGAGACTGCGCCAGGAACAGGCGCTGGCCGACGCCCAGCTGGTCGCCTCGATCGCCCGCCGGGTGCTGCTGCGGCCCGTCCCCGAACGGGTCGGCACCGTCCGGGCGGCCGTCCACTACGAGGCCGCCGCCGCGCACGCCCGGATCGGCGGCGACCTCTACGAGGTGGTCAACACCCGGCACGGGGTGCGGGCCGTGGTCGGGGACGTCCGCGGCAAGGGCCTCGGCGCGGTGGAGACGGCCGCCGCCGTGCTCGGCGCCTTCCGCGAAGCCGCCCACCAGGAGGCCGCCCTGGACCGGGTGGCCGGCTGGCTGGCCGTCAGCCTCGACCGCGCCCTGCACGAGAACGACCACCCGGGCGTGGAGGAGGAGTTCGTCACCCTGGTGCTGATCGGCGTCCGCCCCGACGGCGCCGCGGAGATCGTCAACTGCGGCCACCCGGCCCCGCTGCTGCTGCGCGGCGGCGAGGTCAGCCCGCTCGAACTCGCCGAGACCGTACCGCCGCTGGGCGTCCTCGACCCGGCCGACGTCCGCCCGCCGGTGCACCGGCTGCTGCTCCAGGGCGAGGACCGGGTCCTGCTGTTCACCGACGGGGTGATCGAGGCCCGCGACCGCGCCGGCGTCTTCTACCCGCTCGCCGAACGCCTCCCGCGCTGCGCCGCCGGCCGCCCGGCCGACGTCCTGCAGCGCCTGCACGAGGACGTGGTGCGCCACGTCGGGCGCCAGCTCGGCGACGACGCGGCCATGCTGCTGCTCCAGTTCGACCCGCCGCCCGCGCTCGGGCCCGGAGCACCCCGGGGCGCGGCCACCGTCCACCTCCCGCAGCAGGCCGGGGTCCTGGCGCGCCACTGAGGCCCTACAGGGACACCTCGACCAGCAGCGGGCGGTGGTCCGACACCACCGCGCGCGGCGCCGCCGCCGGGCCGACCGCCGTCCGCGGCACACCGATCGCCAGCACGTGGTCGAACTGCACCGCGGGCCGGTGCGAGGGGTAGGTCGGCGTGCGCGCCAGGTCGTACCAGCCCTGCAGGCGCGGCCGCGGCTCGCGCACCCGGCGCCGGCGCGGCTCGGTCAGCGCGGGCCGGGCCCGCCGGGCCGCCCGCAGCTCGCGCACCCGCGCCCGCGGCGCGGTGCGCTCCAGCGCCGTCGCCCCGCCGAGCACCGTCCGCGGCACGGCGCCGACCAGGTTGAAGTCGCCCAGCACCAGGTACGGCCGGGGCAGGTCGGCGATCCAGCGCCGGATGCCGGCCAGCTGCGCCATGTTCCAGCCGGGGACGAAGGACAGGTGCGCCGCCACCACGGTGAACGGCCCGTGCTCGCCCTCCAGGACGGCCGCCAGCGCCGCCCGCGGCTCGTCCGGCACCGGGGTCAGCCCGCGCCGCCCGGCCACCCGCAGCGGCAGCCCGAACGGGGCCGGGGCGAACCGGCGGGCCCGCCAGTGCCGGACCGGAAGCCTCGTCAGCAGCGCCGTCCCGTACGAGGGCGCGGCGCCGTCGCCGACCTCGTCCGGCCCGTACACCCGCAGGCCGACCGGACCGGACGGCTCCGGCACCCAGCCCGCGACCGGCGCCGGGCGGCCGTGCAGCGCGGCGGCGAAGCGCCAGTCCTTGGCGCCCATCGCCGCGGCGGCCACCGCCGCCTGGTCGGTGAGGCCGGAGCGCGCCTGGTGGCGGTCCACCTCCTGGAGCGCCAGCACGTCGGCGTCCAGTGCGGCCACCGCCTCGGCCAACGGCCCGCCGGGGTCGGACGGGTAGGGCCGCGGCGCGCCGTCCGGGGCGAGCGGCTGTCCGTGCAACAGATTGAAGGTGGCGATGCGCAACTGGCTCACACCGCACGACGGTACCCGGTCCCCGGGGGAGGGGGGCCCGGCTTGAGGCGGTAGGGCATACCGGGTATACATACTCGGTATGTCCATCCGTCACGGTCTGCTCGCCCTGCTCGACCAGGGCCCGCGCTACGGCTACCAGCTGCGCACCGAGTTCGAGGCGCGCACCGGCGCCACCTGGCCGCTCAACGTCGGGCAGGTCTACACCACGCTGTCGCGACTGGAGCGCGACGGGCTGGTCGAGCCGGCGGGGGAGGACGGCGAGGGCCACCAGTTCTACGCCGCCACCGACGCCGGCCGGGAGGAGCTGCGGTCCTGGTTCGACACCCCGGTGCCCCGGACCAACCCCCCGCGCGACGAACTGGCGATCAAGCTCGCCATGGCGGTCACCGTCCCCGGAGTGGACGTCTCCGCCGTCGTCCAGGGCCAGCGCCGGCACAGCATCAAGGCGCTCCAGGACTACACCCGGCTCAAGGGCCGCGCCCTCGCCGGCGAGAAGCGCCCCGGCGTGGTGCCCTCCGCCAGCAACGACCTCGCCTGGCTGCTCGTCCTCGACCAGCTGATCTTCCAGACCGAAGCGGAGATCCGCTGGCTCGACCACTGCGAGACCCGGCTCGCCCAGCAGGCCGAACTCCTGCAGGCCCGCACCGCCGAGGCCGCCCGCGACGACGGCGCGCCCGCGAAACGCGGCCGCCGCCTGCGGGCCTGAGCCCACCGCCCGAGCGCATCGCTTGAGCCCACCGCTCGAGCCCACCGCTCGAGCCCACCGCCTGAGTCCGCGCGCGTGAGTCCGCGCGCCACCCGAACCACCAGGCTCGGCCCGACTCCGAGCCCACACCCAGCACAAGGGGGGAATTCGTGTCCCACACCCAAGAGGCCCGGCAGATGCCGGTGCTCCACCTGGAGAACGTCACCCGGGTCCACGGCCACGGCGCCGCCGAGGTCCAGGCCCTGCGCGGCGTCGACCTCAAGGTCCACCCCGGCGAGTTCGTCGCCGTCATGGGCCCCTCCGGGTCCGGCAAGTCGACCCTGCTCACCCTGGCCGGCGGCCTGGACACCCCGAGCGGCGGCCAGGTCCTGGTCGAGGGCGTCGCCCTCGGCGGCCTCAACCGCAAGAAGCTCGCCCAGGTCCGCCGCCGCTCCGTCGGCTACGTCTTCCAGGACTACAACCTGATCCCGGCGCTCACCGCCGCCGAGAACATCTCGCTGCCGCGCGAACTCGACGGGCTGTCCACCCGCGCCGCCCGCCGCGAGGCCCTCGTCGCCCTGGAGGAGCTCGGCATCCCCGAGCTCGCCGACCGCTTCCCCGACGACATGTCCGGCGGCCAGCAGCAGCGCGTCGCCATCGCCCGCGCCCTGATCGGCGACCGCCGCCTCGTCCTCGCCGACGAGCCCACCGGCGCCCTCGACTCCACCACCGGCGAAGCCGTGCTCGCCGTCCTGCGCGCCCGCTGCGACGCCGGCGCCGCCGCCATGATGGTCACCCACGAGGCCCGGCACGCCGCCTGGGCCGACCGGGTCGTCTTCCTGCGCGACGGCCGGATGGTCGACGAGTCCGTCAGCCAGGACGCCGCCAGCCTGCTCGTCACCGCCGCCGGCAACGCCCTGAAGGTGGACGAGTGAAGCTCAGCGCCTGGCGGGTCGCCCTGCGCATAGCCCGCCGCGACGCCCTGCGCGCCAAGGGCCGCAGCGCCCTCGTCATCGCGATGGTCGCCCTGCCCGTCCTCGGCGTCACCGGCGCCGACGTCGTCTTCCGCAGCGCCGAGCTCACGCCCACCGAACAGGTGGCGCGGCTCATCGGCCAGGCCGCCGGCGAGCTGAGCGTGGTCGAGGCCGGCTCCACCGTCAAGCAGGCGCCGGACCCCGACAAGGGCTTCACCGTCAAGGACCCCAAGGACGACGCCAAGGAGGGCGAAGCCCCCGCGTACACCCCCGTCCAGCGGCGCTCCCTGGACACCGCCCCCGCCGAGCTGGCCCGCCAGCTGCTCCCGGCCGGCGCCGTCCTGGTGCCGGAGCTCTCGGGCCCGTACACCGCCGCGAGCAGCGCCCAGGGCCTGCTCAGCACCCGGGTCGGCGAGGCCGACCTGACCGACCCGGTCTGGCAGGGCCGGGTGAACCTGGTCCAGGGCCGCGCCCCGGCCGCCGACACCGAGGCCGCCGTCACCACGGACTTCCTCAAGCGCTCCGGCCTCAAGGTCGGCGACAAGACCGCCGTCCGCGGCCTGGAGTCCGCCCCCTTCACCATCAGCGGCGCCTACGAGTACCCCGGTGAGCTGCGGGCCACCGAACTGACCGCCCGCCCCGGCACCCTGCTGGAGCGGCTCGCCAAGGCCACCAGGACGGACAACGCCCGCGAGGCCGGCACCGAGACCTCCCGCTGGCTCGTCAAGCTCCCGGCCGGGGCCGCGCTCGACTGGAACAAGGTCAAGGAGGTCAACGAGTACGGCTTCACCGTGACCTCCCGCGCCGTCCTGCTCGACCCGCCGGCCCGCGCCGAGGTCCCCTACTACGTCGAGCAGAAGTCGCGCGGCGGCGAGGAGACCTCCTACCTCAACCGGACCGACGTCGTCATCCTCGCCACCGTCGTCGGCATGGCCCTGCTGGAGATCGTCCTCCTCGCGGGCCCCGCCTTCGCCGTCGGCGCACGGCGCTCGCGGCGGCAGCTCGGGCTGCTGGCCGCGGCCGGCGGTGAACGCGCCAACGTCCGCTCGGTCGTGCTCGGCGGCGGCATCGTCCTCGGCGTCACCGGCGCCCTGGTCGGCCTCGGCCTGGGCGTCGGCCTGGTCGCCCTGCTGCGCACCAGCGCCGAGGACTACTCCGGCAAGCGCTTCGGCCACTTCAACCTGCAGCCGCTCGACCTGCTCGGCATCCTCCTGGTCGGTCTCGTCACCGGCCTGCTGGCCGCCGTCGTGCCCGCCGTCCAGGCCTCCCGCCAGGACGTCGTCGCCGCGCTGACCGGCCGCGACACGCTCAAGCCGCCGAGCCGCAAGCTCGCCGTCCTCGGTCTGCTGATGCTCGGCGGCGGCGCCGCCCTCGCCCTGTTCGGCGCGACCAGCGGCATCGGCAACCGCAGCGTCGCCGTCCTCGGCGGCTCGGTCGTCGCGGAGCTCGGCATGGTCGTCCTGACGCCCTACCTGGTCGGGCTCTTCGGCCGGCTCGGCCGCTGGCTCTCGCTCGGCCCCCGGCTCGCCCTGCGCGACTCGGTGCGCCACCGCGGCCGCACCGCGCCCGCCGTGGCCGCCGTGATGGCCGCCGTCGCCGGCTCCGTCGCGGTCAGCGTCTACATGGCCAGCTACGAGGAGCAGAACCGGCGCGACTACGTCGCCTCCGGGCCCTCCAAGGCCGTCATGCTCGGCAGCGGCTGGATGACCGACGCCGACAGCAAGCTGCTGCCGCAGGCGCGCGAGGCCGTCGAACGCAGCATCCCCGACCTCGGCCAGCGCGCCGACGTCCAGCGCGTCGAGCCCAAGGGCAACTGCCCCGACGGCAGCTTCTGCGGCTACATCAGGGTCGAGGTGCCCAAGGCGGACCGCTGCCCCGCCCTCGACCCGACCAACGAGCTCGACCCCGCGGAGCACTACCGGATCATGGGGACGGACCCGCGCTGCAAGTCGGACAACCGCCGCAGCACCCCGTACACCGCGCTGGTCGCCGGCGACGCCACCCTGCTGCGCAACCTCTACGGCGTCACCGACCAGGGGGCCGGCCAGGCCCTCGCGGCCGGCAAGGCCGTGGTCTTCGACCCCCGGTACCTCAAGGACGGCAAGCTCGCCCTCCAGTACACCCTGCCGGTCCACCCCGATTCGAGCGGCAACTCCCGGGAGAAGCCGGTCACCACCGAGATCGCCGTGGACGCCGTCCTCGTCGACTCCTCGGTGCCGGCCCCGGGCCAGGCCGTGGTCAGCCCGGCCACCGCGGCCCGGCTCGGCTTCGCCACCGCTCCGGCCGGCTCGGTCTGGCTGCCCGCCGCGATGCCCTCCGACGGCGCCCAGCAGAAGGCCGACGGCGCGATGGCCAAGCTCACCGACCACACGATGCTCAAGATCGAACGCGGCTACGAGTCCCGGGCCGGACTGGTCCAGCTCGGCCTGAACGTCTTCGCCGCCATCGTCGCCCTCGGCGCGGCCGGCATCGCCACCGGACTGGCCGCCGCCGACTCCCAGCGCGACCTGACCACCCTCGCGGCGGTCGGCGCCGAACCCCGCATCCGGCGCTCGCTGTCCGGCTTCCAGTGCGGGGTGATCGCCGCCATGGGCGCCCTGCTCGGCGCGGTCTGCGGCGTGGTGCCGGGGGTGGCGCTGCGCAAGGTCGAGGCCGCGACGGGCGGCTACCCCGGGATGAGCGCCGCCGAGCTGGCCAACAAGGCGATCGTGGTCTTCCCGTGGCCCACCATCGCCGCCACCGTGGTGCTGCTGCCGCTGCTCGCGGCCGGCCTGGCCGCCGTGATGACCCGCTCGCGGATCACCCTGCTGCGCCGCTCGGGCTGAGCCCGGCGCACCCGTCCGTCACCCCCGTCGCGCACCCCTGTCGCGGCGGGGGTGACGCATGTTACAGAGCCGGGAACGCCCGGCAGCCGGACGGCCGGGGCGGGCACCCGCACGGGCGAACTACAGTCGTCGGTATGACGAGAACCCCGGACAGCGTCGTCCGCTCCTACATCGACCAGCACCAGGCCGCGTTCCTCGCCGACCTCTCCGAGTGGCTGGCCATCCCCTCCGTCTCCGCCGACCCGGCCCGGGCCGGCGAGGTGCGGCGCTCGGCCGAGTGGCTGGCCGCCAAGCTGGGGGAGACCGGCTTCCCGGTCGCCGAGGTGTGGGAGACCGACGGACTGCCGGCGGTGTTCGCCGAGTGGCCCTCCGGGGACCCGTCCGCGCCGACCGTCCTGGTCTACGGGCACCACGACGTGCAGCCCGCGGCCCGGGAGGACGGCTGGGACACCGAGCCGTTCACCCCGACCGTGGTCGACGGCCGGCTGTACGCGCGCGGCGCCGCCGACGACAAGGGCCAGGTGTTCTTCCACACCCTGGGGGTGCGCGCCCACCTGGCCGCCACCGGCCGCACCGCGCCGGCCGTCAACCTCAAGCTGCTGATCGAGGGCGAGGAGGAGTCCGGCTCGCCGAACTTCGCCGACCTGGTCCGGCGCGAGGCCGGGCGGCTGGCCGCCGACGTGGTCGTCATCTCGGACACCGGCATGTGGTCCGCGACCACGCCGACCGTCTGCACCGGCATGCGCGGCCTGGCCGACGCCCAGATCGACCTGTACGGGCCGGACACCGACATCCACTCCGGCTCCTTCGGCGGCGCCGTCCCCAACCCGGCCCAGGTCGCGGCCGAGCTGGCCGCCGCCCTGCACGACGCCGACCGCAGGGTCGCGATCCCGGGCTTCTACGACGGCGTCGTCGAGCTGACCGAGACCGAGCGCGAGCTGTTCGCCGAGCTGCCCTTCGACGAGGAGCAGTGGCTGCGGGTCGCCAAGTCGTACGGCACCCGCGGCGAGGCCGGCTACTCCACCCTGGAGCGGATCTGGGCCCGCCCGACCGCCGAGGTCAACGGCATCTGGGGCGGCTACACCGGCCCCGGCGGCAAGACCATCGTCCCCGCCTCGGCACACCTCAAGCTGTCCTTCCGGCTGGTCGCCGGGCAGGAGGTGGAGCAGGTCCGCGGCGCGGTGCGGGACTGGGTGGCCGGGCGGGTGCCCGAGGGCGTCCGGTACGAGCTGGTCTTCCCCGGCGCGACCCGGCCCTGCCTGACCCCGCTGGACCACCCGGCGCTCCAGTCCACCGTCCGGGCGATGGGGCGGGCCTTCGAGCAGAAGATCCTCTTCACCCGCGAGGGCGGCTCCGGCCCGGCCGCCGACCTCCAGGACGCGCTGGGCGCGCCGGTGCTGTTCCTCGGCATCTCGGTGCCCTCGGACGGCTGGCACTCGGTCAACGAGAAGGTCGAGCTGGACCTGCTGGCCAAGGGCGTGGAGACGGCCGCGTACCTCTGGGGCGACCTGGCCGAGAACTTTCGGCCGGGGGCATGACACCCACCGCGCGCACCATGGCAGCCAGATCACTCATCCGGATGATTCACCACGTGGGGATGGAACAGACGTGAGCACCGTGCCTGAGACCGAGCGCCCGCTGCCCCTGGCCCTGGCCCGGTCCGGGGTGGACCGGGCGGCCGAGCACCGCCTCGACGAGCCCTGGCTGGCGGCCGCCTGGAGCCACCCGAACACCCGGGTCCTGCCGATCGCCGGCGGCGAGGCGTTCGTGGTCGACACCGCGCAGGGCACCGAACTCGTGCTGATGCCCTCCTTCGAGGCCCCGCAGACCGGCGACCGGTACTTCCTCGGCACCGACCAGGACGGCGTCTCGTACTTCGCGCTGGCCGGCGAGAGCCTGCCCGGGCGGCTGGACGGCGACGCCCGGCCGGCCGGGCTGCGCGAGGTCGGCGGGCTGCTGTCGGACCGGGACGCCGGGCTGCTGGTGCACGCCGTGGCGCTGGAGCACTGGCACCGGCTGCACAGCTTCTGCTCGCGCTGCGGGCACCCGACCGAGAAGGCCGGCGCCGGGCACGTGCGGCGCTGCACCTCCTGCGCGGCCGAGCACTACCCGCGCACCGACCCGGCGGTGATCATGGTGATCACCGACGAGCGGGACCGCTGCCTGCTCGGCCGCCAGGCGCTGTGGCCGGAGGGCCGCTGGTCGACGCTGGCCGGCTTCGTCGAGCCGGGGGAGTCGATCGAGCAGGCGGTGGCCCGCGAGGTGCACGAGGAGGCGGGCGTCAAGGTCGGCGAGGTGCGCTACGTGGCCAGCCAGCCCTGGCCGTTCCCGTCCAGCCTGATGCTCGGCTTCCTGGGCCGGGCGCTGCCCGGCGGCACCGAGATCACCGTGGACGGCGAGGAGCTGGCCGAGGCGCGCTGGTTCTCCCGCGAGGAGCTGCGCGCCGGGATGGAGGCGGGCGAGATCCTGCCGCCGTCCGGCATCTCGATCGCCCGGCACCTGGTCGAGCTCTGGTACGGGGAGCCGCTGCCCTCGGCGGCGCGCTGGTAATCCAGGACGAAAGGGGGGCGCGTGGTCAATTCCATGCGCCCCCCTTTTTCTCTCCAACCCCTTCCCGAATTCACCACGACCAGCTGTTCGTATCCGGACGGGCCAGTTCTGCTACCGGAAGGGGTCGGCGCGGGGGCGCATTCAACCCGCTCGGACGATATTGCCGGAAACGGCTGATACCGGCTCACCGCGCTCGCTACATTCACGAGGGTGACAATCCCCCGGGGCACCGCCCAATCCCCCAAATACCAGCGCCTCGCCGCCGACCTGCGCCGCCGGATCGCCGAGGGCGAGTTCACCGCCGACGCCGCCCTGCCGGTCGAGAGCGAACTGGAGCGCCAGTACGGCGTCGCCCGCAACACCGTCCGGCTCGCCGTCGACGTCCTGGTCAACGAGGGCCGCCTGGTCCGCCTCCAGGGCAAGGGCACGTACCTGCGCGAACACCCCGTCCTGGACCACCGCGCCTACGGCCCCGGCCTGACCCCCGCGCCGCGCGACTGCCTCGCCGCGCCCTCCGACGTCTACCTCGGCGAGGCCGCCGAAGCCGGGCGGGAACTCGGCACCGACTTCGAGATGATGATCGTCCGGGCCCGGGTGGACATCGCCGAACGGCTCGGGCTGCGCCCCGGCGAGGCCATCGTGGTCCGCCGCCAGCTGCGGCTGCTCGACCGCGAGCCGTACTCCATCGAGGAGAGCCACTACCGGGCCGGCCTCGCCGCCGGCACCCCGCTGATGGAGCCCGACCCCGTCGAGGGCGGCGACGAGGCGGTGCTCGCCACCCTCGGACGCACCGAGATCGGCGCGGTGGACCACCTGGTCGCGCGGATGCCGGGCCCCGAGGAGGCCCAGTGGTTCCAGGGCGGCCCCGGCGTGCCGCTGATGGTGCAGACCCGCGTCACCTACGACCGGCGCGGGCCGGTGCGGGTCATCGAGACCCGCTACTCGGCCGACCGCAGCCGGCTCGTCTACGGCGTCGGCGACCTCGGCGCCCGCACCACCCTGCCCGCGCCCGCCGCGCCCGTCGACCCGGCCCGGGCCGACGCGCCGTGACGCGCGCCGGCCCCGGCGGCCCGGGCCCGCGGGGCCCGGGTCGGGGCCGGTCGGGCCCGGGCCCGGCGGGTTCGCGCCCGGCGGGTGTGGACCCGGTGGGGTCAGGACGCCAGGGCCTTCTTGACCTGCAGCAGGCTCGGGTTGGTCATCACGACCCGCTCGCCGCCGCCCACCGGCGTCACCAGCACCGTCGGGACGGTCTGGTTCCCGTTGTTCACCGACTCGACGAAGGACGCCGACGCCGGGTCCTCCTCGATGTTGATCTCGGTGTAGCCGATGCCTTCACGGTCCAGCTGGCTCTTGAGTCGGTTGCAGTACCCACACCAGGTCGTGCTGTACATCGTCACGGTGCCGGACATCGAGGGGGCTCCTTCGAAAGAGGGGGGCGTACGGTCACCGGCAGGAACGTCCACCGGGCGGCGGACATTCCGGAGCGCCGTCGACCGTCGCGCGGAGTGATCATCCTGCGATCGCACCGGGCCTGTGGACAACCCCGTCCGCGATGTCCCCCCGGGCTGAGAGGATGGAACGCATGCAGGAAGACCTCTTGAGCGGCAGCCCCTACGACGGCCCCCACGGCTCCCCCTGGGCCGACCCCGGTGCCGACACGGGCCCGGACGCGGTGCTCGCCGGGCTCGACCCCGAGCAGCGCGCCGTCGCCACCGCCCTGCACGGTCCCGTCTGCGTCCTGGCCGGCGCCGGCACCGGCAAGACCCGCGCCATCACCCACCGGATCGCCTACGGCGTGCGCAGCGGCGTCTACCACCCCCAGCAGGTCCTCGCCGTCACCTTCACCGCCCGCGCCGCCGGCGAGATGCGCGGCCGGCTGCGCCAGCTCGGCGCCGACGGCGTCCAGGCCCGCACCTTCCACGCCGCCGCGCTGCGCCAGCTCCAGTACTTCTGGCCGCGCGCCGTCGGCGGCCCCGTCCCCCAGCTCCTGGAACGCAAGGTCCAGCTCGTCGCCGAGGCCGCCGGCCGCTGCGGCCTGCGCGTCCAGCGCACCGAACTGCGCGACCTCACCGCCGAGATCGAATGGGCCAAGGTCACCCAGATCGCCCCCGAGGACTACCCCGCGGCCGTCGCCAAGTCCGGCCGCGAGGCCCCCCGCGACCCGGCCGAGACCGCCCAGGTCTACCGCGTCTACGAGGAGGCCAAGAGCCGCCGCGGCAGCATGGACTTCGAGGACGTCCTGCTGCTCACCGCCGCCATCCTGGAGGACCGCCCGGACATCGCCGACCAGGTCCGCTCCCAGTACCGGCACTTCACCGTCGACGAGTACCAGGACGTCTCCCCGCTCCAGCAGCGCCTGCTCGACCGGTGGACCGGCCCCGACGGCGGCGCCAGCCTCTGCGTCGTCGGCGACGCCAGCCAGACCATCTACTCCTTCACCGGCGCCACCCCCGACTACCTGCTCAACTTCCGCACCCGGCACCCCGAGGCGACGGTGGTCAAGCTGGTCCGCGACTACCGCTCCACCCCCCAGGTCGTCCACCTCGCCAACGGGCTGCTCGCCCAGGCGCGCGGCGAGGCCGCCCGGCACCGCCTGGAGCTCGTCTCCCAGCGCGAGGCCGGCCCCGAGCCGGTCTACACCGAGTACGAGGACGAGCCCACCGAGGCCGAGACCACCGGCCGCCGGATCAAGGACCTGCTCGCCGCCGGGGTGCGCGCCAGCGAGATCGCCGTGCTGTTCCGCACCAACGGCCAGTCCGAGGTCTACGAGCAGGCCCTCGCCGACCTCGGCGTGCCCTACCAGCTCAAGGGCGCGGAACGGTTCTTCGAGCGCCCCGAGGTCCGGGACGCCGGCGTGCTGCTGCGCGGCGCCGCCCGGGCCGCCTCCGACCCGCTCACCGACGACGCCCCCGACCTGGCCGGCCAGGTCCGCGCGGTCCTGGCCACCCGCGGCTTCACCGCCGAGCCCCCGGCCGGCTCCGGCGCCGTCCGGGACCGCTGGGAGTCGCTGGCCGCCCTGGTCCGGCTGGCCGAGGAGTTCGAGCGCACCCGCACCGCGGCCGGCCAGACCACCGACCTCGCCGCCTACGTCGCCGAGCTGGACGCCCGGGCCGCGGCCCAGCACGCCCCGGCCGTCGAGGGCGTCACGCTCGCCTCGCTGCACGCCGCCAAGGGCCTCGAATGGGACGCCGTCTTCCTGGTCGGCCTCACCGAGGGCACCCTGCCGATCATCTACGCCAAGACCGACGAGCAGGTCGAGGAGGAACGTCGCCTCCTCTACGTCGGCGTCACCCGGGCCCGCAAGCACCTCAGCCTCTCCTGGGCGCTCTCCCGCTCCCCGGGCGGCCGGGCCAGCCGCAAGCCGACCCGCTTCCTGGACGGGCTGCGCCCCGGCTCCGCCGCCCCGGGCGCGCGCACCGGCGCGCGCGGCGGGCGGGGGGGCGTCGAGCCCGGCGAGCGCTCCGCCGGGCGGCGGGCCCGCGGACCGGTCAAGTGCCGGGTCTGCGACAAGGTGCTCACCGAGGCCGTCGAGCGCAAGCTGCGCCGCTGCGAGAGCTGCCCGTCCACGATGGACGAGGGGCTGTACGAGCGGCTGCGCGAGTGGCGGGCCCGGCAGGCGAAGAAGCAGGGCGCGCCGGCCTACGTGGTGTTCACCGACGCCACGCTGATGGCGATCGCCGAGGACGTGCCCGCCGGCCGCGGTGAGCTGGCGGCCATCTCCGGGGTCGGCGCGATGAAGCTGGACAAGTACGGGGCCGCCGTGCTCTCGTTGTGTGCGGGGGAGGAGCCCGAGGAGGATCCGGACGACGTCGAGGACGGCGGTCCGGCCGATCAGGCCTGAGCAGGTCCGAGCGCGGTCCCAGGGGCCGCTCCGAGGGTTTCGGAACCCGTCGTGTGACGTGCCGAAGAACTCGCGTGAAAAATAGTTTGCGCCGCGTACCGGGAGCGCAATAGCCTGCCGGAGCGGTCAAGGGGACGCGGTCGCACGGGGTGAAACCTGTGCCGATGCCCCTCGCCCGAGAGCTTTACCGAGACAGACATCCGAACATTCGGAGCCAGGGAGACCAGGCTCCGCGAGACGCCGAGAGGAGGCGAAGACAGTGGGAAACATCATGATCACCAAAATGACTGGCCAGACCGTTGTCGCTGCCTCCCTGCGTGCCGCCCGTCTGCGGGCGCTCGCCGAGCTCGGTGGAACCGGTCTGGGTCTCGACACCACCGGTGTCTCCGCTCCCGTTGTCAGTGGTCTTGGACACACTGATCTGTGCCTCACGGGCGGCAGGAGCTTCGAAGGCACCTTTGTCGAGACCGGTCTGTCCCGTGACTGGGCGTCGTTCGGTACGTCGTGCTCCCTGCGCGACGAGCGACCGACCCAGGCACCGAAGGCAGCAGTAGCCGCCGCCATGCATGGCGGCTATGCGCAGGTCGTCGGTGCCGGAAACGCCCAGAAGCAGAACGAGCAGCAGATTAACCAGGCCATGGCCGCCTTCACGGGCGCCGAGGCCATCCGGATGCAGGCCTTCCGCGGCCCTGAACCCTGGAGAGAACGAACCTGAGCCAGCCTCAGGTCGGCACCTCCAGGGCCGCGGAACCCGTCACACCGGGATCCGCGGCCCTTCTGTTTTGTCCGGTACGCAAGACCACCCAGGCCCTCCGGGGCCTCCGGCCCAGCACCACCAGTCACCTGGGCCGGAACCACTGAGAAAAGACGAGGAAGACGCCCACAGTGTCCACGGTCATCACACCGCCCACCCCGTCCGTACCGCCGACAAGCCAGATCACCAAGGCCGACCAGGCCGACCCCCCGGAGGTTCCTTCCATGCAGCTCAGCTCGATCGAGCAGGCCGAGTCCCTCGGTCTCCCCATCCCCTGCCGCGCCTTCGACCCCGAGGTCTTCTTCGCGGAGACGCCGGCCGACGTCGAGTACGCGAAGTCGCTCTGCGGCACCTGCCCGGTGAAGGAGGCCTGCCTGGCCGGCGCCCTGGAGCGGCGCGAGCCGTGGGGCGTCTGGGGTGGCGAGCTGTTCGTCCAGGGCGTCGTGGTGGCGCGCAAGCGTCCCCGTGGCCGTCCGCGCAAGACCGAGGTCATGGCATGAACCCCGCCCACGAGGCCAGGGTCGTCCGCCGGGGAGAGCAGCCCCCGCTGGACAGCGCCCTCCGCCGATCCGTGCGGATCGCCGCCGCCAAGGCCGACGCCGCAGCCCGCATCACGTCCCCGAGCAAGCACCACGAGCAGGACCACGACATGAACCCCGCCGCCGTCGATCCCACCGCCCGCGCCGAGCAGGCCACCGAACGTCAGACCCAGAACAGGATCCTCGAGATGCAACTCCTCCACGAATCCCTGGCCCGTGCCCATATGCAAGACAGGCTGCACGAGGCCGAGAACCAACGGCTCGTCAGCCGGGTCGCCCGGGCCCGCAAGCTCAGGCAGCGGGCCGAGCGGGCATCGATGCGCGCCCGCAAGGCGCTCGCCGTCGCGCTGATGTAGCGCTGATACAGCGCTGAAGAAGGGCCCCGCCGGCCCGGAGGGCCCGTCCTCGACAGGCCCCCGCCGGCTCCGGTCCACGGCCGGACACCGGTTCGCCGTCGGACCTTGAACCACCCCCGTCGTGCCGCAGGCCGCTCCCCGTCGTCGGGGGAGCGGCCTGCGGCCGTTGTCGCGCTGTCGGGGTCAGTCCTTGCGGACCCGGGCGGGTTCGGCGGTCCTGGCGGGCTTCACGGGCTTCGTGGGGGTGGCGGGGTTGGCGGGTTCCGCGCGCTCTGCCGACGGCCGCCCGGCGAACTCGGGCAGCCACTCCAGCATCTCCGCGCGGAACGGCGCCTTGGCGCCCAGCTGGCAGAGCACCCCGATGGTGCTCAGCGTCACCCGGTGGATCAGCAGGTACGCGGGCGGCAGGTTCAGCTGCTTGCCCAGGTTGTAGGCGGGCGAGCGCGGGTCGGCGATGCGGGCCGCCTGGGCCCGCATCCAGGTCCGGGTGAAGTGGAAGTTCTCCACCGCGGCCGGCTCGATGATCGGCAGCAGGTAGTCCAGCACCGCGTCCGGGTCCAGCCGGACCGAGGGCTTCACGAAGCCCTCCTCGCGCAGCATCCGGAGCACGCCCGCCGCGTCCCCGGCCAGCGCCATCCGCAGCGAGGCCCCGATCGGGGCCGGCAGCCCGCCGGGCAGCCGGTCCACCGTGCCGAAGTCCAGCACGCCCAGCCGCCAGCCCGACACCGGGCCGTCGTCCTTCAGCAGCCGGAAGTTGCCCGGGTGCGGGTCCGCGTGCAGCAGGCCGGTCCGGGACGGGCCGGCGAACAGGAACCGGGCCAGCAGCTGCCCGGCGCGGTCGCGCTCCTCCTGGGTGCCGCCCGCGATCACCTCGGCCAGCGGGGTGCCGCCCATCCACTCGGTGACCAGCACCTGGTCGGCCTGGGCCACCACGCCCGGCACCACGATGTCCGGGTCGTCCGTGAACTCCTCGGCGTGGCGGCGCTGGGCCTGCGCCTCCAGCTCGTAGTCCAGCTCCTCCGAGACGCGCTCGCGCAGCTCGGTGATCAGCGGCTTGATGTCCAGCCCGGGGATCAGCGGGCCCAGCAGCCAGGCCACCCGGCTCAGCTGCGAGAGGTCCGCGAGCAGCGCGTCCCCCGCCCCCGGGTACTGCACCTTGACGGCGACCGTGCGGCCGTCGTGCCAGACCGCCTTGTGCACCTGGCCGATCGAGGCGGCGGCCGCGGGCCGGTCGTCGAACTCCCGGAACAGCCCGCGCCAGTCGTCACCGAGCCGCTGGGCGAGCGCGGTGTGCACCTTGGCGGCGGGCATCGGGGGAGCGGCGTCCTGGAGCTTGGTGAGCGCCGCCCGGTACGGCCCGGCGACCTCCTCGGGCAGCGCGGCCTCGAAGACGGACAGCACCTGCCCGAACTTCATCGCCCCGCCCTTGAGTTCGCCGAGGACCTTGAACAGCTGGTCCGCGGTGGCCTGTTGGAGCTCGGCGGTGACCACCTCGGCGGAGCGGCCGCCGATCCGCTTGCCCAGGCCGAGCGTGGCGCGACCGGCTATCCCCAGCGGCAGGGCGGCGAGCCGTGCCGTGCGGGTCACTGCCTTGCGCGGAAGATCGCTCACCCCGGGCCTCCATTCCCTGGCCCCCCGGTTCCGGACGGCCGACCATCTCTACGCCATTGTGCCCGCTCCCTGCTGCGTGCCCCTCGGAATTCCGTGGGGCGGGGCGGAGAGTGGCCTCCCTTTGCGGGGAGTTGGGCGGCTTGGTCCGGGGAGGGCGGGGGTGGGGGCAGGTGGTTGCCGCGCAGGAAGTCGGCTCGGCCGACTTCCTGCGCGGTGTTGTGATGCTGCTCGCTTCCCTCTTCCCCGGGGCCCCTCCCCCCTCCCCCCACCCCACCCACCGCCCACCGCCCACCGCCCACCGCACCCACAACCCACCCACCTCGTACCCCGAGCGGTGGCGCCCCGTCCTCTCTGCCGGTCCGTGCCCGTGCCCGGTCCGTGCCCGTGCCCGTGCCGTGCCATGGCCTGTGCCTTGCCCGGGGCAGGGCACAGGCCATGGGAGGCCTCGCACCCGCCCGTGGGGCTTGTCGGCCCCGGCCGGGGGTTCGTCGGGACGGCGGGCCCACCCCGGCCATCGGCTCGTACGGCCGGGTGGGTGCCCGTGGTCCCGTGGGGAGGCCGGAGGCTGCCGAGCCGTGCAGCCGCCGGGCCTGCTCCCGTCAGACTCGTTCTTCTTCTCCTCTTCCGTTCCTCACCCCGGGGGCAGCGGCTGCCAGAGGCAGCCGCAGTCCGGGTGCCCGCGCAGCCGCAGGCGCCGTGGCATGCCGTCCCCGGCCGAGACCTCGCACCAGCCGTCCACGCTCGGTGGGCGCCCGCCGTCCAGGAACACCTGGATGTGCAGGGCCGCCAGGCCGGCGACCGCCGTCGCGAGCGCCGTGTCGCAGGCCGGGGTACGGGCCCGGCCGGGCCCTCCATCGGCCAGCTGGGCCAGGACCCTCGGCCAGGCGGCGTCCTCGTCCTCCCGCCGCAGCACCAGGCAGTGCCCGCAGGCCGACATCCCGGGGATCACCAGTGGCCCGATGACGCCGAACTCCTCGACCACGCCCACGTAGAGGTGCGGCACCCCGGCCCGCAGCAGCAGCCGGGCCTCGTACGTCCCGCCCGCGAAGGCGGCGCTGCCGTCCCGGGGCGCGAGGACCACGAAGTCCGGTGGCGGGTCCCCGGGCCGGCGGCGGGGCACGGGCGCCGGTGGCCGCCCCGCCGCGCGCTGCACGGCCTCCCGGGCCGCCGTCGAGCGCAGCCGGCCGACGTCCCCGGGCGGCAGCCCGGCGGGGGAGCAGTCGCCGGGTTTCACCCGGCCGGTGTCCGTGACCGTGACCGTGCCGGTGCCGCCCGCCGCGAGCACCGCCGCCACGGCGGCGCCGACCCGGCCCGCGCCGCGCACCTCGATCCGCGCGTCGGCCCGGCGGCCCAGGACCGCCGGTGCGGCGCCCGGCCCGGAGTGGACCAGGGAGAGCGAGGCGAGGTCCGGTTCGAGCAGGTCCCGCTGCTGCGCGGGGAAGCGGGCCAGCGCGCGGCGGCCGGCCTCCGCGTCGTCCAGCAGGCCGGTCTCCTCCAGGCCGGTGAGCAGGGTGTCGGCCGGTTCGCGGCCGAGCCCGATGCGTTCTCCCTCGTTCAGGAGCTCCGGTCGGTCGCGCGTCCCGTCGAGCAGCGCGAGGAAGTCGCAGAGGGTCTTGTCGGCGTTGCCGAGCACCCCGGCGAACCGGGTGACGGTGCCGAACTGCAGGGTCTCCGAGTCCCGCCAGCTGCGGGACAGCGCGGGCTTGAGGGCGAGGCGCACGACGATCTTCCTTCCGATCGTTTCCGGACGGCTGACCGCAGCTTGCCCCATCACGCCGATGTCGTGCGCAGAGTTATCCACAGGCCTGTGCTTATGATCACCCCATCCGTTCGCACGCCCTGTGGATAACTGGCCATCCTCCCCGAGGTCGCTTTCCGGACACCCCCCGTCGACTTTTCGTTCCCGATCGCTCCATGAAAGATTCCGGCCATGGCAGCGGACTTCTGTCCGTGGTACCGGGTAACGTCGTGTGCCATGGCAGCCGAGCGGGACTCCCATCCACCGGCGTCGCGTCGGCGTGCCCCCGCAGCGTCCGGGTCGCAGGTCGCGGCGCCGAACACGCGCGGGCGCCCGGACCAGCGGCAGCAGCCGGGGCCGGCCCCGTCGCAGCCGCCGCCCGCCGGTGCCACGGCCCCCGAGGCGCACGACCGCAGCCGGGTCGAGGTGCGCCGCAGCGCCCGCCGCAGCCGTACCGTCTCCGCCTACCGCGAGGGCGACCGCACCATCGTGCTGATCCCGGCCCGGATGTCGCACGCCGAGGAGCAGCGCTGGGTCGCGCAGATGCTGGAGAAGCTCGCCGCCCAGGAGTCCCGGCGGATCCCCGGGGACGAGGCCCTGATGGCCCGGGCCCGCGAGCTGTCGGCCTCCTACCTGGACGACCGCGCCCGGCCCAGCCAGGTCCGCTGGGTCACCAACCAGAACTCCCGCTGGGGCTCCTGCACCCCCAGCGAGGGGACGATCCGCCTCTCCCACCGTCTTCAGGGCATGCCGGAGTACGTGCTGGACTACGTGCTGCTGCACGAGCTGGCGCACCTGCTGGTGCCGGACCACGGCCCGGCGTTCTGGGCGCTACTGGAGGCCTACCCGCGGACCGAGCGGGCCCGCGGCTACCTGGAGGGCGTGGTCTCCGCGGCCCGGCTGCCGCACATCCCCGGCGCCCGGCACGCCGCCCCGGGCCCGACCGGGCCCGATCAGGCGGCCTCCTGCGACTGACGCCGCGGTGATGGGGGAGCCACGGGCGGGCCGGTCCGACCGTAGGAACGACGGAAGGGGGCGCGGGCCGATGCGGCCCGCGCCCCCTTCCGGTGTCGCACCTCAGCCGGTCAGCTGCCGTGCCCGGGCCACCAGGTCGCGCACCGAGTGGTCGGTGAGCTCCGGCAGCCGGTCGTAGTCGAACCAGCGCAGGTCCAGCGACTCCTCGCTGATCAGCGCCTGGGCACCGGCCGGGGCCAGCGCGATGTACTGGACGTCCAGGTGGGTGTTCTCCGGCCGGTCCTTGCCGGCGCAGCGCACCAGGTGCCGGTCCAGCTTGGCCGGCACCGGGGTGCCGCCGCTCTCCAGCAGCACCAGGTCGGGGATGCCGGACTCCTCGACGGCCTCGCGCAGCGCGGCCGAGGCGAGGTCGCGGTCGCCGGGCTCGCAGTGCCCGCCCATCTGGAGCCACATGCCGACCTTGGGGTGCAGGGTCAGCAGCACCCGCCCGGCGGCCGGGTCGACGACCGCCGCGCTCGCGGTGATGTGCGCGGGCAGGCAGGAGCGGTACAGGCCGTCGGGCCGCGCGGCGAGGTGCTCCAGGTAGTCGAGCCGCAGTCGTTCCTGGTCCTGGTCGGCGGGCCGCCACCCGCTCAGCGCGCGGACGGCGTCCGCGTGCAGGCCGGAGGAGGTCTCGGTGGCGGGCGTCTCGGTGGCCGTCATGCGGTGGGCTCGCCCTTCCCGTCGGTGCCGTCCTCGTCGGTCTTCGGCTGCTCGTCCTTCTTGGTGAGGTCGGGCTTGCCGGCCGCGGCCTCGCCGAGCAGCTTGTCGAGCGCGTCGAAGTCGATGCCGCCCTCCAGGTCGTCGGCGGAGCCCCGGTGGACGAAGGCGTCCGGGTCGTCCAGGTCGGCGGCGGTGGGCAGCATGTCCGGGTGCTCCCAGAGCGCGTCGCGGCCCTCGATGCCGCGGGCGTCGGCGAGCAGCGCCCAGAGCCGGGAGGCGTCGCGCAGTCGGCGCGGGCGCAGCTCCAGGCCGACCAGGGTGGCGAAGGTCTGCTCGGCGGGCCCGCCGGCCGCGCGGCGGCGGCGGACGGTCTCGCGCAGCGCGCCGGACTGCGGCAGGTGCGGCTCGGCGGCGGCGTGCACGACGGCGTCGACCCAGCCCTCGACCAGCGCGAGCGCCGTCTCCAGGCGGGCGAGCGCGGCCTTCTGCTCGGGGGTGTCCTCGGGCTGGAGCAGGCCGCCGGCCAGCGCCTCCTGGAGCGCCTCCGGGTTGGTGGGGTCGAGCTGGCCGACCAGCTCCTCCATCCGGGAGGTGTCGACCTTGATGCCGCGCGCGTAGGCCTCGACGGCGCCCAGCAGGTGGGCCCGCAGCCACGGCACGTGGGCGAAGAGCCGCTGGTGGGCGGCCTCGCGCAGGGCGAGGTAGAGCCGGACCTCGTCGGCGGGCACGCTCAGGCCCTCGCCGAACTCGGCGACGTTCTGCGGCAGCAGCGCGGCCTTGCCGGCCGGGGCTAGCGGCAGGCCGATGTCGGCGGAGCCGACCACCTCGCCGGCGAGCGCGCCGAGCGCCTGGCCGATCTGGGTGCCGAACATGGCGCCGCCCATCGAGCGCATCACGCCCATCAGCGGGCCGGCCATGGCCTGCATCTCCTCGGGCAGGACGCCGCCCATGGCGTTGCCGACCCGCTCGGCGACCGGGTCCACCAGGTCCTTCCAGACCGGGAGGGTGGCCTCGATCCACTCGGCGCGGCTCCAGGCGACGGCGGTGCCGGCGCCGGAGGGGAACTCGGTGGAGCCGTCGAGCCACAGGTCGGCCAGGCGGACGGCCTCGGCGACGGCGGAGCGCTCGGCCGCGCTGACCGAGCGGTCCTTGCTCTTGCCCTCGGCGGGCTCGGCGACCACGGTCTGGCGGGCGATGTTCGTGGCGAGGTCCCAGTTCACCGGGCCGCCCTCGAAGGAGAGCATCTGGCCGAGCTGCTGGAAGGCGGCGCCGAGGTCGCCCGGGTTCATGCCGCCGAACATCGCGGCGAAGGGGTTGTCGGCACCGGCGCCGCCGGGGCCGCCCGGGGCGCCGGGCATGCCGAAGAGCGCGCCGAAGGGGTTGCCGCTCCCGAAGCCGAACGGCTGCGGGCCGCTGTCGGACTGCTCCTGGTCCTTCTTCTTCTGCGCGTCGTCGGGCTTGGCCTTGCCGTCCTCGGGCTCCTCTGGCGGAACGCCGAATCCGAAGGGAAGGTCGCTCACGGGGTCCTCGATCCGGTCGGCCGTCATGCGGGTGTGGCGGGAAAGTCTGCGCCCGGGGCGGCGGCGGAGTGGGGGACTCGGGGCGGCTCCCGCGCGGCAGGCCCGCGCCGGGTGCACCACCGGGCCTTCGCCTCGGGCAGGATGGACGTACGTGACACACGTCCGTACGCACATAAAGCTAACCGTGGAGGATGGCCGGTGAGTTCCCCGCCCTCGGACGTTCGCTCTGGGCTGACCGGAGGAGAGACCGGAGGAGAGGACGCGTCGGACACCACGGCGTCGCCGCCTCCAGCCTACGGCGGACGGCCGCTGACCGTGGCGGTCACGGGCGCCGCGGGGGTGCTGGGCGAGCGGGTCGCCGCCCGGCTGGTGGCCTCGCCGCACGTGCGGAAGGTCCTCGCGGTGGACGACCGGCGCGGCGACGTGCCGGGCGTGCAGTGGCGGGTCCTCGACGTGCGTGACCCGGCGGTGGCCGAGCGGCTGGCCGGGGTCGACGTGGTGGTGCACCTGGCGATGGACTTCGGCATGGAGTCGGACGCCCGGGCCCGCAGCGCCTACAACGTGCGCGGCGCCCAGACGGTGCTGACCGCGGCCGCGGCGGCCGGGGTGCACCGCGTGGTGCTGTGCACCTCGGCGATGGTCTACGGCGCGCTGGCCGACAACGAGGTGCCGCTGGCCGAGGACTCCGAGCTGCGGGCCACCGAGGAGGCCTCGCTGGTCGGGGACCTGCTGGAGATCGAGCGGTTGGCCCGGCGGGCGCCGCGCGCCCACCCGGGCCTGCAGGTGACGGTGCTGCGCCCGGCCGTGGTGGTGGGCCCCGGCGTGGACACCGTGCTGACCCGGCACTTCGAGGCGCCCCGGCTGCTGGTGGTGGCCGGCTCCCGGCCGTGCTGGCAGTTCTGCCACGTGGACGACCTGGCGGCGGCGCTGGAGTACGCGGCGCTGGGCCTGGTCGAGGGCGAGGTGACGGTCGGCTGCGACGGCTGGCTGGAGCAGGAGGACGTGGAGCGGCTGTCCGGGATCCGGCGGATGGAGCTGCCGGCCTCGCTGGCGCTCGGTACGGCCGCGCGGCTGCACCGGCTGGGCCTGACCCCGGCCCCGGCCGGGGACCTGGCGTACACGATGTACCCGTGGGTGGTGTCCGGCAGCCGGCTGCACGAGGCGGGCTGGCGCCCGGCGCACACCAACGAGCAGGTGCTGGCCGAGCTGCTGGAGCAGGTGTCCGGCAAGCACGCGGTGGCCGGGCGCCGGCTGGGCGGCAAGGAGGCGGCGACCAGCCTGGGGGCGGCCGGGGCGACGGTGGCGCTGGTCGGTACGGCGGCGCTGGTGCGCCGGGCCCGCAAGCGGCGGCGGTTCTGAGCGGCCGGTCCCGATCGGCCGGTCCTGAGTGCCGGTTCCGATCGGCCGGTGCCGGACGGCGGGGCCCGGCCGGCGGGCGGCGCTCTCCCTCGATTTCTCACGATGCGAAATTCTGGAACCGCGGTGCGGAAAGCACTTGCCCCGGAGCGTCCCGGATGGGGAATCATGGGGTCATGTCCGACAACCACGACCCCATCCGCCTGCTCGCCATCCGCGACACCCCGCTCTCGCTGGACGAGGTGTACGAGGCGGTCGGCGACGACGCGGCCGGCGGCACCACCGTCTTCGTCGGGACGGTCCGGGACCACGACGGCGGCAAGTCGGTCTCCGCGCTGGAGTACAGCTGCCACCCCACCGCCGAGCAGGAGCTGCGCCGGGTCGCCGAGAAGGTGGCCGCGGACTTCCCGGTCCGGGCGCTGGCCGCGGTCCACCGGGTGGGCCGGCTGGAGATCACCGACAAGGCCGTGATCGTCGCCGTCTCCTGCGCCCACCGCGGCGAGGCCTTCGCGGCCGCCCGCCGGCTGATCGACGACCTCAAGCACGAGGTGCCGATCTGGAAGCACCAGGTCTTCTCCGACGGCGCGGAGGAGTGGGTCGGCGCCGGCGACTGCTGAGGCCGGCCCGGACCCGACGGAACCGGACCGGACCGGACCGGACGGCACGGAACCGGACGCGAGGGCACCGAGCCGGTCGGAACCGAACGGCACACCTCGCGCGTCCGTCGGGTCAGGCGCGCCGCGGTCTCACTCCAACGGGTCCGTGCCGGCGCTCCGGATACTCCCTGGAAGTGAGCCGATCGGCCGTCCCGTAACCCGGACGGCGCCGGCCGCGTTGTCCGCCGGAGTGGTTAATCTGCTCATAGACACGACGAGCTGGGAGTGCTGGTATGGGTGTGCTCGCCTGGTTGATCATTCCGGTTGTCGCCGTCCTGGTCGCCGCCCTCTGGGCGGGGTGGGCCCAGCGGGCCCCGCGGGCCACCGGCGATCCGGCCTCACTCGCCGAACACCGGCGCTTCATGGCCGCGATGGAACGCACCACCGCGGGCGCTGCCGCCCCGGGTGAGGGCTCCGGCCGGTAGCCCGGCGGGCGCCGCTTCAGGCACGTCCCGTACTGTCGAGGCATGCCACGCCGCTCCGCGACGATGCTCGCTGCCACCCTGCTGCTCATAGCGCTGCTCTGCGTCTCGGTGCTGATGAAGGTGCCGTACACGGAGATGAGCCCGGGGCCGACGTACAACACGCTCGGCAACCAGGGCGGCAAGCCGGTGATCAGCATCAGCGGGCACGAGTCGTACCCGACGACCGGGCACCTCAACATGACCACCGTCCAGGTCACCGGGGCCAAGTACGAGCCCAGCCTGGTCAACGCGGTGGTCGGCTGGCTGCGGGACGACGTGCTGGTGGTGCCGCACGACAACGTCTACCCCAAGGGGCAGTCGGACGCGGACGCCAAGAAGCAGAACGCCGAGGAGTTCGCCTCCTCCGAGGACAGCGCCCGCACCGCGGCGCTCAAGCAGCTGGGCGTGCCGGTCGGCAGCGAGCTGATCGTGAAGTCGGTCACCGCGGGCGCCCCGGCCGAGGGCCGGCTGCACGCGGGCGACCAGATCGTGGCCGTGGACGGCGTCCCGGCCGGCTCGGTCGAGCAGGTGGTCGCGGCGGTCACCAAGCACAAGCCGGGCGAGTCGGCGGTCTTCACCGTCGTGCCGCGGGTCAAGGACGCGAACGGCGTCGCCACGGCGGGCGGGAAGACCGACGTCACCGTCCCGACCGTCCGGGCCAAGGACCTCGACCCGAAGGCCCCCGCCGAGCGGGCGGAGCTCGCGGTGGTGGGCATCGGCACCGGGATCCGGCACACCTACCCGTTCCAGATCGACATCGGGCTGCAGGACGTCGGCGGCCCGAGCGCCGGGCTGATGTTCTCGCTCGGCATCATCGACAAGCTCACCCCGGGCGGCGACCTCACCGGCGGCAAGTTCGTGGCCGGCACCGGGACCATCGACGACGACGGCAAGGTCGGGCCGATCGGCGGCATCTCGATGAAGCTGATCGCCGCCCGGGACGCCGGTGCCGAGTACTTCTTCACCCCGTCCTCGAACTGCGCCGAGGCCACCAAGAACGTCCCGTCCGGGCTGACCCTGATCAAGACGGACACGCTGGACAGCGCGCTGAAGTCGCTGGAGCAGGTCCGCTCCGGGCAGACCTCCGCGCTGCCGTCCTGCGCCGCCAAGTAGCGGCCGGGCAGTCGCCGAGCAGCGGCCGGGTAGTCACCGGGTAGCCGCCGGGCAGCGGTCGGGCCGTCGGCACGGGGCCTGCCGGGCAGCCGCCGGGGCGGCCGCCCGGGAACGTCGGCGGGAAGGCGTCAGGCGAAGGTCGCCAGCAGCGCGTCGGTCAGGCCGGGCACCAGGTCGGGGCCGGTCAGCACCTCGCGGGCGACGTCCTTGGAGCGCAGCCGCAGCGCGATCTCCTTCTTGCCGCCGCGGAGCACCGCGGCGGTGATCCGCACCTCCTCGCGCTTGGGGTGGTTGGCCACCCACTCGGCGAGCTGGGCGTCGGAGGCGCCGCGCGGGCGGGACTGCTCGGCGCCCGGGGGCAGCATGAGGCGCTCGACGACCAGGGCGCAGCCGGCCACGGAGTCGGGCCAGGCGATGGTGCCGAGGAACTTGTCGAGCTCCATGCCGGCCGGCAGCTCGTCCTGCTCGATCGGGGTCAGGCCGGGCTCGTCGCCGTCGGCGAGGCCGAGCTGCTTGGCGATCTTCGGGTTGGCCTTGCGCAGGGCGGCGCTGTCCACCAGGGCGAACAGCCGGGCCGGGAGGTCCCAGCCGAGGGTGGAGGCGTACTCGTCGATCTCCAGCGCGGCCCGGGTCAGCGGGGTGGCGGCCGGGAGCTTGGAGACGTCGTCGGGGGAGTTGTTCAGATCAGACGCGTCGGACATGCCTCAATCCTCACACGCCGGGCGGGGCGCGCTCGCCGGAAGGCCGCCGGGGGCGGTCGGGGGGTCGTCGCGGGGGTTGTCGCGGGCCGTCGGGAGGGCCGGGGGAGCCGTGGCGGGGACGGCCGGCGGCGGGCGGCCGTCGTAACCGTCTGCTAACGGTGGGAACTCGGCCAAAGCCTGGTTAAGTTGCTCTGACGACCGACCCCATTCAGACGACACAGCCGAGGTGCCACCGTGGTCTTCCAGATGCCCGAACGCTCAGGGCCGGGTTTCCGGCGCAGGGTAGGTCCGCCCTCCCGGCGGGCGCGGGTGGCCCTGCTGACCCTGGGCGTGCTCGCGGTGCTCTTCCTGCTGTTCGTCATGTTCGCGGGCTTCTGGACGGACTGGCTGTGGTTCAGGTCGGTCCACTTCTCCTCGGTGTTCACCACCCAGCTGTGGACGAAGATCGGCCTGTTCGGGGTGTTCGGCCTGCTGATGGCGGTGATCGTCGGCTTCAACATCTGGCTGGCGCACCGGCTGCGGCCGCCGCTGTCGGCGATGTCGGTGGAGCAGCAGAGCCTGGACCGCTACCGGTCGGGCCTGGCGCCGTTCAAGCGCTGGGCGCTGATCGGGGTCTCGCTGGTGATCGGCCTGGTGGCCGGCGCCGCGGCCTCGGGCCAGTGGCGGACCTGGCTGATGTGGACGAACTCGACCTCCTTCGGTGAGAAGGACTCGCAGTTCGGCATGGACGTCTCGTTCTACGCCTTCGACCTGCCGTTCTACGAGTTCGTGCTGGGCTTCGCGTTCAGCGCGGTGATCGTCTCGCTGCTGACCTCGGCGCTGGTGCACTACCTGTACGGCGGGCTGCGGCTGCAGGGCCCGGGGCGCCGGGCGAGCGCGGGCGCGCAGGGGCACCTGGCGGTGCTGCTGGGCGTGTTCGTGCTGCTGAAGGCCGTCGCGTACTGGCTGGACCGGTACGCGCTGGCGGTGAAGACCGGCTCGTACAAGGGCGTCTCGGGCTGGACGGGTCTGCGCTACGTGGACGCCAACGCGTTCCTGCCGGCCAAGACCATCCTGTTCTTCGTCGCGATCATCTGCGCGGTGCTGTTCTTCCTGACCCCGATCCGCCGCACCTGGGCCCCGGCCCTGATCGGCCTGGGGCTGATGGTGCTGTCGGCGGTGCTGATCGGCGGGCTGTACCCGGCGATCGTGCAGCAGTTCCAGGTCAAGCCGAACGAGCAGGCCAAGGAGACGCCGTACATCCAGAAGAACATCGACGCCACCCGCCAGGCGTACGGGATCGCGGACGCGCAGACCACCCAGTACACCCCGCAGGGCACGACCAACGCCGACGCGCTCAAGCCGGACGCGCAGACCATCGCGGACATCCGGCTGCTGGACCCGAACGTCGTCTCGCCGGCGTTCCAGTCGCTGGAGCAGCAGCGCAACTACTACGCCTTCCCGAACACGCTGGACGTGGACCGCTACGGCACCGGGCAGGACAAGCAGGACAGCGTGATCGGCCTGCGCGAGCTCGACCTCAACGGCGTGCAGCGCAACTGGATCAACGACCACTTCAAGTACACCCACGGCTACGGCGCGGTGGTCGCCAAGGGCAACCAGGTCGACGACAAGGGCCAGCCGGTGTTCACCGAGTCGGGCCTGCCGGCCACCGGCACGCTGGGCGACTACCAGCAGCGGATCTACTACGGCGAGAAGACCACCACGTACTCGATCGTCGGCGGCGCCAACAAGGAGATCGACTACACCGATCCCAAGACCGGCCAGAACGCCGAGTACACCTACTCCGGCGGCAGCGGCGTCTCGCTGGACAACCCGCTGACCCGGGCCGCGTACGCGGTGCGCTTCACGGAGCCGCAGATCCTCTACGCGGGGGCCATCACCGACGGCGCCAAGGTCATCTACAACCGCACGCCGAAGGAGCGGGTGGAGAAGGTCGCGCCGTGGCTGTCGATCGACGCCGACCCGTACCCGGTGGTGCAGGACGGCCGCGTGGTCTGGGTGCTGGACGGCTACACCACCTCGGACGGCTTCCCGTTCTCCTCGAAGACGACGCTGGGCGCCGCCACCAAGGACTCGCTGACCAACCAGCGCGGTGAGCTGCTGACCGCCGCCAACCAGGTCAACTACATCCGCAACTCGGTCAAGGCCACGGTGGACGCCTACACCGGCGAGGTGAAGCTCTACCAGTGGGACGACAAGGACCCGGTCCTGAAGACCTGGATGAAGGCCTTCCCGGGCACCGTCGAGCCGAAGGCGGACATCCCGCAGACGCTGCTGCCGCACCTGCGCTACCCGCAGGACATGTTCAAGGTGCAGCGCGACCTGCTCGGCCAGTACCACGTCACCGACGCCAACTCCTTCTTCAACGGCAGTGACATCTGGCAGGTCCCGGTGGACCCGAGCAGCGACACCAAGCAGGTCCAGCCGCCGTACTACGTGACGGTGCGGATGCCGGACACGAACACCGCGAACTTCTCGCTCACCAGCACCTTCGTGCCCAACCAGCGGCCCAACCTGGCGGCCTTCATGGCCGTCAACGCGGACCCGGGGGACGACTACGGGAAGATCCGCATCCTGAAGATGACGGGCGAGAGCGGCGCCCCCGGCCCCGGCCTGGTGCAGTCGAAGTTCAACTCCCGCCAGGAGGTGGCCAACCAGATCTTCGCCCTGAAGAGCGGCGGGGACGCCGAGCTGGAGTACGGCAACCTGCTGACCCTGCCGGTCGGCGGCGGGCTGCTCAACATCGAGCCGGTGTACGTGCGCGGTCGCGGTGCCAAGTACCCGACGATGCAGAAGGTCCTGGCGGTGTACGGGGACGACAACGTGGCGTTCGAGGACACCCTGGAGGCCGCGCTGAAGAAGGTGTTCGGCGGGGCGCCCCCGTCGACCACCCCGATCGTGCCGTCCACGCCGGGCACCGGGACCGCTCCGACCACCACCCCGACGGCGCCCGCGACGCCGGCGCCGGGCGGGACGATCTCGCCGGAGCTCCAGAAGGCGCTCTCGGACGCGGAGAAGGCGTACGGCGACAGCCAGACCGCGTTCAAGAACGGCGACTGGGTGGCCTACGGCAACGCCCAGAAGGCGCTCGGCGACGCCCTGAAGGCCGCGGAGGCGGCCCGCGGCGGCAGCCCGGCGCCGGCCCCGGCCGGCACTCCCGCCCCGGGCGCCACCGGCGGCGGATCGCCCAGCCCGCAGCCGTAGTCCGCGGAGGCGGCCGCTGAGCTGCGGTAACCGTTTTCCGTTCCACCCCGCGCCCGTGCTATGGTTTAACCACCGACGCGGGGTGGAGCAGCTCGGTAGCTCGCTGGGCTCATAACCCAGAGGTCGCAGGTTCAAATCCTGTCCCCGCTACAAAGGCCAGAGGCCCGGAGGATTCTTCCTCCGGGCCTCTGGTGTTTCCCGCGCCGCTCCCGGGCCGTTCTCGTCCGGAAGCGGCGGGAACCGCTCCGGTACTATCGACCGTCGCCAAGGAGGACGGCAACGGGGTTTGTGGGGTTGACGTGTCGGGAAATCGACAAAGCGCCGAAGCAATTTCGTCGGCTTCGGGTCGGCCCCGCCGGAATTCGGCCGGGGCAGGTGTACGCGGGTACTGGGTGATGCGACGATGGGACACATGGGGGACGGTGCGCGGCCGCTGACCGGCCGTCGGGTCCGGCGCCTCCCCTGGGAGTCCCCCCGGACGCACGCCGGGGCACGATGCCGCGACACTCTGGGGGAGCGGGAGTCGGCATGAGGCTGATCGGCAAGTCAGGCGCCAGGTCCTCGGCGGCCGCCGAGGCGGACACCGACGCCTGGGCGGAGAGCGCCGAGCGCACGGCCAACCACCCCGGAGCCCTGCCCGCCCAGCGCACCAGCGGACTGTCCGAGCGCCCCCCGACCCAGGGCTACGGGCCCGACAGCCTCGTCCACGTGTCGACCCGTCAGTTCGCCGCCGCCGTCGGCGCGTACGGGGAGCAGCCCGGCGGGGAGCCGGGCGCCGGCGCCGCGATCGACCCGGCCGGCCTCGACTCGACCAGCTTCGAGACCGCCCTCGCCGCCCGCGAGTCCGCCGCGCTGGAGGCCCGCCACCGGCAGGCCGCCGACGGCGGTGACCCGGACGCCGCCTGCCGGCTCGGCACCCTGCTGCTGCGCCGCGGCGAACTGGAGGACGCCGAGCCCTACCTGCGCGCCGCCGCGGCCGCCGGGGTGCGCGCCGCCGCCAACAACCTCGGCGTGCTGCTGCACCAGCAGGGCCACCGAGCCGAGGCCGGGCAGTGGTGGCGCCAGGCCGCCGTGGCCGGCAGCGCGCCGGCCGCGCACGCGCTCGGGCTGCAACTGCGCGACCAGGGCGAGGAGGAGGCCGCCGAGTACTGGCTGCACTACGCCGCCGACCACGGCCACCCGCTGGGCGCCTACGCCCTGGGCGACCTGATGGAGCACCGGCGGGACGTGCGCGCCGAGCGCTGGTTCAAGGTCTCCGCCGACGCCGGGCACCGGGAGGCCTCCTACCGGCTGGCCCGGATGCGCGAGGCCGCCGGGGACAAGGAGACCGCCGAGACCTGGTACCGCACCGCCGCCGCCCGCAGCCACGCCCGCGCCGCGCTGCGCCTGGGCGTGCTGCTGGAGGAGCGGGCCCGCACCGACCGGTCGCTGCTGGACGAGGCGGCCCGCTGGTACCGGCAGGCCGCGCAGAACGGGGAGCCGCGCGCGGCCTGCGCGCTGGGCTTCCTGCTGCGCGACTCCGGGGACCTGGCGGCCGCCGCCGAGTGGTGGCAGGAGGCCGCCGAGGCCGGGGACGGCAACGCCGCCAACGCGCTGGGGGCGCTGCACGCGAGCCGCGGCGAGGCCGCCGCGGCCGAGCGCTGGTACCGGGCCGCGCTGGACGCGGGCGACCAGAACGGCGCCTTCAACCTCGGCCTGCTCTGCGCCGGCACCGGCCGCGAGCAGCAGGCCGAGCAGTGGTACCGCCGGGCCGCGTACGCGGGGCACCGGGAGGCCTGCAACGCGCTGGCCGTGGTGTTGCTGCAGCGCGGCGACGAGTCCGGTGCCCAGCCCTGGTTCTCCAAGGCGGCCGAGGCCGGCAGCGTGGACGGGGCGTTCAACCTCGGCGTGCTGCACGCCGGGCGCGGCGAGCAGCAGCAGGCCCAGGAGTGGTACGCGCGGGCCGCGGCCGAGGGGCACGGCGAGGCGGCCCTGCAGCTCGCGGTCGTCCAGGAGCAGCGCGGCAACCTGGGCGGGGCGCTGGAGCGCTACCGGCAGGCGGCGGCCGGCGGCTCGGCCGAGGGCGCGTTCCGGCTGGCCTCGCTGCTGGACCGGCGCGGGGACGCGGACGCCGAGGCCGAGCACTGGTACGCGCTGGCGGCCGACGCCGGGCACCGCCGGGCGCAGGTGCGGATGGGTGTGCGGGCGGCCGAGCGCGGGGCGCTGGAGATCGCCGAGAGCTGGTACCGGCGGGCCGCCGAGGCGGGCAGCCGCAGTGCCGCGTTCAACCTGGGGCTGCTGCTGGCCCGGCAGGACAGCGAGGCCGAGGCGATGCTCTGGTACACCCGGGCCGCCGACGCCGGGCACGGCCGGGCGGCGCTGCGCCTGGCGCTGCTGGCGCTGCGCCGCGGGGAGCCGATGCAGGCGGAGAACTGGTGCCGGCGGGCGATCGACTCCGGGCCGGCCGAGGTGGCGGAGCGGGCCGGGCGGCTGCTGGGCGCGCTGAACGCGGAGTTGAGCGCGTAGCGGGGCAACCGGGCGGCTGGGGGCGGCGGTTCGGCCGGGGCGGCTGGGGGTAGCCGGGAGGCAGGGGGCAACCGGCGGGCTAGGGGCGGCAGTTCGGGCACAGGCCGCGGTAGGTGACCTCGGCGGCGGTGACGGTGAAGCCGAAGCGCTCGGCGGCGGGGAGGGCGGCGAGCGGGTCGCCCTGCGGCTGGACGTCGCGGATCGCGCCGCAGCCCGAGCAGATCAGGTGCTGGTGGGCGCGGTGGGCGTTGGGGTCGTAGCGCTTGGCGCGGCCGTCGGCGGCGACCTCCAGGACCTCGCCGAGGGCGACGAGTTCGCCGAGCGTGTTGTAGACGGTGGCGCGGCTGATCTCCGGCAGTCGGGTCGTCGCGCGGGCGTGCACCTCGTCCGCGGTGAGGTGGACGTGTTCGCCGTCCAGGACCTCGGCCACGACCCGGCGCTGCGAGGTCAGCCGCCAGCCTCTCGCGCGCAGTCTCTCCAGCAGGTCGCTCATGCCCTCCAGAGTAGGTCACCCTCCGAGATTGGTTCCAGTATTGACTTGGACAAAGTCCAAGTTAGGATCGTGTCATCACGACCGGATACCGCGGAGGCACTCCCATGACGACCCAGGACGAGCTGCGCCCGACCCTGACCACGGAGGCGGGTGCCCCCGTCGCCGACAACCAGAACACCGAGACGGCGGGCCCCGGGGGCCCGGCGCTCATCCAGGACCAGCTGCTGTTCGAGAAGCTCGCGCACTTCAACCGCGAGCGGATCCCGGAGCGCGTGGTGCACGCCCGCGGCGCCGGCGCGTACGGCACCTTCACCGTGACCGCGGACCTGACGCCCTGGACCCGGGCGGCGTTCCTCTCCGAGGTCGGCAAGCAGACCGAGACGTTCCTGCGCTTCTCCACGGTGGCGGGCAACCTCGGCGCGGCCGACGCGGTGCGCGACCCGCGCGGCTTCGCGCTGAAGTTCTACACCGAGGAGGGCAACTACGACCTCGTCGGCAACAACACCCCGGTGTTCTTCATCAAGGACGCCATCAAGTTCCCCGACTTCATCCACACCCAGAAGCGCGACCCGTACACCGGCTCGCAGGAGGCGGACAACGTCTGGGACTTCTGGGGCCTGTCGCCCGAGGCCACCCACCAGGTGACCTGGCTGTTCGGCGACCGCGGCATCCCGGCCTCGTACCGGCACATGAACGGCTACGGCTCGCACACCTACCAGTGGCAGAACGAGGCCGGCGAGCACTTCTGGGTCAAGTACCACTTCAAGACCGACCAGGGCATCCGCAACCTCACCCAGGCCGAGGCCAACACCCTCGCCGGCGAGGACCCGGACAGCCACCAGCGCGACCTGCGCGAGTCGATCGAGCGCGGCGAGTTCCCCAGCTGGACGGTGCAGGTCCAGATCATGCCGGCGGCCGACGCGGCGAACTACCGCTTCAACCCCTTCGACCTGACCAAGGTCTGGCCGCACGCCGACTACCCGCCGATCGAGATCGGGAAGCTGGAGCTCAACCGCAACCCCGACAACGTCTTCGCCGAGGTCGAGCAGTCGGTCTTCTCCCCGGCGCACTTCGTGCCCGGCATCGGCCCGTCCCCGGACAAGATGCTCCAGGGCCGCCTGTTCGCGTACGCCGACGCCCACCGCTACCGGGTCGGCATCAACGCCGACCACCTGCCGGTGAACCGTCCGCACGCCACCGAGGCCCGCACCAACAGCCGGGACGGCTACCTGTACGACGGCCGCCACGGCCGGCAGAAGAACTACGAGCCGAACAGCTTCGGCGGCCCGGTGCAGACCGGCCGTCCGCTGTGGGCCGCGACCGCCGTCGACGGCCCCACCGGCAACCACGTCGCGCCCTCGCACGCCGAGGACGACGACTTCGTGCAGGCCGGCGACCTCTACCGGCTGTTCTCCGAGGAGGAGAAGCAGCGCCTGGTCGCCAACCTGGCGGGCTTCATCGCCAAGGTCTCGGCCGACCGCGAGGACATCGTGGAGCGGGCGGTCGACAACTTCCGCAAGGCCGACGCCGACTTCGGGCAGCGGCTGGACGCGGCGGTCCGGGAGCTGCGCAAGCAGTAGCCCCGCGTACCCGGGCGAGAACGGCGGGCCCCGGTGACCTGCTCCCACAGGTCACCGGGGCCCGCGCACGCCTCGGCCCGAGGATCCGGCTCAGACGCCCAGCCGGCGCAGGGCCTCCTCGTGCAGCAGGCCGTTGGAGGCGACGGCGTCGGCGCCGCCGGGGCCGGGGACGCCGTCCAGACCGGTGAAGCGGCCGCCGGCCTCCTCGACGATGATGCAGTTGGCCGCCATGTCCCACAGCGACAGCTCGGGCTCGGCGGCGATGTCGACGGCGCCCTCGGCGACCATCATGTAGGACCAGAAGTCGCCGTAGGCGCGGGTGCGCCAGCAGGCGCGGGTGAGGTCCAGGAACGGGTCGAGGCGCCCGCGCTCCTCCCAGCCGGTGAGCGAGGAGTAGGAGAAGGAGGCGTCCTCGATCCGGGAGACGCCGGAGACGTGCAGCCGGGAGGCCTTGGCCAGGCTGCGGCCGCCGAACGCCCCGAGGCCCTTGGCCGCCCACCAGCGGCGCTGGAGCGCGGGGGCGGAGACCATGCCGACCACCGGGCGCTCGACGCCGTCCGGGCCGTCCTCCAGCAGGGCGATCAGGGTGGCCCAGACCGGGACGCCGCGGATGTAGTTCTTGGTGCCGTCGATCGGGTCGATCACCCAGCGGCGCGGGCCCGAGCCCTGGAGGCCGAACTCCTCGCCGAGGACGGCGTCGCGCGGGCGGGCGCGCTGGAGCACGCTCCGCACCAGCTCCTCGGCGGCCTTGTCGGCGTCGCTCACCGGGGTGAGGTCGGGCTTGGTCTCGACCTTCAGGTCGAGGGCGCGGAAGCGCTCCAGGGTGACCGAGTCGGCCGAGTCGGCGAGGACATGGGCGAGTCGGAGGTCGTCGTGGTAGTCGGCCATGCCCGAAACCCTAGCCGCTCAGTGGGCCGTGCCGCTGAGCTGGAGGCCGATGACGCCGGCGATCACCAGCGAGATCGAGACCAGCTTGAGGACCGAACTGGTCTCGTCCAGGAAGACCATGCCGTAGATCGCGGTGCCGGCCGCGCCGATGCCCGTCCACACCGCGTAGGCGGGGCCGACCGGCAGGGTCTTCAGCGAGAGGGTGAGCAGGCCGAAGCTGCCGAGGGCGAACACGCAGAAGCTGATGGTGGGCCAGAGCCTGGTGAAACCCTCGCTGAGCTTGAGGTTGATCGCGAAGCCGGTCTCCAGCAGGCCGGCCAGGACCACCAGGGCCCATGCCATCGCGTGCCCTCCCTGTCGATCGGGGGTCGGACCGGGTACGGTCCGACCTTCCTATGATCGCCAGGTGAGCCCGCTCCGACACCTCGAACGGGCCACCGGCCCCGAACCCGGGGACGGGCCCGGCCCGGTCGGGCTCAGTCGAGCTCGCCCTCCTTGCTGGCCAGCAGCCGGCGCAGCGAGTAGAGCCGGGCGGCCTCGGCGTGGCCCTCGGCGACCCAGGCGTCCAGCGCGCAGTCCGGCTCGTCGTGGCTGCACGCGCGCGGGCAGTCGACGGTGCCGGGCTCCAGGTCGGGGAAGGCGAGGATGACCCGGGACGGGTCGATGTGCGAGAGGCCGAAGGAGCGGAAGCCGGGCGTGTCGATCACCCAGCCGGGGTTCAGCGCCTTCTTCGAGCCCGGCTTGGCGCCGGGCGGCGGGGGCAGCCGCAGCGCCAGGGCGGAGACGGTGGTGTGCCGGCCGCGGCCGGTCACCGCGTTGACGCGCCCGGTCTGCCGCTGGCGGTCCGGGACGAGCGCGTTGACCAGGGTGGTCTTGCCGACGCCCGAATGGCCGATGAACACCGTGGACAGCCCGCGCAGGTGCTCGCGGACGGCCTCGGCGCCGGTGGTCTCCAGCTCGTCGCGGCGGGTGACCACGTACGTGATGCCCAGCGGGGCGTACGAGTCCAGCAGCGTCGAGGCCGGCGCGAGGTCGGACTTGGTGAGCACCAGCAGCGGCTCCATGCCCGCGTCGTAGGCCGCCACCAGGCAGCGGTCGATCAGCCGGGGGCGCGGCTCCGGGTCGGCCAGGGCGGTGACGATCGCCAGCTGCTGGGCGTTGGCGACCACGATCCGCTCGTACGGGTCGTCGTCGTCCGCCGTGCGCCGCAGCACCGAGCCGCGCTCCTCGACCCGGACGATCCGGGCCAGGGTGTCGGCGTCCCCGGAGAGGTCGCCGACCAGGTTGACCATGTCGCCGACGACGACGCCCTTGCGGCCCAGCTCGCGGGCCTTCATGGCGACGACCTCGCGCTCCTGCTTCGTCCCCGGGTCGACCAGGCAGGTGACCCGGCCGCGGTCGACGGTCAGCACCATCGCCTCGGCGGCGTCCTCGTGCTTGGGCCGGATCCGGGTCCGCGGCCGGGACCCCCGGCGGGCGGGGCGGTTGCGGATGTCGTCCTCGTCGGCGTCCTTGCCGTAGCGGCGCATGTGCTCAGTCTCCGCTCAGACGCCCGCCGTCGCTTCCGCCGCTTCGCCGAGCAGTTCGGCCCACATCCCCGGGAAGTCGGGCAGGGTCTTGGCGGTGGTGGCCACGTTCTCGACCTCCACGCCGGGGACGGCGAGGCCGAGGACGGCGGCGGCGGTGGCGAGGCGGTGGTCCTCGTAGGTGTGGAAGACGCCCCCGTGCAGCGGGCGCGGGCGGATCCGCAGACCGTCCTCGGTCTCCGTGACGTCGCCGCCCAGGTCGTTGATCTCCTTGGCGAGCGCGGCGAGCCGGTCCGTCTCGTGCAGGCGAAGGTGCGCGATGCCGTACAGGTGGGACTCGGAGTCGGCGAGCGCGGCGACGGCGGCGATCACCGGGGTGAGCTCGCCGACGTCGTGCAGGTCGGCCTCGATGCCGTGGATCCGGCCGGTGCCGGTGAACTGCAGGCCCTCGTCGGTGAACTCGCAGGCGCCACCCATCCGGGTGTAGATCTCGCGCAGCTGGTCACCGGGCTGGGAGGTGTGCTTGGGCCAGTCCCGCACGGTGACCCGGCCGCCGGTGACCAGCGCGGCGCCGAAGAACGGCGCGGCGTTGGAGAGGTCCGGCTCGACCACCAGGTCGCGGCCGATCACGGCGCCCGGGGTGACCCGCCAGACGTCCTTCTCGCCGCCGTCCTCGGGGGCGTCGACCTGGGCGCCGGCCAGCCGCAGCATCTCCACGGTCATCCGGATGTGCGGCAGCGACGGGACCGGGCCGCCGACGTGGCGGACCTCGATGCCGTGGTTGTAGCGGGCGCCGGAGAGCAGCAGGGCGGAGACGAACTGGGACGAGGAGGAGGCGTCCAGCTCGACCGGGCCGCCGTCCAGCGAGCCGGTGCCGTGCACCGTCAGCGGGAAGGCACCGCGGCCGCCGTCCTCGATCCGGGCGCCGAGCGCGCGCAGGGCGTTGATCACGCCGTGCTGGGGGCGCTCGTAGCAGCGCGGGTCGCCGTCGAAGTGCACCGGGCCGTCGGCCAGGACGGCCAGCGGGGGCAGGAAGCGCATCACGGTGCCGGCGTTGCCGACGTCGACCGAGGCCGGGCCGAGCAGCGCGGGGGCGGGGATGACCCGCCAGGCCTCGCCGCCGCCGGTGCCGCCGGAGTCGTTGTTGACCTTCTCCTCGATGGTGACCCCGAGGGCGCGCAGGCCGTCGGCCATCAGCTGGGAGTCGCGGCTGCGCAGCGGGCGCCGCACCCAGCCCGGCCCGTCGGCGAGGGCCGCCAGCACCAGGGCCCGGTTGGTGACCGACTTGGAGCCGGGGATGGTGACGGTGGCGTCGACGGGGCTGGTCGCGACGGGGGCGGGCCACAGGGTCTCGGTCATGGGGCAAGTCTAGGGGCCGTACGGGAACGTTCTCGGCGCGCGGCCGGGCGGCGGGAGGCCCGGTGGGCTCACTGCAGGGGCTGGAGCAGCCAGGCGGCGCCGAGGGCGAGGCAGGCGAGGGCGACGAGCAGGAAGACGGTGACCCAGGCGAGGGCGGGGACGTGGGTGAGCCGGGCGAGCTGGTCGGCGTCGGAGTCGCGGGCCCAGCCGATCCGGCGCTGGTGCTGGAGCTCCAGGACCGGGCGGACGGCGCCGAGGAGCAGGAACCAGCAGCCGAGGTAGGCGAAGCCGGCCTGGACTTCGGCGCTGCCGAACCAGGAGACCAGGAAGAAGGCGCCGCTGGCGACCAGCACGGTGAGGAAGCCGAAGGCGTTGCGGATGCGCAGGAGCAGGGCGAGCAGCAGCACGATCGCCAGCCAGAGCAGCAGGGTGATCCGGTCGGCGGCGAGCAGGGCGGCGCAGCCGAGGCCGAGCAGGGCGGGGGCGGTGTAGCCGGCGGCGGCGGTGAGGACCATGCCGGGTCCGGTGGGGCGGCCGTAGGAGAGGGTGAGTCCGGAGGTGTCCGAGTGCAGCCGGATGCCGGCCAGTTTGCGGCCGGTGACCAGGGCGATCAGGCCGTGGCCGCCTTCGTGGGCGATGGTCACGGCGTTGCGGGCGACGTGCCAGAGCGGGCGGGCCAGGACGGTGAGCAGGGCGGCGGCGCCGGTGGCCAGGACCAGCCAGCCGGGCGGGGCGGCCTGGGTGCCGGTCACCTGGTTCCACAGGTCGCCGAGGGTCTGGTCGTTCGCGTTCATCGGGGTCTCTCCGCCTCCGTCCGTCGTACCGGGCCACCGTGTGGGCCGTTCGGGGCAGCCTCCCATGCGGGGACGGGCGGGAGGCAGGGGGTGGTTCTGGTCCGTGGATGAACAGGTCCTGAGGAGCGGCGGCATGGCAAGCTGGCCCGCATGTGCGGTCGGTTCGCAGCGAGCAGCAAGCCCGAGGACGTCGTCGAGCTGTTCGGCGTCGAGCACTGGGACCCCGAGGAGACCCTGGACCCGAACTGGAACGTCGCGCCGACCAACAGCGCGTTCGTGGTGCTGGAGCGGCTGGGCCGGGAGCGGCCGCGGCCGGTGCGCCAGCTGCGGGTGCTGCGCTGGGGGCTGGTGCCGCCGTGGTCGAACTCCGCCGAGACGGCGGTGAAGATGATCAACGCCCGGTCGGACACGGTGCACGAGAAGCCCTCGTACCGGCAGGCCTTCGCCGCCCGCCGGTGCATCCTGCCGGTGGACGGCTACTACGAGTGGCAGACGGTCCCGGGGGAGCGCGGCAAGGCCCGCAAGAAGCCGTACTTCGTGTCCCGGGCGGACGGTGCCCCGCTGGCGCTGGCCGGGCTGTACGAGTTCTGGCGCAACCGGGCGGTGCCGCCGGGGCACCCGGAGGCCTGGCTGGTGACGTTCACGATCGTCACCACGGACGCCGAGGAGCTGCTGGCGCCGATCCACGAGCGGATGCCGCTGTTCCTGGACCGGGGGGACTGGGACGAGTGGCTGGACCCGCGGCTGACCGACCCGGACGGGCTGCGCCGGCTGCTGATACCCCCGCCGCCGGGCGCGCTGGTGGCCACCCCGGTGTCGCCGGCGGTCGGCAGCATCCGCAACAACGGCCCGGAGCTCAAGGAGCCGTGGGCCGAGCCCGAGTACGAGACCACCCTGTTCTGAGCCGCCTGTTCCGACCTTTTGCGAACGTTCCGGGAGACGTCGAGATGAGCACCACCGAACCGGTCCGCACCGAAGCGGTCCCGACCGGGGCCGGGGAGGCCCGGATCACCTACCACCGGGCCGCGAAGCCGGTGGCCGTCCTGGCCCTCGGCCACGGCGCGGGCGGCGGGATCGAGGCCAGGGACCTGGTGGCGCTGGCCGCGAAGCTGCCGGCCCGGGGGATCACCGTGGCGCTGGTCGAGCAGCCCTGGCGGGTGGCGGGCCGGAGGCTGGGCCCGGCGCCGAAGACGCTGGACGTGGGCTGGCGGCCGGTGGCCGAGCGGCTGGCCGGGCAGGGGCTGCCGCTGGTGGTCGGCGGGCGCAGCGCGGGGGCGCGGGTGGCCTGCCGGACGGGCGCGGCGACCGGGGCGGTCGGGGTGGTGGCGCTGGCGTTCCCGCTGCATCCGCCGGGCCGGCCGGAGAAGAGCCGGGCGGAGGAGCTGCTGGGGTCCGGGCTGCCGACGCTGGTGGTGCAGAGCGCGGCGGACCCGTTCGGCGGGCCGGTGGAGTTCCCGGAGCTGCCGCAGGGGCACGAGCTGGTGGCGGTGCCGTACGGCAGCCACGGCTTCGAGGTGCCCAAGCGGGCGCCGGTGGGGCAGGACGAGGTGCTGGACCTGATCTGCTCGGCGGTGGGGGACTGGGTGCTGCGGCTGGTGTGAGGCCGTGGGGCGGTCCGGCTCCGGCTCCGGCTCCGGCTTCGGGGCCGTGAGCAGGGAGTTTCCATTCGCTCACTCGTGCGAGTGAATGGCGCCCGGGGACGGGAATGCGGGCGGGGCGCGTGTGGTTGTCGTCTCCGTCAGCAGGAGTCACCGGTGAGAGGCAGGGCAGATGGGTTCGATCGCGTGCCCCGAACGGCCTGAGGAGCGCGAGGCCACCGCGGCGTTCGCCCCCTCCTGGTCGGACTGGATCGACGCGGGCGAGAAGCCCGTCAGCCCGATATCCTCCATTTCTGGGCGGCCCGCCGTGGGCCGTGCCCGTCATGCCGAGGAGGTGGGTCCGGTCGTCGGGACCGAGCACGAGGCCGATCCGGGCCGTGGCCCGGGCGACGCCCTGCCCGCGGGCGAGGCGCTCACCGGTGAGGAGCTGGCCGAGGCGATCGGTGAGGACACCTACCGGGTGTCGGCGGAGGAGAGCGAGGAGGCCCGGCGGGAGCGCTTCGAGCGCGACGCCCTGGGCTACCTGGATCCGATGTATTCGGCGGCGCTGCGCATGACGCGCAACCCGGCCGACGCGGAGGACCTGCTCCAGGAGGCGTTCGCCAAGGCGTACGCGTCCTTCCACCAGTTCCGTGAGGGGACGAACCTCAAGGCCTGGCTGTACCGCATCCTCACCAACACGTTCATCAACTCGTACCGCAAGAAGCAGCGGGAGCCCCAGCGCACCGCGGCGGAGGAGATCGAGGACTGGCAGCTGGCCCGGGCCGAGTCGCACATGTCGACCGGTCTGCGCTCGGCCGAGACCCAGGCGCTCGACCACCTCCCCGACAGCGATGTGAAGGACGCGCTCCAGGCCATCCCGGAGGAATTCCGGATCGCCGTCTATCTCGCGGACGTAGAAGGCTTTGCGTACAAGGAGATCGCGGACATCATGGGTACTCCCATCGGTACGGTGATGTCCCGGCTGCACCGCGGCCGCCGTCAGCTGCGCGGCATGCTGGAGGATTACGCCCGTGAGCGCGGGCTCGTCCCGGCCGGCAGCGGGGCAGGGCAGGAAGCGAAGGGCTCGGGCTCATGAGCTGCGGCGATCCGCACGAAACCGAGTGTGGCGAGGTCCTCGACCACCTCTATGAATTCCTCGACAACGAGATGGCCGAGGGTGACTGCGCCAAGTTGCGGGTGCACTTCGAGGAGTGCTCACCCTGCCTGAAGCAGTACGGGCTGGAGCAGGCGATCAAGGCGTTGATCAAGCGTTCCTGCGGGTGCGACGACACCCCGACCGACCTGCGCAGCAAGGTGCTGGCCAGGATCGACTCGATCCGGGCCGGGCAGCGCTCGGGCGAGCAGGTGGTGGTCGCCGTGGAGACCACCGTCGAGCTGCACGTCGAGTCGGCCCGGCCGGCGCCCAGGCCGGGCGGGGCGGGCGAGGCGGAGACGGCCGGGCGCTCGGGCGCTCCGGTCGAGGCCGGCGCCCCCGCGGAGTGACGACCCGTCGGGCGAACGCCCGTACGGCGGCCGACTCCTTGGTCGACCGCCGGGGGCGGTAGCCCCGCGGCCCGCCGGCGAGGGCGGGCCGGACGGTTCGGGCACGTCCGGGCGGGTGTCGGGCGGGTTCAGGGCAAGGGCAACAGCGGCCCCGGGAGTACACACTCCCGGGGCCGCTCCCGTTCTGCTCGCATGCGCCGTCACTCGTTCGAGTGAGCTGGCGGTGCGCCAACTGCGCCATTGCGCCATCATGCGTCCCCATGTCCGGAGGGCGGCCTATTCTCCTGACGGACACTCACCGTCGGTCCGCCCGACGCGCTGAGGCAACACGGGGTCCGTACGGCGGGGAGGTCGAGATCGCTACCGACTGTGGAGGCTCGACCCTGCCGCGAGGGGCGGCGCGCTACCTGGTGGTGGTGCCGGTGGCGGCGCTGTGCTGCCTGGTGCCGCTGCTGCCGGCCGCGGCCGCCGGGGTGCCGCACTGGCTCGGCGCGCCGGTGGACTGGCCCAAGGTCGCGCTGCTGGCCTTCCTGCACGGCTGCTGGGAGTCCCTGGCCCAGGGCCTGCCCACGCCCTGCCTGGTGCTGGTGCGCCGGCTGCTGCGCCGGCCGGCGCTGCCCGAGCGGACGCCCGCCCGGCCCGGGGTGAACACCTTCTTCCCGGTGCTGTTCGCCGGGGTGCTGATGCTCCCGCCGGCCGCCGCCGCCCTGGTCGCCGCCCCGGCCGCGCTGCTCGGCGGGCCGAGCGGGCGCGGCTGCCGCCCGCGCCAGCTGTTCAACGGCTCCCAGCTCGCGCTGTGCGCCTTCGCCTCCTCCGTCGCCTTCCACCTGCTGCACGGCCCGCAGCTGCTGCTCGGCTCCCGCTTCCCGGCCGCACTGCTGCCCGGATTCGCCGCTGTCGCAGTGTTCTGCCTGGTCAACGGGGTGGTGGTGGGCGTCATGCTGATGCTCAGCGAGGGCCGCCGGCCCGGGGTGCTGCTGAGCGGGGCGCACGCGTCCTGCGGGCTGCCGGTGCTGGTGCACGCGGCCGGCGGGCTGATGGTCGCGGTGCTCTGGCAGGGCCCGTACGGCGCGTTCGCGGCGCTGCTCGCGCTGCTGCCGCTGTCCATCTCGGCCTGGGTGTTCGCCCAGGGCCAGCGCGAGCGGGACGCCCACCAGGCCACCGTGCAGTCGCTGGTGCAGGCCGTGGAGATCAAGGACTCCTACACCCGGGGCCACAGCGAACGGGTCGGCCGGGCCTCGGTGCTGATCGCCACTCAGCTCGGCATGGAGGCCGAGCGGCTGCGCACCCTGCGCTTCGCGGGCATCCTGCACGACGTCGGCAAGCTCGGCGTGGCCACCGAGCTGCTGCGCAGAAACGGTCCCCTGACCGAGGCCGAGCGCCGGGCGGTGGAGATCCACCCGGTGTACGGGTACGAGCTGGTGCGCGGGATCGACTTCCTCGGCGAGGCGCACGCCGGGATCCTGCACCACCACGAGCGGCTGGACGGCCGGGGCTACCCGAGCGGGCTGGCCGGCGAGCAGATCCCCGAGTTCGCCCGGATCATCTCGGTCGCCGACGCCTTCGACTCGATGACCTCCACCCGCTCCTACCGGCGCGGCCGCCCGGTCGGCGAGGCGGTCGCGGAGCTGGAGCGCTGCTCGGGCAGCCAGTTCGACCCGGTGATGGTGCGGGCGCTGATCGACGCGCTGGCCGGGTACGACTGGCAGCCGGTGGTGCACTCCGAGGACTCCATCGAGGCGGTGCCGGACATCCCGCTCGGGGTGCCCGAGCCGGTCCGGGCCGCCCCGGGCCAGGCCGTCCCGGGCCGGGTGCCGCCCCAGGGCGGCGGGACCGTCCCCGCGGCCGGGCAGCCGTGAGGGCCCCCGGGCGGGCGGCTGCCGGGCGGGCGGCTTCCGGTGGCGCGGCCTCCGGTGGTGCCGGTGCCGCCGCCGGGCGGGAGCTGTTCGGGGCCGGGGTGTCCGGGCCCCGGGCGCTGCGGCGCGTGGTCCTCGGCCGCGCGCCCTGCGGGCGCACCGCGCGCGCGGTGCACGCGGCGGCCGCCGCGCTGCTGGCGCTCGCGCTGGGCGCCGTCGCGGTGCGCGGGGTCGCGGAGCCCCGGGTCGCGCTGGCGTTCACCGTGCTGATCGCGCTCGGCGAATGCGTCCGCATCACCCTTCCGGGGGATCGGGAGCAGGCGCCGATCGGCGCGGCCGGTGCGCTGGCGTACGCCCTGCTCGGGCCGCTGCGCGGGGTGCCGACCGCGCACGGGACGCTCCAGGTGGTCGCGGTGACCGGGGCCGGCCTGCTGCTGGGCCGGCTGGCCGGCCTCGTCCTGCCGGACCGGGCCCTGCCGGACGGCCCCGGGCGCCCGCACCGCCGTCCGCCCTGGGCCGACCCGGCCCGCCGCGACGGCGCCGCCCGCCGGGTGCTCGCCGTCGGCTTCGCGGGCGCCGTCTTCCAGCCGCTCTACAACGGCGGCATGGTCGACCGCTTCTCGCCCGAGGGCCCGGCGTACGGGGTGTTCCTGACCGCCGTCGCCGCGCTGGCCGCGCTCTGCGACGCGACCCTGGCGGCGCTGCTGCGCCGCTCCGGTGGCGGGCTGCGGTTCCCGGCGGCGCTGGAGGACGAGCTGCGCTCGCTGTTCGGCATCGGCTCGGCGATCGTCGCCACCGGGATGCTGGTCAGCCTCGCGGCCGGCGAGGTCGGGCTGTGGGCGCTGCCGCTGTTCTGCACCCCGCTGCTGCTCGCCCAGGTGTCCTTCCGGCGCGCCGCCGCCGTGCGGGCCACCACCGGGCAGACCATCGCCAGCCTCGCCCGGGCCACCGAGGTGGCCGGGTACACCCCGCACGGGCACGCGCGCCGGGTCGCGGACACGGCGTGCGCGCTGGGCCGCGAGCTGGGTCTGGGCACCCGCGAGCTCGCCCTGCTGGAGTACGCCGCGCTGATGCACGACGTCGGCCAGCTGTCCCTGGTCGAACCGGTGCCGGACGGCGCCACCGCGCTGCTGCCCGAGGCCGAGCAGCAGCGGATCGCCCGCCTCGGCAGCGAGGTGATCAGCCGCACCGGGGTGCCCCGGCAGGTCGCCGAGCAGGTCGCCCGGCTGGCCGACCCGTGCACCGGGCCCGCCTCGGGCGACGGCCCGGTGCCGCTCGCCTCCCGGATCATCCGGGTCGCCAACGCCCACGACGACCTGCTCACGGCGGCCCGCGGCCGGGGCGTCGGCGAGGCCGTCGGGCGGCTGGAGGCGCTGGAGGCCCTGCGGCTGGGCCGGGGCCGGGTCTACGACGCCCGCGTGGTGGACGCCCTGGCCAGGGTGGGCGGCTAGCGCCCGTCCTCGAACTCGGGTCCGCGGGGCGACGCCGGGGCACGCACCTCGCCGCGTTGTCGTCGGTCGCCAATGCTCCGCAGTGGCTCCCTCCTCCGCCTTGCGATGCACGCACCCCAACGCCGCCCCGCCCGCCCTCCGGGCGGACGACGGGAGTTTGAAGACAGGCCCTAGCGCCCGTCCTCGAACTCGGGTCCGCGGGGCCCGTACGGCCGGGCGGAGCAGGGTCCGCGGGCCCGTACGGCCCGGGCCGTCGGCCGCCGCCGCGGGGCCCGGGAACCGGGTTCCGGCCGTCAGGGGTTGAGCGGGCGGCATCGGACAGGCAGGCTGGGGAGGGGCGGGCCCCAACCTCGGCGGTGGGGAGCGCGGGCGGGGGCGGGCGTGGTTGGATGCGGTCGTAGCGTGGAACACCGACCCGGGGCACCGGGCCCGGGCGCCCTCCGAGGCGGTACGGGCACGGTGGCACGGGACTTGAGCGGACGACGACGGCAGGGACGAACGTGAGGATCTTCCACCGGGCACGGCACCGGCCGTCCGCCACCTGGCGGCAGACGACCGACCGGGCCTTCACGCTGATCGGCGACGGCCGCTACGAGGACGCCGGCGCCCTGCTGGTGATGGCCGCCGACCTGGAGCCGTGGCTCTCCGACTCCTGGTTCAACCTCGCCCTGCTGCACAAGTTCCGCCGGGACTGGGAGCAGGCCCGCTCGGCCGGCCTGCGCGCCGTCGCCCTGCTGGACCGCGAGCACGGCGCCCCGGACTGGTGGAACCTCGGCATCACCGCCACCGCCCTCCAGGACTGGCCGCTGGCCCGCCGCGCCTGGCAGGCGTACGGGCTGAAGCTGTCCGGCGGCCCCGGCGCGCAGCCGGACGGCCCGGTCAGCCTGGACCTCGGCACCACCCCGGTGCGGCTGTCCCCGGACGGCGAGTCCGAGGTGGTCTGGGGCCGTCGGCTGGACCCGGCCCGGATCGAGGTGCTGTCCATCCCGCTGCCCTCCTCCGGCCGTCGCTGGGGCGAGGTGGTGCTGCACGACGGCGCCCCGCACGGCGAGCGGGTCACCGACGGCGTCGCCTACCCGGTGTTCGACGAGATCGAGCTGTGGGCGCCCTCCCCGGTGCCGACGTACGTGGTGCTGCTGCAGGCCGCCACCGCCGGGGACCGGGACGCGCTGGAGCGGCTGGTCGCCGACGCCGGCTACGCGGCCGAGGACTGGACCTCCTCGGTGCGGCTGCTGTGCCGCGCCTGCTCGGAGAGCCGGATGGCCTCCGACGACGGGGTCGCCGCCCACCACGACCCGCACGACGACGGTGACGCCGCCCACCCCGGCCACCTCAGCCACCTCAGCCAGGGCGGTGCGGCCGGGATGTCCTGGCTGGTCGAGCGCGAGTGCGGGATCGCCGCCCCGGCCCACCTGGTGCGCACCCTGCTGGACCGCTGGGTCGCGTCCGCCCCGGGAAGCCGGGCGTACCGGGACCTCGAAGAAGTGTGCTGAGTACCCTGGTGAGGTAACGCGTACACCGACGGAAGCGGAAGACATGGCGGAGCAGGCCGAGCAGCACGAGCACGAGCACGACGTGGAGGGGACGGCGGCCGAGGCGCCCGTGAAGGTGATCGGTGAGGAGCCCGACCTCAGCAAGGGCACCGCCCGCCCGATCACCGTCGTCGGCAACCCGGTGCTGCACCGCGAGGTCAAGGACGTCACCGTCTTCGACGGCGAGCTGTCCGCGCTGATCGACGACATGTTCCAGTCGATGTACGCCGCCGAGGGTGTCGGCCTCGCCGCCAACCAGATCGGCGTCGACCTCAAGGTCTTCGTCTACGACTGCCCGGACGACGAGGGCGTGCGCCACATCGGCCACGTGATCAACCCCGTGCTGGAGGAGTACCCGGCCGACCGCCGCCGCGTCCTGGACGACGGCAACGAGGGCTGCCTCTCCGTCCCGACCGCCTACGCCGAGCTGGCCCGCCCGGACTACGCCGCGGTCACCGGCGTCGACAAGGACGGTCAGCCGATCCGCGTCGAGGGCACCGGCTTCTTCTCGCGCTGCCTCCAGCACGAGACCGACCACCTCTACGGCACCCTCTACATCGACAAGCTGTCGAAGCGGGACCGCAAGGACGCCCTGAAGCAGATGGCCGAGGGCACCCCGAAGTACGCGACCGTGGCGAACGACTGACGGTCCGTCGCACGCGAGGGCCGGGACACCGCTGGTGTCCCGGCCCTCGGCGTTCCGTGGGGCGGTTTCGTGCGGGGGAGCGGCTCAGGACTCGCCGTGCTGGCCGCGGGAGAAGATAGTCGGGCTGCCGGGGAGCTCCGGGTTCGCGCCGAGGTGGTCGGCCAGGTCGCGCACCCCCTCGGCGAGCGAGACCGCCGGCCGGTAGCCGAGGCCCTGGAGCTTGGAGATGTCGCCGACCAGCCGGTAGGTGTCGTCCTCGATCTCCGGGATCACGCTGACCTCGGGCGTGACGCCGGTGGCCTCGCCGATCGTGTTGACGAGGTCGCGCATCGACGCCTCCGTGCCGGAGCCGATGTTGAACACCTCGCCCAGCTCGGCCCGGTCGGCGATCGTCAGCAGCCCCTGGACCAGGTCGGTGACGTGGACGAAGTCGCGGGTCTTCCGGTCGATGTCGCCCACGATCTGGATGGGCTGGTGGTTGAGGTGCCAGCGCAGGAACCGGCCGACCTCGACCATCGCCTCGTGCGGGTTCTCACCCGGCCCGTAGACGCAGAACGGGCGGCCGACCACCACCGGCAGACCGCAGGCGCGGTGGAGCGCCAGGCAGGTGATCTCGCCGCTGAGCTTCGACGCGCCGTACGGGACGAAGGGGCGGGTCGGGTGGTCCTCGTCCATGGGGAATTTCCGCGGAGTTCCGTAGACGGACGCGGACGAGACGTAGACGACCCGGCGGACGGACGCCTTGAGGAGGGCCTCGGCGAAGATCAGGGTGCCGAGTGCGTTGATCTCGAAGTCGAGGCGCGGCTGCGTCACCGACAGCGTGCCGTTCGCGTTCGCGGCGACGTGGAAGACCAGGTCGGCGTCGTCCACGGCCTCGGCGACGGCGTCGACCTCGCGGATGTCCAGCAGGTGCAGGGTGGTCCCGGACGGCGCCGAGATGCTCGTCGCGGTGCGGGCGTTGTCGATGATCGCCACCTCTTTCCCGAGAAAGAGAAGGGCGCTGGTCAGGTGCCTTCCGACGAAACCCAATCCGCCCGACACCAATACCTTGTCGTATTCTTCGAGCATATTATCGATATATCAAGCCTCGAACATATTCGCGATCCGGGAATTCGGAATCGCGTCCGTCCGGGTGAAAATCAGGTGGACAGGTGTTGGCCCGGTTCGCGCTGTTACGGCTCGTGGTGTTCCGGTTCATGGTGCTCCGGCTCCGTGTCGAAGGCGCGGAAGAGCGAGAGGTCGGGGGTGCGGCCGCGGATCGCGGTCCAGGCCTCGTCGAAGTCGCGCCGGACCCCGGCCGGCGGCCACGGGGCGGGCCGCAGCTCCGGGGGGAGGAGCGGGTCGAGCTCCAGGGCGTGGGTGAAGGCCTCGGCCAGGCGCAGCGCGGTGGCGACGAGTTCGACGGAGTCGCGGTCGGGGCCGAGGGGTTCCTCGGCCAGCGCCTCGGCGAGGGGCCGGTAGGCCTCGACCGTCCCGGCCGCGGGCCAGAGCTGCTCGGCGGTGGCGGCGGGGTCGGTGAAGCCCCGGCCGGTCAGGCGGGTGGCCTCCGCCGTGACCAGGTAGGCGTCGACGGTCGCCGCCGAGGCCTCGGCGGCGAGTTCGTCGAGCAGGTCGTGCGGGCTGACGTAGGCGCCGGGTGCGAGCGGGGCGGCGCCGAGCCGGGTCAGCGCGGTGCGCAGGGCGTCGCGTTCCGCCCGGTGCCGCTCGGGGACGGAGAAGGTGTAGAGGCGCCAGAGCCCGTCCCAGGGGGCGCGCCCGGCGTCCTGGGCGTAGGCGAGCGCGACGAACCGGACGTCCAGGTCCGAGCGGATCCGGCCCGCGTCGGTCAGGACGAGCCGGCCCTTGCGGCCCCGCCCCTCCTGCCGCAGGACGCCCGCCGCCTCCAGTCGCCGTACGGCCAGCCGTACCGGCTGGTCCGCCAGGCCGGCCGCCGCGGCGACGTCGTAGACGTAGTCGAGCGGGGCGGTGCCCTGCGGGTCGAAGCAGGCCTCGACGACCGTGCGCGGCGCGGGTCGGTACGGCGCGGCGTTGTCTGCGGACACGGGAGACCTCGGTTCTCGATCACGGGGCCCGGGGCTGGGGCCGTCCGGTCAATGTGCCACATCCGGCACGCGGGGCCTCAGGCGCCTTCCCAGGGGTAGCCGTGGCGGCGGAAGGCCGAGGCGATGGCCGCCTTCCCGCCCTCGACGTCGTCGTCGAAGAGGACCCGGCCGACCGGCGACTCGATCCGCACCTTGCCGCCGTGGCGGAAGACGCCGCCGACCTGGTCCCGGGTGATCACCCGGCTGTCGTCGCCCTCGACGACGGTGATGCTCTCGTCCGAGATGCGCAGCGTGGCGGCGTGGTAGGTGACGAACATCCCGACCACGAGCCCGACGGCGGCGAGCGCCACCGGTCGGCCGATCACCATGGCCGGGGAGGTGAACGAGCCCAGGAAGCGCACGGTGTCCGCGTAGGGGATCGGGTGCCGGGCGGCGAACTGGAGGAGCCACGGGACGGCGAAGCCGAGGCCGGCGCCGACCGCGCCGCAGAAGGCCCAGATGACCACCTTGGTGTCGAGGGGCATCCGGAGCTCGGTCACGGCGGACTGGGCGCCGGTATCTTTCGTCACATGGACGACCGTAGCAGATTCGATAGTTTCAGGGCGTGGTCGGAGGCGCTCCGGGACGGGGCGGCGGCCCCGGTGTCACGTTTCCGACGGCTCCCCGGTCCATCTGTCGGGCGCGGTGGCCGCAGTCCGCGCCGCCGCCGACCGAGAGAGGGGACATGACCATGGAGACCCTGACCGTCCGACGCGTCATCGCCGCACCGATCGAGGACGTGTTCGACTGGTGCGCCACCACCACCAACTACACCCGCTCCCCGCTCATCCTCCGGGCCCGGCTGGCCCGGCCGGGCGCCGGTGCGCCGTACGGCGTGGGGGCGGTGCGGGTGCACACCTGGGCGATCGGCTGGTTCCGCGAGCGGGTCACCGTGTACAACCGGCCGTACGGCTTCGACTACACGGTCGAGCGCAGCCTGCCGCCGTCCCGGCACGAACTCGGCCGGATGACCTTCACCGAGGTCCCCGGCGGGACCGAGGTCGCGTGGACGACCACCTTCCAGGTCCGCCTGCCCTTCGGCGCGGCCCTCACCCGGGCCCTGGCCAAGCCGGTCATCGCCCACACCTTCGGCCGCATCCTCGCCGCCGCCGACGCCGACCTCACCGCCGGCCGCCGGCGGGCCGGGAACGGCGACGCCGGGTGACGGCGGCGCGCGTGGTCGTGGTGGGAGTGCCTCCCCGCCCGGCGTGAACGCCGGGCGGGGACGGGGGAGTTCAGGGCTGCGGGGCGGTGGTGGTGATGGTGATCAGGTGGGAGGTCCAGTCGGTCATCTCGCCGACGTAGAGGGTGACGCTCCAGCTGTCGTTGCGGGAGAGGCAGGTGGCGATGCCCTGGCCGCCGCCCGGCCCGATGCAGATCCGGATGAAGTCCCGGTGGGCCTCCCGGACGGGGAGCTTGCGGACGCGCTCCCAGAGGACGGGAAGGGCGTGGTCGAGGCTGGGGAAGTCGGTGGGGAGCATGACGCCGGCGATCCCGGCCCGGACGGCGCTCACGCGGCGTCCGCCTCGGGGGAGACGTGGCACCAGACGAACTTCCCGACGCCACCCTTGCGCGGGCAGCAGCCCCACTGGGTGGCCAGCTGCTGGACGAGGAACAGGCCCCGGCCGGTCTCGGCGGAGGTGGAGGCGGGGCGGAGGGAGGGCTTCTCGCTGTCGGCGTCGTGCACCTCGATGCGGAGGGTGTCGTCCGGGAGGAGTCGGAAGCGGACGAAGATCAGCCGGTCACGCGGGGCGCGGCAGTGCCGGACGGCGTTGGTGACCAGCTCGCTGACCAGCAACTCCCCGGTAAAGACGAGGAGTTCGCCGGAGGGGTGGGGGAGGAGGAAGTCGTGAAGCTCCCAGCGGGCGGCGCGGGGGGCCTTGCGGTGCCGGGGCAACCAGCAGGTTCGCTCGGCGGGGATGGGGGAGGGGGAGAGGTCTTCAGGCATGGCGGGGCCACCTCTGGAGTGTGCAGGTGAGAGCGACTGAAGAAGGCATGGGGATGCCCGGGTGACTAGCCCGCCATGATCACAATGTGTCGACATGCGAGCCACGGTGAGTAGCATGCTCCTGGGGACTTCCAAAGTGCAAGTCCCCACTTTGGAAGTGATCAAAGATTGTTGTCGGTGCCTGACGGGGGCAGACTGACAGCTCACAGAAGTGGGGAGGTCGCGGCGGTGCCCGTGAACAAGAACCCGACGGTTCGGCAGCGGCGGCTGGCTCGAACACTCAAAGAGCTGCGAACCGGGGCTGATCTGACGATTGCCCAGTCGGCTCGGCAACTTGCGTGTGCCGAGAGCAAGATCAGCCGAATTGAGGCCGCTCAGTCAGGCGTTCGGTTGGTGGATCTCCGGCTGCTGCTTGATCTGTACGGGGTGACGGACCCAGCGGCTCGAAGTCGGTTGGAGGCGCTGTCGCGCGAAGGCCGTCTGCGAGGATGGTGGGATCGGTACTCGGACACGCTGTCGCCGCTCTATGCCGACTTCATCGCACTGGAATCCGATGCGTCGGACATGTACAGCATCCAGACGTTCCTGGTGCCGGGGCTGCTGCAAACAGAGGACTACACACGTGCGGTGGTCCGCGCGCAGATAGAGGACGCTGGTGCGGAGCAGGTCGAGCGCCTCACGAAGGTCCGCCAGGAGCGGCGCGCAGTGCTGATGAGGGAAGCGCCGCTTCGTATGTGGGTCGTTCTGTCGGAATCCGTGCTGAAGCACCGGATCGGCGGCCGCGCGGTCATGCAGGAGCAGCTCGACTTCCTGGTTGCCAGCGCCGAACAGCCGAACATCAACATCCAGGTCCTGCCGGAGGAATCGGATGTCCATGCGGCGCTCTTCGGCCCCGTCGCCATCTTGAGCTTCCCTGAAGCGACCGAAACGGACGTGGTGTACGTCGACAGCCTGCTCAGCACGCTCTACATCGAGGAGCCGGAGGAAGTGTTCAAGTACACCAACCTGTTCCGCCGTGCCCTGGCGGAGTCGCTGCCGCGTACCGAATCGGTCGCACTCATCGAGCGTGCAAAGGACAAGATCTAGAAATGGTGAGTACGTTCCCGCCGGTTGCTGCTGTTGCCGGCCTTGAATGGCGTAAGTCGTCGTACTCGGGTGCGCAGAGCGACTGCGTCGAAGTGGCTGTGGGCCTGCCCGGCGCGGTACCGGTTCGTGACTCGAAGGACTCGGGCGGGCCGGCGCTGCTCTTCCCGGCAGATGCCTGGTCGTCCTTCCTCGCTGGGGTCAAGGCCGGGGAGTTTTCGACCAACTGACATGACAGAGGTGCCCCGCACGGCCACGGCCGTGCGGGGCACCTCTGTCATTCGTTCTGTTCTTCCTAGAAGTCGTCGTCGAAGGCGACGGAGCCCTCGACGGCGACCTGGTACGCCGAGACGCGGCGCTCGAAGAAGTTGGTCAGCTCCTGGACGTTCTGGAGCTCCATGAAGCCGAACGGGTTCGTCGACCCGTAGCGGATCGGCAGGCCCAGGCGGGCCAGGCGCTGGTCCGCCACGGCCTGCAGGTACTCGCGCATCGAGGCGGTGTTCATGCCGGGCAGGCCGTCACCGCACAGGTCCTGGGCGAACTGGAGCTCGGCCTCGACGGCCTCCTCCAGCATCTCCGTGACCTGCTTGGCCATCTCGTCGTCGAAGAGGTCGGGCTCCTCCTCGCGGACGGTGTCGACCACCGACATCGCGAAGTCCATGTGCATGGACTCGTCGCGGAACACCCAGTTGGTGCCCGTGGCCAGGCCGTGCAGCAGGCCGCGCGAACGGAACCAGTACACGTAGGCGAAGGCGCCGTAGAAGAACAGGCCCTCCACGCAAGCCGCGAAGCAGATCAGGTTCAGGAGGAACGCGCGGCGGTCCTCCTTGGTCTGCAGCGAGTCGATGTGGTCGACCGCGTTCATGTACTTGAAGCAGAACTGCGCCTTCTGGCGGATGGAGGGGATGTTCTCCACCGCGGCGAAGGCCGCGTTGCGGTCCTCCGGGTCGGGCAGGTAGGTGTCCAGCAGCGTCAGGTAGAACTGGACGTGCACGGCCTCTTCGAACAGCTGCCGCGAGAGGTACAGGCGCGCCTCGGGCGAGTTGATGTGCTTGTAGAGGCTCAGCACCACGTTGTTGGAGACGATCGAGTCGCCCGTCGCGAAGAACGCGACCAGCCGGCCGATGAGGTGGCGCTCGCCCTCGCTGAGCTTCGCCAGGTCGGCGACGTCGGAGTGCAGGTCCACCTCCTCGACGGTCCAGGTGTTCTTGATCGCGTCCCGGTACCGGTCGTAGAACGACGGGTAGCGCATCGGGCGCAGGGTCAGCTCGAAGCCGGGGTCGAGCAGCATCTTGCGGTCTTCGGGGGTGGTCACTGGCAGGCCTCGCAGGACTCGGGGTTCTCCAGGGAGCAGGCGATGGCGGCTTCCTGCTCCGGGGTGAGGGAGGGGGTGTTCACGGGCACCGGCGCCGGCGCGGCGGCACGGGCGGTGCCGGACGCGGCCTGGGCGATGCGGGTGGCCGGGCGCGAACGCAGGTAGTAGGTGGTCTTCAGACCCACCTTCCACGCGTAGGCGTACATCGAGCTGAGCTTGCCGATGGTCGGCGCCGCCATGAACAGGTTCAGGGACTGGCTCTGGTCCAGGTACGGCATGCGGGCCGCGGCCAGGTCGATCAGCGCGCGCTGCGGCAGCTCCCAGGCCGTCCGGTACAGCGAACGGACCCCGGCGGGCAGCCAGTTCAGGTCCTGGACGGAGCCGTTGGCGTCGCGCAGGGCGTCGCGGGTCTGCTGGTCCCAGACGCCGAGCTCCTTGAGCTCGCGCACCAGGTACGGGTTGACCTGGAGGAACTCGCCGGACAGCGTCTCGCGCTTGAACAGGTTGGACACCTGCGGCTCGATGCACTCGTACACGCCGGCGATGGACGCGATGGTCGCGGTCGGCGCGATGGCCAGCAGCAGCGAGTTTCGCAGGCCGGTCTCGGCGATCCGGGCGCGCAGCGCCGTCCAGCGGTCGGCCCACTGCGGGGCGGCCGTCGGGAAGTGGTCGATGTGCAGCTCGCCGCGGGCGGCGCGGGTCTCGCCGTACGCCTCGTGGCGGCCGAGCTGCTCGGCCAGGTCGGCGGAGCGCTCGTACGCGGTGAGCATGATGCGCTCGGCGATCAGCGTGGACAGGCGGGCGGCCTCGGCGGAGTCGAAGTCGATCCGCAGCTTGAAGAAGACGTCCTGGAGGCCCATCACGCCGAGGCCGACCGGCCGCCAGCGGGAGTTGGAGGTGCCGGCCTCGGTGGTCGGGTAGAAGTTGATGTCCACCACGCGGTCGAGGAACGTCACGGCCGTGCGGACGGTGGCGTCGAGGCGCTCCCAGTCCATGGCGCCGAGCAGGTCGTCGACCGTGGCACCGGGGGCCACGTGGGCGCCGAGGTTGACCGAGCCGAGGTTGCAGACGGCGGTCTCGGAGTCGTCCGTGACCTCCAGGATCTCCGTGCACAGGTTGGAGGAGTGCACGGTGCGGCCCGGCAGGGCGGTCTGGTTGGCGGCGCGGTTGGAGGCGTCCTTGAAGGTCATCCAGCCGTTGCCGGTCTGCGCCAGGGTGCGCATCATGCGGGCGTACAGGGTCTGCGCCGGGATGGTGCGGACGGCCTTGCCGGCCAGCTCGGCCTTGCGGTAGGCCTCGTCGAAGTCGGCGCCCCACAGGTCGACCAGCTCCGGCACGTCGGCCGGGGAGAACAGCGACCAGTCCTGGTTGGCGTTGACCCGGCGCATGAACTCGTCCGGGATCCAGTGCGCCAGGTTGAGGTTGTGGGTGCGGCGGGCCTCTTCGCCGGTGTTGTCGCGGAGCTCCAGGAACTCCTCGATGTCGGCGTGCCAGGTCTCCAGGTAGACGCAGGCCGCGCCCTTGCGGCGGCCGCCCTGGTTGACGGCGGCGACCGAGGAGTCGAGGGTGCGCAGGAACGGCACGATGCCGTTGGACTTGCCGTTGGTGCCGCGGATCAGGCTGCCGCGCGAGCGGATGCGCGAGTAGGACAGGCCGATGCCGCCGGCGTGCTTGGACAGGCGGGCGATCTGCGCGTAGCGGTTGTAGATCGAGTCCAGGTTGTCCAGCGGCGAGTCGAGCAGGTAGCAGCTCGACATCTGCGGGTGCCGGGTGCCGGAGTTGAAGAGCGTCGGCGAGGAGGTCAGGTACTCCAGGCGGCTCATCAGGCCGTACAGCTCGGCCACCTCGCGCACCGACTGCTCGGAGTCGCCGACCGCCAGGCCGCAGGCGACGCGGAGCAGGAAGTGCTGCGGGGTCTCGATCACCTTGCGGGTGATCGGGTGGCGCAGCAGGTAGCGGGACTGCACGGTGCGCAGGCCGAAGTACTCGAAGCGGTCGTCGCCGGCGGTGTCGATCAGCGCGTCCAGGGCGGCGGCGTGCTTGGCGACGAAGTCCGCGGTGGTGTCGCCGATCAGGCCCTCGGTGTGGCCGACGGCGATCGAGGCGGAGAAGGACACCGAGCCCTGGCTGTTCGCCTCGTCGACGATCTCCAGCGCGAGCAGGCGGGCGGCCAGCTTCGAGTACTGGGGGTCCTCGGCGATCATCGACGCGGCGGCGTCCACGGCCAGCCCGCGCAGCTCGGCGAAGTCCGAGCCGGCGTGGCGGCCGCGCAGCGCGGCGGCGGCGACATGGCCGGGGTCGACCTCGGTGAGGTCGGTGCTGCGGTCGGTGAGCAGCCGCAGCAGCGCGCCCCCGGGGTCGGAGACCGTCGGGTCGGTGAAGGCGGTACCGGAGCCCTGGGCGGGCAGGGTGGCTGAGGCAGCGGTGGTCAAGGCGCTCTCTCCTGGCGGCGATCGGCGGCGGTGCTCGGGGGGCCACCGGGCCGATCTGGGCAGGGGAGCACGGCGCGAACGCAAAAAAGCGTCGCGCGAGGTGACTCCCCGGCCCGCCCGCGAGGCCCGGAGGGGTACTGCTGGTGCCGGCGCGGCCTCTGCGGGAGGGCCGTGGCGCACGCCGTCGGCAGGTACTCGGACTCGCGGGGTGCGGCTGCTGGAGCCGCCCGCTCACCGCTGCGGGGCAGTCCCGGATTCGCACCGGGTTCCCCTGCATCGACAGCAGAAGCGAGCATACATGTTGTGCCGCCGGACTGCGGCGGCACCATATGTTGTGCCTGTCGTGTCGCGGATGTGCGTGGGCCGGGCGGCCGGTCAGTGCTTCAGATAGACCTTGTACGTGCTCGAATCGCCGGTCGGCGAGGTGAATTGGGCGACCAGCCGGTAGTGTCCGGCGGCGCCCAGGGCCTCGCCCAGGGCCCGGTCGGTGGCCCTCGGCGCGGTGCTGTCGAGGACGACCATGGTGAACCAGCCGTCCCGGATCGCGGCGACGCTGCCGTCGTCGCCGTGGTGCTCGACCCCGGCCCCGTCGCGGTAGTCGGTGCCGGCGCGCGCGGAGACCCACTGCTCGGGCTTGGAGACGCCGCCGAGGTAGTACTCGGCGAGTCCGTCGACCTCGGTGAGGTAGCGGCCCTGGGGCTCCGTGTGGACCCGCAGGACGGCCAGCAGGCGGCCGGAGTCGGGGCCGTTCTGGTAGCGCAGCGCGGACTGCTCCAGGCCGAGGGCGAGCAGGGCGACCCAGACCAGGATGCCGAGCTGGGGGTGGCGGAAGTGGGCGCCGACCAGCCGGGTCAGGCCGACCCCGGCGAGCGGGGCGGCCAGCAGCATGCCGTAGCCGAGGTGGCGGAACAGCGCGCCGGAGGTGCCGGTCCACAGGTGGGCGGCGGGGACCAGCAGGGCGGTGGCGGTCAGGACGGCCCCGAGCAGGGCGCGCCGGCCCCGGGTGGTGGGGAGGGGCTCCTTCTCCGGCGCGTCGTGCTCGGGCATCTGTTCGCGGCGCGCGTAGGCGATGGTGCCGGCCACCGCGAGGACGGTGAACAGGCCGGCCCACTGGAGCGTGCCGAGCAGGACCGAGCCGGCCGAGCCGGGGGCGTTGCCGCGCGAGGGCGACCACCCGGCGACCTTGCCGAGGGTGCCGTACGGGAGCAGTAGGACGAGGGTGCCGAGGGCCGTCAGCAGTGAGCGCAGGGCGGCCGGGCCCACCCGGTGGTACGGCCGGGCGCAGGCGAAGGCGAGGGCCACCAGGGCGGGGACGGCGAAGGCCGCGGAGTAGGCCGTGGCGCAGGCCAGCGCCGTGGGCGGGGCGGCGAGCAGGGCCAGGGCCGGATGGCGGCCTGCGGTGAACACCGTGGTCCAGGCCGAGAGGGCGACCAGCAGGACGGCGAGGGACTCGGGCGCGGCGTAGAAGCCGACCACGACGGTGGACTGGAGGACGGCGTACCCGGCGATGGCGCAGATGGCGACCCGCTCGTTGAACAGCCGCCGGGTCAGCGAGTACAGCAGGACCGTGGTGAGCAGTGCGAAGCCGAGGCTGAGCAGCCGGGTGCCCCAGATGCCGTTGGCGTCGGCGGCGGCGCCGGCCAGCGGCGGGTAGAGCCAGGGCGAGCCGTGCACCCGGTCGACCAGGTCGGTGGTGACCGGGGTGCCGTGCAGCAGGTGGGCCAGCTGCTGGCGGCCGGCGACCATGGCGGCGGCCTCGTCGGGGTGCGCGGCGGCCAGCAGGCGCAGCGAGAGGGCGGCCTGGACGGTGAGGACGGCGCCCAGCAGGCCGCGGGCGATCCACCGGCGCCGGGGGCTGGTGCCCGGGTCCCAGCCGATCGCGGGGACCTGCGGGATGGTGTACGGGGCCAGCTCGACGCCGTCGGGGTTGTCGACCGTTACGGCGGGGCGCGGACCGTCGGGGCTGTCCACCGCCACGGCGCCGGGCCCGTCCGGGTCCGGCTCGGCGGCCGGGTCGTGGGCGGAGCGGCCGTGCGGGACGGGGGAGAACTCGGACTCAGTGCTCATCAGGGGTTCCGGATGTCGAAGCCGTAACGGGGGTCGGACACGCGCTGCTTGAACGCGGCGAGGGTGTCCGGCACGGCCTCGACCCGCCAGTCCGCCCGCTTGACGATGTTGAACCAGACGAAGCCGACGATGTCGTCGTGCGCCTCCAGCCCGGAGAACAGCTGGTCGATGTCCGCGTGCTGGCGCTTGCCCTGTTCGGAGGCGGTCTCGCTGATGAAGAAGGGCTTCTGGGAGAAGCCGCGGATCTCGGCCATGGTCGGGCCGTAGAGCGCGTCGAAGGTCTTGGGCCCGGTCTTGGTGAAGTAGCCGGTCATGCCGGCCCAGTCGACGTAGGTGTCGCCGGGGTAGTACGGCTCCAGGCGGGTGTTGGGCGCGGGGTCGGTGATGTTGGGGCTCCAGACCCAGATCACGTTGGTGGCGCCGGCCTGGTCGAAGAGGTCGTGGACGTGGCACCAGGCGGCCACGAAGTCCTCGGGGGTGGCGGCCTGACGGCCCCACGGGTACCAGTCGCCGTTCATCTCGTGGGCGATGCTGACGGCGATCGGCAGGTTGAACTTGGCCACGGCCTTGGCGACGCCGCGCACGTAGTCGTCGGTGTCGCCGGCCGCGATCGAGGCGAGCGAGCGGTCGTGCGGCTCCCAGGCCATGAAGGGCAGCGCCCCGGCGTCGTGGATCCGGCGGGCGCCCGCGGTGTCGAAGCCGCCCTTCCAGTGGGCGTAGAACTCCAGGACGTTGGGCTGCTTGCCGATCGCGTCGCGGTAGCCGGGCAGCGCGTCCATCGTGGCGGGGACGTCGGGCAGGGCGGCGCCGAGGTACTTGTGGCTCGGCCTGAGCAGCGGCGTGACGTCGTACGGGACGCCGGCCGGCAGGGCCTTGGGCGTGGCGGGTGCGGCCGGTGCGGTGCCCCCCGCGGCGGGGGTCGCGCCCGGAGTGCCGGGAGTCCCGGGGGCGCCGGGGGCCGGGGTGGCGGCCGGGGCGGCCTGGGTGAGGTCCTTCTGCATCGCGAAGCCGGGGTCCTCGGGGCCGCACGCGGTGGTGAGCAGCAGGCCGGCGGCGGCCAGCAGCGGGAGCGCCAGCCGGTGACGGAGCCGGCCGGCCCGTCTCGGGTGGGCGGTCATGGCGATCACACTGCTTCCGTCGGGCGGGGCTGGACGAGGACCCGGCCCACGATGGTGGCGTAGAAGAGGCCGGAGGCGAGGACGAGGGCGAAGTTCAGCGGGCCCATGGTGAGCATCCGCCAGATGCTCAGCAGCACCCAGAGCAGGGCGGTTCCGCCGCCCCAGGCGATGACGCCGATCCAGAACCGCCGGGTCCTGTTCCGCTTGGCGCCGCTGGAGCCGGTCGGCTGCCAGGCCATCCGGTTGCGGCGCACGATGTCCCAGATGGCGAAGACGTGCGCCCAGCCGTACATCATGCGGGCGGCCCAGGCCTCCAGCCGGTAGGGGTTGCGGTGCCAGAGCGGGAAGATGACCGTCGCGTAGAGCAGGCCGGGCAGCACCAGCGCGGTGTTCTCCCAGCGGATCAGGTCGGGGCGGGCGAGCAGCAGGACGATCGGGATGAGCGGTGAGACGACGGTGAACAGCGCCGTGTGGATGTAGTAGAAGAAGCCGGACAGGTAGCAGGCCCGGGTGATCGGCCGCAGCTTGGTCTGCCAGAACTTCTTGCTGCCGAGCAGGCTCATCGAGCCGGTGCACCAGCGGTACTGCTGGTTGAAGAAGCCGCCGACGTTGTCCGGGCAGACGCCGGTGGCCAGCGCGACGGGTATGTACTGGAGGTCCCAGCCGAGGCGGCGCAGGTCGAACCCGGTGTGCACGTCCTCGGAGTGGCCGATCAGCGTGGTGCCGCCGTTCTCCTCCAGCGCCGCGCGCCGGTACACCGCGCAGCTGCCCACGCAGATGGCGCCGTCGCTGCGCTGCCGGGAGACCTGGACGGTCCGGTAGAACAGCTCCTGGACGGCGCCGGCGCCGCGCTCGATCCAGTTCTGCGAGTCCAGGATGCGGAAGAACTGCGGGGACTGGACGATGCCGAGACGGGGGTCGGCCTCCATGTAGGGGAGCATCTCGTTCAGCAGGTCCGGCCGGGGCGCGAAGTCGGCGTCCAGGATGAGGATGTAGTCGCTGTCGGAGTTGCGGAAGCCGAACTGGAGGTTGCCGGCCTTCTTGAACCAGCCGAGCTTGTCGCGGGTGCCGTACACGAACCCGAAGTCGACGGCCATCTGCGCGAGTTGCGGGCTGTTGCTGTCGTCGAGGACGTACGGGGTGACGTCGCCCGGGTACTGGTCGCGGAGCCGGGCGACGTGCGTCCAGGTGTTGTGCAGGACCTCGATCGGCTCGCCGGCGACCGGGAGGAAGATGTCGACGGTCGGATGGTGCTCGGGCTGCCAGGACTTGACCAGGGCCCGGTGGGCGGAGAGGTCGAAGGTCTCGTTGAAGCCGTGCACCCAGCGGGATATGAGGTAGTAGACGATGGTGAAGGCGAGCGGCGGTATGAAGAAGAGGAACCACGGCGTCGCGCTCAGCAGCCCGATCTCGCTGGCCACCATGCAGGCGAAGCTGATGAGGGAGAAGCAGGTCAGCACCCACAGGTTGGTGCGGGCGTAGAGGTACTTCTCGGTGTTGTCCGGGGGTTGGGGGAGCAGGCCCCACCGGTTGCGGGCGGCCGGGCCGCGCCGGCTGCGGCGTCGTGAGACCGGCGGCTGACCGCTTCCCGCGAGTCGCGCGCTCTCGGTGACAGTCACGTGCTCTACTCCCCCGAAGCCGTACTGAGTCTGAACCGTCCCCGGGTGGTGGCCGTTGTCGCTCGGGCACCAGGGGACGCCAGGATCGTACGGGACCGATCGCTCTGCGTCCGCTTCCCCCTGTTCGACCGGCCGCCCGGAACCGATATCGAGCTCCGATCGTGATGTGAACGGGGGTGCGGCCGGAGCGCCTGTGTACGGTTGTCCGTTCGACGGGCGAGGACGGTTCGGGGGAGAGCGATGGGCATCGAGGACGGCGCGGCCGGGCGCGTGGCGCGGGGCCTGCGGGCGGTCGCCGCCTTCGGTGCGGTCGCCGCGCTGCTGGCCGGGTGCAGCGGCGACGTCGGGGCGGTGGAGCCGCCGGCCGGCCCGGCGACGGCGCTGTCCGGGCCGGGCATCTGCTCGACCGCGCAGGAGCCGTTCCCCAAGCTGGCGATGGACGGCGGCGCCAAGATCCTCGAACCGAACCCGTGGAACACCGCGGGCACGGTCTGCGTGGACCCGGTCGGGGACAGCGGGTTCACGGTGTCCCGGATCAACGACTTCGTCCCGAAGAACCCGCTCGCCCCGGGCGCCTACCCCAACGTCTCGACCGCCCCGGGCGCGAGCGGACTGCCGGTGCCGGTCAGCGCGCTCGGCGACGCCACCGCCGACTGGGACGCCAACGGCCGGGTGAGCGGCTCCTTCAACCTCTCCTTCGACCTCTGGTACGGCTCCAGCCCGGACAACTGCCTGCCGGGGGAGAGCGCCGAGGTGATGATCTGGCTGGACGCCACCGACAACGTGCGGCCCGCCGGCGACAAGGTGGCGGACGCCCTGCCGTTCGGGGACGCGAGCTACCACGTCTACCAGGCGCCGATCACCGGCCCGCACAGCGTGATCAGCTACGTCCGCACGGCACCCACCCACACCACCCGCGGCCTCGACCTGCGGCTGTTCACCGCCGACGCGATGGCACGCGGCTACGTCCCGAAGAGCTCCTACCTCTGCCGGGTGCAGGCGGGGTTCGAGGTCTGGAGCGGCGGGACCGGCCTGCGCAGCAACTCCTTCGCCTTCCACAACCGGGTCGGCCTGCCGGCCGGCGAGGTCCCGGCGGGCGCCCCGGGGATCTGCCTGCGGCACGGCGGCGGCGGGACCGCCGGCAGCCCGGTGACCGTCGGATCCTGCGGCGACCAGGCCGTCTCGACCGGGTGGACGGTGGGCAACGACGGTTCGCTGCGCGGCGGGGCGGCCTGCCTGGCACCGGGCGCCGACCGCTCCTCGGTGACCCTGGCCGAGTGCACCGGCGGCTCGGCCCAGCGCTGGGTCACCGCCCCCGGGCAGCGGCTGAAGCACCCGGACACCGGGCTGTGCCTGGGCACCGCGGGCGGGGCGCTCGCGGACGGCACGGCGGTGCTCCTGCGCCCGTGCGCGGACACCGTCTCGCAGCGCTGGAAGCTGCCCTACAACGGGGTCGCGTGAGCCGGCGTCGCACCCGGGAAACCCCGGCCGTGCTGACGTTTCGTCCGCGCACCCCCCATGGGCGTGTCGGGGTGGATGCCCTAGCATTCGGGCCATGAGCGATCGACCGGTACCGAGTGGCGAGCCGGGCCAGCCCGCCACGCCACCGCAGCAGGCACCGGCCGGGGGGCCCGCTCCGGCCACCGGTGTGCCACCGCAGTTCCCGAGCGGAGCCTTCGGCCCCGCGTCCGGCTACGGGCCGCCGCCCGCACCCGCGCAGCCCCAGCAGATGACGCCGCATCCGGTCGCGCAGCCGGTGCCGCCGGTGCCGCACCAGGGCGGCGGACCCGTCCCGGTGGCGCCGGGGCCGGTGCAGCCCGGTCCGGTGGCACCACAACCCGTCCAGCCGCAGGCGGTTCAGCCGCAGCCGCAGGCACCGATGCCGCAGCCCGGTCCGGCCGTCGGGCAGCCCTTCCCGCCGGGCCCGCAGCCGGGCCAGCCCGTGGCGCACTGGCAGCAGCAGGGCGGCTTCCAGCCGCCCGTCCCCCCGCCCGGCCCGGCGGTCTCCCCGGCCGGCACGCCGAACTGGGAGGCGCTGGCCGAGCAGAACGAGCAGTCCGCCAAGCGCGGCCGCAGGCTCAAGCTGATCGGCGTGGTGACCGCGGTGGTCGTGGTGGCCGCCGCCGGTGGCGGCGGGTACTGGTACTACCAGCACGGCAAGGAGAAGACGCCGGTGCCCCACGGCGCCGGCTCGCCGACCCCGACGGTCACCGGCCCCTCGAACACGACGAGCGCGCCGCCGCTCAAGGGCATCGACAGCCCGCCGACCGTCGGCTCGCTGCCCGCCAAGAAGGGCGCGGCCGCGCTCAACCTGGGGGCGGACGCCAAACAGGGGACGATGGCCGGATTCTCCGGACAGGTCCTCAAACTGCCCAGCGGCCAGGACTCGTTCGCCTCGACCTCCACGTCGGTCGTCGAGGTCAACAAGAGCTTCACCGTCTCCGCGCGGGTGCTGGTCGACGTGCCCAACGGCAACCGCAGCGCGGTCAGCCAGGGCGACGGCCAGTACTACTCGTTCGCGCTGGGCCGGGCCGGCAACAACGGGCACGACCAGTGGTACTTCAAGGTCCAGGTGCCGGGCGGCGGTTCGGCGATCGCCTGGTCCAAGGGCGACGCGACGGTCAATCAGTGGGTGCTGCTGACCGGCGTGTACGACGACCCGTCGGGCCAGCTCACCCTGTACGTCAACGGCGCTCCGCAGTCCTCGGCCAAGTCGGCCGGGGTGCAGCCGAGCGGCAGCAACTCCCTCCAGGTCGGCCGGCTGAGCTCCAACTCGCAGTGGGCCGACCCCTGGCACGGCGCCGTCGCCGACATCCAGGTGTGGGACCAGGTGCTGCCCGAGGCCGACATCGTCAAGATCGTGGCCGGCCCGAGCTCGCCGCCGTCCATCGCGCCGACCGGCGCCTGGCTCGGCGGCTAGGGCCGGTCTTCGAACTCCCGTCGTCCGCCCGGAGGGCGGGCGGGGCGGCGTTGGGGTGCGTGCATCGCAAGGCGGAGGAGGGAGCCACTGCGGTGGGGGCACCTCCCGGCCGAAGGCTGGGGGCCATTGGCGACCGACGACAACGCGGCGAGGTGCGTGCCCCGGCGTCGCCCCGCAGACGCGAGTTCGAAGACAGGCCCTAGCACCGCCAGGGGCGGGTCCCGCGGGATCCGCCGCGGGGCCGACCGGCCCCCGTGAACGTCCGGCCGCCGCCCCCGGCAGTGTGGGGCGGCGGCCGAAGCGCGCCCCGGGGCGCGCGCTCCACGGCGCGTCCGGATGCGAAGTCCCAGATGAGGAGCAGTACTGATGAGCGCGGACGGCCGCTGGATCCGGCCCGAGTCCACCCGCAAGCCCGTCCTCGGCGGAGCCCGGCCGGGCGGGGTGGCCCTCGGCGAGCGCGGCCGGACGGGCCCCGGGCCGGCGCCGGCCTCCCCGGCCGACCGGCGCCGCCGCAGGCCCGGGCCGCCCCGGGTGCCGCACCCGGCCCGGCCGGTGCTGCGGGCGGACTGGCTGCCGCTGCTGGCCGTGCTGCTGGTCCAGGCGGCGCTCTCGTACCACCTGATCCTCAGCAACACCGCCTTCATCGACGAGGGCACCTACATCTACGCGGGCTACCAGGAGATCGCGCACCTGCGGCACGGCACCCCGGTGTCGACGTACGAGACCTTCTTCTCCGGATCCCCGCTGATCTACCCGGTGGTGGTGGCCGTCGCGGACTTCGTCGGCGGGCTGAACGGCGCCCGGCTGCTGAGCCTGGCGTTCATGCTCTCCGCCACCACGGCCGTCCACCTGGCCACCCGTCGGTTGCACGGCTCGCTCGCGGCGTTCTGCGCGGCGGCGGCCTTCGTCGCGCTCGGCCCCACCCAGTTCCTCGGCGGCCTGGCCACCTACGACGCGATGGCGCTGGCGGTCCTCGCCTGGGCCGGGTACTTCGCGGTGCGGCTGACCACGGGCGGCGGGTACCCGAGCCTGGTCGCCTCCGGGCTGCTGCTGGCCCTGGCCGGCGCCACCAAGTACGCCGCGCTGCTGTGGGTGCCGGTGGTGTGCGGCATCGCGGTGCTGGCCGGGCCGCGCGGGTCGCTGCGCAGCTGGGAGGCCTGGCGGCGCGGGCTGCTGGTGCTGCTCACCTTCGTGGTGGCGGTCGGCGCGGCGGCGCTGGCGGCCGGCGAGAAGTACGTCAACGGCTTCAACCACACCACGCTCAAGCGCGCCCCGGGCCACGACTCGTACTCCTACGTGGCCTCGGAGGCCGCCCGCTGGGTGGGTCCGCTGCTGGTGGTCGCGCTGGCCGGGGTGCTGGTGCAGCTGGTGCGGGCGCGGCGGCGCGGCGGCGAGGCCTGGCCCGAGTTCTGGCTGGCGCTGTTGCTGCTGCTGGCCGGGCTGATGGCGCCGGTGAACCAGATCCGCATCCACACCTGGCTGTCGCTGCAGAAGCACGTCGACTTCGGCGCCTGGTTCTCCTGCATCGTGGTGGGCCTGGTGCTGGCCCGTACGGCGCTGTGGCTGAAGGGCCGTCTGCACCTGGTGGCCGGGGTGGCGGCGGCCGCCCTGGTGGTCGGCCCGCTCGCCTGGGTGGGCGCGGCCCAGGGCCGGGAGATGTACGGCGAGTGGTCGAACTCGAAGGAGTTCGTCGCCGCCCTGGAGCCGTACATCGTCAAGGGCGACGACCGGTACCTGGTCGAGAACTACAACGTCCCCGCGTACTACCTGCGCAAGCAGACCACCTGGCAGCAGTGGCACGACCTGGTGGCCGTCTTCCGACGGGACCCGGCCACCGGCGAGATGCAGAACGGGGTGCCCGCGATCCAGGCCGGCATCCAGGCCCACGAGTGGAAGGTCGTGGTCCTGGACTTCACCCAGACCGGGGCCATCGACAAGGCGATCCAGCCCACCCTGAAGGCCTCCGGGTACCGGGTGGTCACCGTGGTGACGAGCGGGAAGCACGGCCGGTACACCGTCTACGTGGCGCCCGGGTACGACAAGAAGCCGTGACGGGCGCCCGGGCCGGTCGTCAGAAGGCCATGGTGTAGACCATCAGGTCCATCCCCGGGTACGGGGCCCAGTCGCGTTCGGGGGTGCGCCGGAAGCCGATGCGCTCGTAGACGCGGTGGGCGGTGGTCATCTCCGGGCGGGTGGAGAAGGCCATGCCGGCCAGGCCGAGTTCGCGGCTGCGGGTGACGGTGGCGCGGACCAGGGCCTCGCCGACGCCGCGGCCGCGGGAGGCGGCGGCGGTGGCGAGCATCCGTATCTCGCCTTCCCGCGGGGTGGCGATGTCCGCCCACTCGGTGCCGCCGACCGCGTAGGTCACGCAGCCGAGGACCCCGGCTCCGGCCGTGTCGACGGCGACCAGGAGTTCGGCCTCGCGGGCCCGTCGCTCGGCGTCGCGCAGCAGGTCGACGTAGCTGCTCGTGGGGTTGGTGAAGCCGTCGCCGACGAAGGCCCCGACGGTGATCCGGCCGGCGTCGGCGAGGTCCTCCGGGAGGGCCTGGCGGATGAGGAAGTCCATGCGGCCAGTGTGCCGGAGCCCTGGTCGGGACGGTCCTCCGGGGTCGAACGGGTCGGAGGGGTCGAAGCGCTCGACGGGGCCGGGGTCGAGGACGGGTCGGCGGTGCCGTGCAGCCGGTCGGGGCGGGCCGGGTCGGCCGGGTAGCCGCCCGGGCGGTGGTAGTTGTCGCGGCCGGCCGCCGGGCCGTGGGAGGTCTCGCGGCCGATCAGCAGGCCGAGCAGGCCGAAACCGCCGACGGCCGCGGTCATCGCGAGTGAGCCGATGAGGGTGTCGCTGTCCATGGGCACCACTGTGGCCGGGCGGCGCCGCGGCCACGAGTGGCAGGAACGACCGATCACCTCGAAATCCTGCCATCCTCCCGCCGTCCCCTTCCTTCCGCCGGGGCGGGCGCCGGGGGCATCCTGGTGGGCATGCTGAAGAACGTGGTCGCGGTGGTGCTGGAGGAGGTCCACCCCTTCGAACTGGGTGTGGCCTGCGAGGTGTTCGGCCTGGACCGCACCGCCGACGGGCTGCCGGGCTACGACTTCGCGATCGCCGGGGCCCGTCCCGGGCCGCACGCCACCCACTCCGGCTTCGCGGTGGACGTCCCGTACGGTCCCGAGCGCCTCGCCGGTGCGGACCTCGCCGTGGTCACCGCGGCGAGCATCCGCCCCGGCTACCCGGAGCCGCTGCTGGCGGCGCTGCGCGGGGTGGTCGAGGGCGGCGGCCGGGTGCTGTCCATCTGCAGCGGCGCCTTCGTGCTGGGCGCCGCCGGGCTGCTGGACGGCCGTCGTGCCGCCACGCACTGGCGGCACGGCGAGGAGCTGGCCGAGCGCTTCCCGCTGACCACGGTCGAGCCGGACGTGCTGTACGTGGACGACGACCCGGTGATCACCTCGGCCGGGACGGCGGCCGGCATCGACGCCTGTCTGCACCTGGTGCGCAAGGTGCAGGGCGCCGAGGTGGCCCGGGAGATCGCCCGCCGGATGGTGGTGGCACCGCACCGGGAGGGCGGGCAGGCCCAGTTCGTGAACCGGCCGCTGCCGGAGGCCGCCGGCGACTCGCTGGCCCCGCTGCTGGACTGGATGCGCCACCACCTGGCCGAGGAGGCCACCGTCGAGCAGCTGGCCGCCCGGGCGCACATGTCGCCGCGCACCTTCGCCCGCCGCTTCCAGCAGGAGACCGGCACCACCCCGCACCGCTGGCTGGTCGGGCAGCGGGTGCTGCTCGCCCAGCGGCTGCTGGAGTCCACCACCGAGCCGGTGGACGCGATCGCCGCCCGCTGCGGCTTCGGCAACGCGGCCGCGCTGCGGCACCACTTCGGCCGCCGGCTGGGCACCACGCCGCTGGCCTACCGACGTTGCTTCGCCGACCCGGACCCGGACCCGAAGGCGGGCTGAGGGGCCGCAGGCTCGCGCCAGCAGGTTCCGCCGGCCGTCAGTCAGCCCCGGCCGTCAGGTGCCCGACGCCGTTCCAGCCGTCCGGCCGCAGCCGCCCGTCCTGGGCCCGCCAGAGGCTGGTGGAGCAGTTGTGCACCGGCCCGAGCGCGGTGAGCTGGTCCTCGGTGAGCCGGTCCAGCGCGTAGCGGAGCATCAGCACCGTGCAGTCGTGCGCGACCAGCAGGACGGGCCGTCCGGCCTCCTCCTCGCAGAGGTCCCGCAGCAGGCTGCGCACCCGCAGGGCGACGTCGGCCCAGGACTCGCCGCCCGGCGGGCGGTAGTACAGCTCGCCCATCTTGCGCCGCCGGGCCGCCTCCTCCGGGTGCTTGGCCTCGATCGCGGCCTTCGGCAGCATCTCCAGGACGCCGAGCTCGCGGTCGCGCAGCCGCTCGTCGTACCGGACGGCGAGGGTGACCGGGACGGAGCCGAGCCCGGCGGCCTGGGCGAGCGCGATCCGGGCGGTCTCGGCGGTGCGCACGTACGGCGAGCACCAGACGCTGCGCGGGCGGTCGGCGCTGGGCAGGCCGGCCCACCAGTGGCCGAGCGCCTGGGCCTGCCGGCGGCCCTGCAGCGACAACGGGATGTCGGCGTCGCGGCAGCTGATCGGGACGCTGAGCGCTCCGGCGGCCTCGGCCAGCTGGAACTCGACGTTGGCGGTGGACTCCCCGTGCCGGGTGGCGATCAGCACGGACGGCAGCCGGCCGGCCGCCGACGGGCGGTGGGCGGTGCCGTGCTGGCCCTGGCCGGTGGTGTGCGGCCCGTGGCCGGCGGTGTGCTGACCCTGGGTGGTGCCGTGCTGGCCCTGCGCGGTGACGTGGTGGTGCTGGCCCTGCGTGGACTGGTGCTGGCCGTTGAGGGTGGTGCCGAGTTCTGCCATGGCCGCGAGCTCCCCGTGGTCGATCAGGTCCCGGCCGGATGCCGGTCCGGTCTGGTGGTGCCCGGCGTGCACGCCTGTTCATACATATGATCGCGCCGCCTTCTCCAGTGTTCACGGAGAAGGCGGCGCGATCACAGGGCGCGTACCGCGCGAATCAGTGCGCCGCTACAGGCTCCGGCGCGTTCTTCAGCTCGTCGTCGCCGGCTTCGGCGCTGTAGTCGGACGGCCTGGTCTCGTCCGGGCCGTCCGGCGCCTTGACCGCCCGCAGCACCAGGGTGAGCGCCACCGCGACGACCAGGTTGAGGGCGAAGGCGGTGACGCCGATGTAGCCGATCTCGCCGATGCCGGGGATCTCGGCCGCGTTGCCGCCGAAGTGCTTGGTGGCCGGGCTGGCGATCCCGTACGCCTTCCAGGTGCCGTACACCATGCCGGCCGCCCAGCCCGCGAACAGCGCCCAGTGGTGGAACCAGCGGGTGAACAGGCCGCCGACGATCGCCACGAAGGTCTGCAGGATCCACAGGCCGCCCAGCAGCTGGAGGTTGATCGCGGCCTGCTTGTCCATGCCGAGCACGAAGACCAGCGCGCCGACCTTCACCAGCAGCGAGACCAGCTTGGCGATCCGGGTCTCGTCGGCGGGGGTGGCGGCGGGCTTGAGCCACTCCTTGTAGACGTTGCGGGTGAACAGGTTGGCCGCCGCGATGGACATGATGGCGGCCGGCACCAGCGCGCCGATGCCGATCGCGGCGAAGGCCACGCCGGTGAACCAGTCCGGGAACATGTCCGCGAACAGCTGGGGCACCGACAGCTGGGCGTTGTAGCCCTTGACGCCCTTGCCGACGCCCGCCGCGAGCGCCATGAAGCCGAGCAGCGCCAGCAGGCCCAGCATCAGCGAGTAGGCGGGCATGATCGCCATGTTGCGGCGCACGGTCTTGCGGGACTTGGAGGCCAGCACGCCGGTCACCGAGTGGGGGTACATGAACAGCGCCATCGCCGAGCCGAGGGCGAGCGTGGCGTACGTCCACTGCTTGTTCTCGGGGATGGTCAGCGAGCCGCCCTTGACCTCCTTGAAGTGCTGCGCGGCCGAGTCGAAGATGTGCCCGTAGCCGCCGAGCCGGATCGGGATGTAGATCACCGCGACGATGATCACGATGTAGACCAGGGCGTCCTTGACGAAGGCGATCAGCGCCGGGGCCCGCAGGCCGGAGGAGTAGGTGTAGGCGGCCAGCACGCCGAAGGCGATGAACAGCGGCAGGTCCTTGACGAACCAGTTGGCGTTCTCCCCGCCGCCGACTCCCAGCACGTCCAGCACGGCCTGGATGCCGACGAGTTGCAGGGCGATGTACGGCATGGTGGCCAGGATGCCGGTGAGCGCGACCACCAGCGACAGTGGCCGCGAGCCGTACCGGCCGCGCACGAAGTCGGCCGGGGTCACGTAGCCGTGCACCCGGGAGACCGACCAGAGCCGGGGCAGGAAGAGGAAGACCAGCGGGTAGGCGATGATCGTGTACGGCACCGCGAAGAAGCCCGCCGCGCCGGTCGCGTACACCGCGGCCGGGACGGCGACGAAGGTGTACGCGGTGTAGAGGTCGCCGCCGAGCAGGAACCAGGTCACCCAGGTCCCGAAGCTGCGGCCGCCCAGGCCCCACTCGTCCAGGTGCGCGGCGTTGTCCGCGCGGCGCCAGCGCGAGGCGAGGAAGCCCATCACGGTGACGAGGGCGAAGAACAGCACGAAGACCACGAGGGCCGGCACGTTGACGTCCTTCATCGCGCACCGCCCTTCCGGGCCGCCTTGCGGGCCTTCTCGTCCCGGGTGATCAGCAGGTAGGCGGCGACCGTGAACACGGCCGACACCGGCACCCAGAGCAGCTGGTACCAGTAGAAGAACGGCACCCCGGCCACCGCCGGGTCGCTCTTGTCGTACGAGGACACCCAGAGCGTCGCGACGATCGGCACGAGCAGGGCGAGGCCGGCCAGCACCCGCTCGGGCGTCACGGCCGGGACGGGCCTCCCGGCTGGCTCGGGCATGACATCTTCGACGCTGGGGGGATCAGAGGGCATCTTCGGCTCCGCTCCGGAGGGGTTCCCCGTCGGCGCCGCAGCCCCTCGGCGCCGAGCGCCGCACGGGCCCGCCGAGCAGCACCATCGGTGATCGGCAGTCAGGTCAGTACGGCTGCGCAATCTAGAGCATGGGGTGATCCATGTCACCGGGATTGACCGAACTTCCCACCAGCCGGACGCAACCGGCCGGAGTCCGCCGCCGGGGGGCGCAAAAGCCACCACCGCCGGGGGCCGCGGGAGAAGCCGCCGCGGAACGCGAAGGGCACCGGCGCGCGGGTCGCGCGCGCCGGTGCCCGGGATGCGGTGGGGGAGTGCGGCTACTCCGGACGCTTCAGTCGGGTGATGAACTTGTAGCGGTCGCCGCGGTAGATGGAGCGCACCCACTCGACCGGGGCCCCGTCGTTGTCGAAGGAGTGCCGGGAGAGCTGGAGCATCGGCAGGCCGAGGTCGGAGCCGAGCAGGCCGGCCTCGCGCGGGTTGGCCAGGGTGGTCTCGATGGTCTCCTCGGCCTCGGCCACGGTGACCCCGTACACCTCGCGCAGCGCCGCGTAGAGGGAGGTGTGCTTGGCCAGGTTGCGGCGCAGGGCCGGGAAGCGCTTGGCGGAGAGGTGGGCGACCTCGATGGCCATCGGGTCGCCGTTGGCGAGCCGCAGGCGCTCGATCCGCAGCACCCGGCCGCCGGGCTTGATGTCGAGCAGCGGGGCGAGCCGGTCGTCGGCGGTGATGTAGCCGATCTCGATCAGCCGGGAGGCGGGCTCCAGGCCCTGGGCCCGCATGTCCTCGGTGTAGGAGGTCAGCTGGAGGGCCTGGGCGACCTTGGGCTTGGCGACGAAGGTGCCCTTGCCCTGGATGCGCTCCAGCCGGCCCTCGACGACCAGCTCCTGGAGGGCCTGGCGCACGGTGGTGCGGGAGGTGTCGAACTGGGCGGCGAGCGCCCGCTCGGGCGGCACCGGGGTGCCGGCGGGCTGGGTCTCGGTGAGCTGCAGCAGGTGCCGCTTCAGGCCGTAGTACTTGGGGACGCGCGCGGTCGGGTCGGTGCCGGCCTGCGTCGGGAGGCTGTTCACCTCGGGGTCGTTGACCTGGGCGGTGGATCCCCCGTCGCTGCTCATCGGACCTGTTCTCCCGCTTCTCGCGAGGCCTACGGCGACCCCGCCACATCGTTAACGGCTCACATCGTTGCATGTATGGCTACGGAACGAATACCTCATCACGCGATGAACGATGTGCGGTGTCGGCTTGATAACGGGTGGTCGAGATCGGTCGAACAGCCGTTGACAGGCCCATTGGTCTAGGCCAAGCTCCAGGCAGCTGGTCTACACCACTAGGCCGGTAGCTATGAATCCCCCCACCCGTTCGAAGGGGTCCGCGGCACCTTTCCCCCCGCTTTGTGTGGGTCTGCCGCTGCCGCCCGACGGGGGTAACCCAGGCATCCCTCAGGAGGATGGCGTAATGAAGCGTCAGCTCATCGCGGCGGTCGGCGTCGCAGCAATGGTCGTCGGCCTGGCGGCTTGCGGCTCGGACGGCAAGAAGAGCGAGGGCGACTCGGGGTCGTCCTCCGCCTCCGCGGCGGACAAGTACAAGGGCAAGACGCTCAAGGTCTGGACCATGACCGGCTCCGCCCCGAAGGGCTGGACCGACGCGGTCAAGACCGAGTTCGAGACCACCTACCCGGGCTCGAAGGTCGAGTACGCGACCCAGGAGTGGGGCGGCATCGGCGCCAAGATCACCGCCGCGCTGTCGGAGGGCTCGGTCGACGTCCTGGAGGTCGGCAACACCCAGACCGCCGGCTACGCCTCCTCGGGCGGTCTGCTCGACCTCACCAAGGAGAAGGCCGCCCTGGGCGGCGACGCCTGGCCCGCCAACCAGAACGAGTCCGCCGTCCTGGACGGCAAGCAGTACGCCGCCCCGTGGTACGTCACCAACCGCGTGGTCGCCTACAACAAGGACCTGTGGGCCAAGGCCGGCCTGACCGACACGCCGAAGACCCTGGAGGAGTTCTACAGCGACCTGGAGAAGCTGAAGACCACCGAGGGCGTCGTCGACCCGATCTACATGCCCGGCCAGGAGTGGTACGTCTACTTCGGTCTGCTCACCAGCGAGGGTGGCAAGATCGCCAAGAAGGACGGCGACAAGTGGGTCGGCGGCCTGGGCTCGCCCGAGAGCCAGAAGGCCTTCGAGACCTACAAGAAGCTCCAGGGCTACTCGGCCACCGGTCCGAAGGACAAGGACGAGGCCACCCCGCAGCAGAAGGACGTCTTCGCCCAGGGCAACGTCGGCGCCATGATCGGCCTCGGCTGGGAGCTGCCGGACGAGAAGGCCATGCCGAAGGACAAGATCGGCTACTTCGCGCTCCCCGGCAAGACCGCCGACAAGCCCACCGGCGTGTTCCTCGGTGGTTCGAACCTCGCGATCGCCTCGCAGAGCAAGAACACCGACATGGCCAAGGACTACCTGAAGATCGCCCTCAACGACAAGAACGAGGGTCTGTTCGCCGCCGCCGGCATCACCACGAACAAGCCCGCGCTGAACGCCAACATCCAGGGCGACTTCGCCAAGGCCGCCCAGCAGGGCGCCACCGTCGGCGCGATCACCCCGAACACCCCGAACTGGTCCAGCGTCGAGGACAACCCGAACCCGGTCAAGGAGTTCCTGACCGCTGTCCTCCAGGGCGGCGACTTCGCCTCCACGGCCAAGAAGTACGACGACGAGATCGCCAAGAAGCTCAACCAGAAGCAGTAAGCACCCGGGACCCGTCCTCGGCCCTCCCGCAGGCGGGAGTCCGGAGGCGGGTCCCAGCAGCGTCGTTCACCGGCCCCCGGCGGGGGGCCGGTGGGCGGCGCCTGTCCGTCGTGGCCAGGTTGTGAGGAAGTGAGAACGATGGCTGTGCATTCGGAGCGGGTGCAGACACAGTCCCCGGACCCAGGGAAGGCCGCTGTGGCCGGTCAAGAGACGAGCGCCTCGGGCGGCGGCTCGAAGGGCACCGCGCCGAAGGGCGCCAGATCCGCGGGCGGCCCCAGCCTGGGCTCACGCCTCGCGCCGTACCTGCTGCTGCTGCCGGCCACCGTGGCGACCCTGGCCCTGCTGGGCTGGCCGCTGCTCAAGACGGTCCTGCTGTCGTTCCAGAACCTCAACAGGCGCCAGCTGGTCCTGCACCTGACCGAGTGGACGGGCTTCGACAACTACAAGGAGCAGCTGACCGACCCGGAGTTCTGGTCGGTCACCGGCCGGACCATCGTCTTCACCCTGGTCAACGTGGTGCTGATCATGGTCGGCGGCACCCTGATCGGCCTGCTGCTGAACCAGCTCGGCAAGAAGATGCGGCTGGTGCTCCAGGTCGCGCTGCTGCTGGCCTGGGCCATGCCGGTGGTCGCCGCGACCACCGTCTACACCTGGCTGTTCGACTCCCAGTGGGGCGTCGTCAACTGGATCCTGGAGCAGCTCGGCTGGCAGTCGATGCACGGCTACAACTGGCTCAGCAACCAGTACTCGACGTTCTTCGTGATCATCCTGCTGATCGTCTGGATGTCGATCCCGTTCGTGGCGTTCAACATGTACGCCGGCCTGACCACCATCCCGAAGGAGCTCTACGAGGCGGCCCGGATGGACGGCGCCGGCGCGCGCAAGATCTTCACCGCGGTGATCTTCCCCAACCTGAAGCCGTTCTTCCTGGCCACGACCTTCCTCGAGGTCATCTGGGTGTTCAAGGCGTTCACCCAGGTCTACGCGGTCAACGCCGGTGGACCGGAGAAGCTGACCCGGACCCTGCCGGTGCACGCCTTCCTGGAGGGTTCGGCCGGCCAGCACTACGGCGTCGGCTCCGCGATCGCGGTGCTCACCATCCTGATGCTGGGCGTGCTGATGGCGTACTACTTCCGCATCATGATCAAGCAGGAGGACGAGCTGTGAGGCGCTCTCTCTTCGGACGTACCTGGCTGAACGTGATCGCGGCCGTCCTCGCCGTCTTCTTCGTGTTCCCCGTCTACTGGATGTTCGCGACCGCGTTCAAGCAGAACAGCGACATCATCAGCCCGACGCCGGTGTTCATCCCGCTCGACGCGACCTTCGAGCACTTCACCACCGCGGTCAACGCGCCGAACTTCTGGACGTACGTCCTCAACAGCGTCGTCGTCACCGTCGGCGCGGTGCTCGGGTCACTGGTGATCGCCACCCTGGCGTCCTTCGCCATCGCCCGGATGAGGTTCCGCGGCCGCAAGGCCTTCGTGCTGGTCATCATGATGGCCCAGATGGCGCCCTGGGAGGTCATGACCATCGCGGTCTACATCATCTCCCGCGACAACGACATGCTGAACAGCCTGGTGCCGCTGACCCTCTTCTACATGATGATGGTCCTGCCCTTCACCATCTGGACGCTGCGCAGCTTCATCGCCGCGGTGCCGAAGGAGCTGGAGGAGTCGGCCATGGTGGACGGCTGCACCCGCTCCCAGGCCTTCGTGAAGGTGATCTTCCCGCTGCTGGCCCCGGGCCTGATGTCGACCTCGCTGTTCGGTTTCATCACGGCGTGGAACGAGTTCCCGCTCGTCCTGATCCTCAACAAGGACCAGGGCAAGACGCTGCCGCTGTGGCTGTCGTCCTTCAAGACCGCCTTCGGCAACGACTGGGGCGCCACCATGGCCGCGTCCACGATGTTCGCCATCCCCGTGCTGATCCTGTTCGTCTTCCTCCAGCGCAAGGCGGTCGGCGGTCTGACCGACGGCGCCGTGAAGGGCTGAGTCCACGTGAGCATCCTCGTTCCCACCGTGCCGGACAGCGACCAGCTGCACCGCGACGCCCTGACCGTCCTCCAGCCCGGCTTCGTCGGCACCGAGCCGCCGGAGTGGCTGCGCCGCCACCTCGCCGCGGGCCTCGGCTCGGTCGCGCTGTTCGACCGCAACGTGGTCGACCTCGACCAGCTGTCCGCGCTCACCCGGGCGCTGCGCGCCGAGAACCCCGACCTCCTGATCGCCATCGACGAGGAGAGCGGCGACGTCACCCGGCTGGAGGCGGGCTCCGGCTCGTCCTGGCCGGGCAACCTCGCGCTCGGCGCGATCGACGACCCGGCGCTGACCCGGGACGTCGCCCGCGAGCTGGGCCGGGCACTGGCCGCGGCCGGCGTCAACTACAACTGGGCGCCCACCGCGGACGTCAACTCCAACCCGCGCAACCCGGTCATCGGCGTCCGCTCCTTCGGCGCCGACCCCGAGCTGTGCGCCCGGCACACCGCCGCCTGGGTGGAGGGCCTGCAGTCGGCCGGCGTGGCCGCCTGCTCCAAGCACTTCCCCGGCCACGGCGACACCGCGGTGGACTCGCACCACGGCCTGCCGGTCATCGACGTCGACCTGGACGTGCTGCGGGCCCGCGACCTGATCCCGTTCCAGGCGGCGATCGCGGCCGGCACCAAGGCCGTGATGACCGCCCACATCATGATCCCGGCGCTGGACCCGAAGCTGCCGGCCACCCTGAGCCCGACCGTGCTGCGCGACCTGCTGCGCGCGGCCCCGGCCGACGGCGGCCTCGGCTACCAGGGCCTGATCGTCAGCGACGCGATCGAGATGGGCGCCATCGCCGACACCTTCGGGATGGGCGAGGGCACCGTGCTGGCCCTGGCGGCCGGCGCGGACGCGATCTGCGTCGGCGGCGGGCTGGCCGACGAGGAGACCGTGCTGATGCTGCGCGACGCCATCGTGGCGGGCGTGCGCTCCGGCCTGCTCGCCGAGGAGCGGCTGGCGGACGCCGCCGAGCGGGTCCGGGCGCTGGGCAGCTGGGGCCGGATCGCGGCCCAGGGCGAGCGGGTCGAGCCGGACCTGGCGGTCGGCCTGCGGGCCGCGCGCCGGGCGCTCAAGGTGGTCCGGGCGCCGGGCCAGGTGGTGCCGCCGGTGAGCGAGCGCCCGTACGTGGCCTCGTTCTCGGACGAGCCGAACATCGCGGTCGGCGACGTCACCCCGTGGGGCGTGGCCGGCATGCTGGCGGACCGCTTCCCCGGCACCCGCACCCGCGCGGTGTCGGCGGCCGAGGCCGCGCCGGAGCTGCTGGACGCCCTGGTCGGCGAGCTGCTGGCCGGCGCCGAGGGCCGCCGCCTGGTGCTGGTGGTCCGGGACGCGCACCGGCACGCGTGGATGTCCGCCGCGCTGCGCCGCCTGGTGGCGGCCCGGCCGGACGCCGCCGTGGTCGAGATGGGCCTGCCCCAGTCGGAGCCGGTCGGCGCGCTGTACATCGCCACCCACGGCGCCGCCCGGGTCTGCGGACTGGCGGCCGTGGAGGTCCTCACCGGGCAGCCGGGAGCGGTCGGCTGACACGATCGACGCGACGTCACCGGCGCTGTCCGGTGGCGTCGGTGAACGGGCCCGTCATGCGCATGTCGCATGGCGGGCCCGTTCTGTTTCCCCGCCGTCGACCCGGGAGACCACCGAGTGACCGTGTTCCCTCAAGCAGGCCTTAAATCCACCTTAAGACCTACTTAGGGTGACGGAACGACGACTGGCGGCCACGCGGTACAACGGCTCTGCAACGGCCGCCCCGACGAAGGCTTTTGGTCGTTGACACCACCTATGGTCTAGGCCAGAGTCCAGTCATCCGGTTCGAGATTCAACCTCGCCGGATGTGGTATCGGCCCTCCCCCAAGCTCTTCGCCGCCCCCTGTCCGGACTCTCCGCCACGGGCGCCAATCACGCTGCCGGCGGGCACAACGGCTCTACACCCCTCGGAGGATGGCGTGAAGAAGCGTCAGCTCATGTCGACGCTCGGGACCCTGGCACTGGCGGTCGGTCTGACGGCCTGTTCCTCGACGGCGAAGCCCTCGGGCGACGCCGGCGCGGCCGGTTCCGCGGACCCGAAGGCCGCCGGTGGCACCGTCACCGTCTGGCTGATGGACGACGCCCAGAAGAACTGGCCGGACCTGGTCCAGCGGGTCAACGACGAGTTCGCGGCGAAGTACCCGAACGTCACCCTCAAGCTCGCCTACCAGGGTTGGGCCGACAAGCTGGCCAAGCTCGACAAGGCCATCGCCGACGGCAGCGCCCCCGACGTGGTCGAGCTGGGCAACACCGAGACCATGAAGTACGTGCTCTCCGGCGCGCTGGCCCCGGTGGACCGCGGCACCTTCGACAACTCCGACAGCTGGATCAAGGCGCTCGCCAACACCTGCACGTACCAGGACAAGCTCTGGTGCGTGCCCTACTACGCCGGCTCCCGGGTCGCCATCTACAACTCCACCGCCTTCCAGCAGGCCACCGGCAGCGCCGACTTCCCGAAGACCGAGGCGGAGCTGCTGGCCGCGCTGGACAAGGTCGCGGACCGGAACAAGGCCGACAAGACCTTCTCCCCGCTCTACCTGCCCGGCCCGTACTGGTACGCCGCGATGAGCTACGTGGCCGCGTACGGCGGCGGCATCGCCAAGTTCGACGGCTCCGGCAACTGGCACGGCACCCTGCACGACCCCAAGTCCCAGCAGGGCATCAGCCACTTCGTCGACCTGGTGCGCAAGTACAACAAGGGCGACCTGGCGGTGAACGAGCAGAACCAGTTCGAGTCGATGGCCCGCGGGCACGCCGCGTCCTTCTACGGCAACGGCTACGAGGCGGCCAGCGTCACCGCGCCGGTCACCGGCGACCCGAGCCTCAAGGACGCCGTCAAGGTGGCCACCATGCCCGGCCCGGACGGCAAGCCGCTGCCGACCTTCATCGGCGGCTCCGACCTCGCCGTCACCGCCAAGTCCCAGCAGGTGGCGCTGGCCACCGACTGGATCCGGATGTTCACCAGCACCAAGTCCGAGCAGGCGCTGGCCGACAAGGACATCCTGCCGAACAACCTGACCCAGCTGAACCCGCTGAAGAGCAAGCCGAGCACCGCCGCCGCGGCCAACGCCGTCCCGGACGCCTGGTTCACCCCGCTGGCCCCCGGCTGGGGCGCGGTCGAGAAGCAGAAGATCATCCCGGACATGCTGACCTCGATCCTCAAGGGCAAGTCGGTGGACCAGGCCACCAAGGAGGCCGACGCCGCGATCGACCAGCTGATCAACAAGGCGTCCTGACCTCCCGTCGCGCCCGGCTCCGGACGCCCGTCCCGCCGTCGGAAGGGCGTCCGGAGGGGCGCGCGGGTGGGCGTGCGCGCGGGGCGCGCGGGTGTGCGGACGGAGGTGCCCGGCGGCGGGCGCGCCCGTAGGATCGTGGGACGAAGGACCGCAGCGAGTGTGCGGACTCGCCGCCTGGAGGTCCCCGCCGGGCAGCCGCCCGAGCGGGGTCGAACCGTCTCACCGGAGGCAGACCCAGATGTCCGACCCGCAGACCGTTCCCGTCCCCGGCCGGATCATGGCGGCGGAGATGGCCGAGCAGCCGGCCGTCCTCCAGCGCATCCTCGACGAGGGTGCCCCGAAGATCCGCGAGGTCGCCGCACAGATCGCCGCCCGCCGCCCGCGCTTCGTCCTGCTCACCGCGCGCGGCACGTCCGACAACGCCGCGCTGTACGCCAAGTACCTGATCGAGATCCTGCTCGGCAAGCCGGCCGGCCTGACCTCGATGTCCACCACCACCGCGTACGGCGCCAAGCCGGACCTCACCGACGTGCTGGTCGTCACCGTCAGCCAGTCCGGCGGCTCGCCCGACCTGGTGGCCTCCACCAAGGCCGCCCGCGAGGCCGGGGCCGTCACGCTCGCGGTGACCAACAACGCCGCCTCGCCGCTCGCCGAGGTCTCCGAGTTCCACATCGACGTGCTGGCCGGCCCGGAGAAGGCGCTGCCGGCCACCAAGACGTACACCGCCGAGCTGCTGGCGCTCTACCTGCTGGTCGAGGGCCTGCGCGGGGGCGACGGAGCGGCCGCCAAGGAGCTGCCGGGCCTGGCCGCCGGGGTGCTGTCCCGCCGGGCCGAGGTGAAGGCGTTGGCGGAGCGCTACCGCTTCGCCCAGCGCCTGGTGATCACCTCGCGCGGCTACGGCTACCCGACCGCCCGCGAGGCGGCGCTCAAGCTGATGGAGACCACCTACATCCCGGCCACCCCGTTCTCCGGCGCCGACCTGCTGCACGGCCCGCTGGCGATGGTGGACAACGTCTCGCCGGTGATCGCGATCGTCCCGGACGGCAAGGGCGGCGAGGCCCTCCAGCCGGTGCTGGACCGGCTGCGCGGGCGCGGCGCGGACCTGGTGGTGGTCGGCCAGCAGGCGCAGGTGGACGCCGCCTCGGCCGGCTTCGCGCTGCCGGCCGGCGTGCCCGAGGAGGTGCAGCCGATCCTGGAGATCCTGCCGCTGCAGCTGCTGGCCTACGAGGTCACCATCGCCCGCGGCCAGGACCCGGACGCCCCGCGCGCCCTGGCCAAGGTCACCGAGACGCGGTAGCCCGTCCCGCGCGCGGCGATAGCCCGTCCCGCACGCGAGCCGGCCCCGGTCCACGGGTTGTGGACCGGGGCCGGCTCGTTGAGCGGCGGAGACATGGTTCCGGGGATGGAAAACACTACGGGCCACGGCGCCGACACGGGACCCTCAACCCATGCGGCACCGCAGCCCGGAGCTGTCGTCGGGCGCCAGATGGGATCGAGAACTGTGCGGGGTCCTCGATCTGCGGCGTCCGACCGAGGAGGGGCCGCGCGCGGTCAGGGCAGTTGCGCGGGGACCTCTCCTTGGTGCCCTTCCATTGTGGACTAGACCAATCTCGGTTGTCCAGGCCTCCCGGAAAATTGGTCTAAACAACTCAGGGGGTGTCCGGACCCGGCGGGAGGCCTGGCGCGCCCGGCCCGGACCGGCGGCGCTACCCTCGCCATGTGCCCTCGCTGAACGAACTCGTCCGCCGCCACACCACCCTCACCGGGGCCGATGTGGAATGGCTCCACCACCTGGTCTCGGAGTGGCAGCTGCTCTCCGACCTCTCCTTCGCCGACCTGGTGCTGTGGATCCCCACCTGGGACGGCATCCGCTACGTCTCGGTGGCGCAGATGCGGCCCAACACCGGGCCCACCTCCTACCAGGACGACATGGTCGGCCACCTCGTCCCGCGCGGCCGCCGCCCGCTGCTGGACGCCGCCTTCGACGAGGGCCGGATCGTGCGCGAGGGCGACCCGGAGTGGCGCGAGGAGGTCCCGGTCCGGGTCGAGTCGATCCCGGTCCGGCGCGAGGGCAAGGTGCTGGGCGTGATCGCCCGCAACACCAACCTGCTGACCGTCCGCACCCCCAGCCGGCTGGAGCTCACCTACCTCCAGAGCGCCTCCGACCTGGCCCAGATGATCGCGGCCGGCTCCTTCCCCTTCCCCGGCGTCGAGCAGGCCGACATGGACGCGGCCCCCCGGGTCGGCGACGGCCTGATCCGGCTGGACGCGGACGGCGTGGTCACCTACGCCAGCCCCAACGCCCTCTCCGCGTACCACCGCCTCGGCCTCACCACCGACCTGGTCGGCAGCCACCTCGGCCGGGCCACCGCCGACCTCGCCCCGCCGTCCCGCTCGGCCGTCCACGAGGCGCTGGTGAAGCTGGCGAGCGGCTGGGCGCCCCGGCAGACCGAGGTGGAGGCGCAGGGGGGAGTGGTGACCCTGCGGGCGATCCCGCTCAAGCCCAAGGGCACCCTGACCGGTTCGCTGGTGCTCTGCCGGGACGTGACCGAGCTGCGCCGCCGCGACCGCGAGTTGATGACCAAGGACGCCACCATCCGGGAGATCCACCACCGGGTGAAGAACAACCTGCAGACCGTCGCGGCCCTGCTGCGGCTGCAGTCCCGCCGGATGGAGTCGGAGTCCGCCCGGGCCGCGCTGGACGAGGCGGTGCGCCGGGTCGGCTCGATCGCGATCGTGCACGAGACGCTCTCCCAGGCGCTGGACGAGCAGGTGGCCTTCGACGAGATCGCCGACCGGGTGCTGGCGATGGCGATGGAGCTGACCCAGGACGGCCGGGTGGCGACCCGCCGCACCGGCAGCTTCGGGATCCTCTCCGCCGAGGTGGCCACCCCGCTGTCGATGGTGCTGACCGAACTGCTCCAGAACGCCCTGGAGCACGCGTTCGGTCCGACCGCCTCCGGGAACCTGGAGGTCAGCGCGCTGCGCGGGCGGGCCCCGGCGACCGGCAAGGGCTGGTCGGACACCTGGAACGGCGGCGCCCGGCCGGAGGAGTACCTGCTGATCACGGTGCAGGACGACGGCCGGGGCATGCCGGAGGGCTTCGACCCGAAGACGGCGGGCAACCTCGGGCTGCAGATCGTCCGGACGCTGGCCACCGGCGAACTGGGCGGCACCTTCGACATGGTGGCCGGCCCGAACGGCGGTACGAAGGTGATCCTGGAGATCCCCGTCCGCTGAGATCCCCGTCCGCGGGGAAACCGTTGCGCGAGGAAACCGTTGCGCGAGGAAACCGTTGCGCGGGGATGCGCACAGGTGCGTGGAGGGGGCGTGCGTCCGGCGGAAGCGCCGGGTGCGCGCACCCGCACGCCGGGGTGCGGAAAGGGTGCGGAAACAGAAACGAGGCCCTGTCGACCGGGGGGGGGGTGGGTCGACAGGGCCTCTCAACCCGTTCCGGCCGTCGGGGGGAGTCGGCCGGAGCGGGGGCTCTGGGTGGTGCGACACCTCGCCGGTGCGTTGCACACGGTGAGCGCCACAGCTCCACGATATTGCTCTAAGTGAACAGTATCAAGTGCTTGGGCGGGTCCGGTGTCGCGGGACCTGGCTGGGCGAGGTCCTTGGTGCGGAAGGCTTCACCAGGAGGTGCAGGGAAGCCTTTGATCATGTGTCGATCGGTACTGCGGTCACTGCTGGTACTACGGCGTGTGATCGCCGGGTGATCAGGCGGTGCGGGCGCGGTTGCGGGCTGCACGGCGCTTCATCGCGCGGCGCTCGTCCTCGCTCATGCCGCCCCAGACGCCGGCGTCCTGACCGGTCTCGAGCGCCCACTGGAGGCACTGCTCCATCACCGGACAGCGGCGGCACACGGCCTTGGCTTCCTCGATCTGCAGCAGAGCAGGACCGGTGTTCCCGATCGGGAAGAACAGCTCGGGGTCCTCTTCGCGGCAGACAGCGCGGTGGCGCCAGTCCATGGTCGTCCAACTCCTCCTGCCGCGGGGGGTGGCCCGATCGGCATAATCGAATGGCTTGTGAATGTGAACGCTTTCACGAATCCCGCAACAGCAAAAGAGACCAAAGGCCCGTCGGGCCCGGGTGGTCTGTGCTGGGGGGGATTCGGCGATTCGAGGGACACCCCGCGGTCGGCGCTCCTGTGGTTCCGGAGTTGCCGTCGCTGCGATGTGTCCCGATCGCCATGTAGAGGTTCGCAAACCTCGGGCTCGGATACAACCCCCTTCGGGGAGGAATTTTGGATTCTTCGGTGTCGCCTAGCTCACAGCCAGTACTTCTATGGAGTGAAGGGGGCTTGTGCGTTCGAGAAGAAGGAGGAACCCCCCTTCCAGTCACACAATCACACGCAGTGCCCGCCGTACGCCTGTGAAACTGACGCGACTCCTGTCTCCAAGATGGTCCCCGTCGACCTGGAACGGGGCCGGTTCCTCCGAAACCAAGGTGAAGTGTCTGACGTCGTGATAGGAGACGACGTGCTTCCCGGAGGGGCCGCTGGGAGGGGCGCCGTCACTCGAAGTCGTGTACGACCGCAGGATCTGACGGACCGTTCGAGCGGTGCCGAACGCCGTCATCCGGGTGATGCCGAAGACGTCCAGGTCCGTGTCGAAGGAGGCGAGCGGTGAGGGGTAGACCGGACGGTTGCCGAGGAACGTCCAGGGAGAGGTGTTGCTGACTATCGACAGCACCAGGCCCGGAACCCGCTCGTGGCCCGGCAGCTCCAGGGAGACGGGGCCGGAACGGCGCTGCTCACGCTGGGTGAAGTAGTGCCGCAGGGCCTGGCCGACGTACAGGGCGTGGGTGGACTTGCGCCCGGCCCGGCGCTGCTCCTCGACCCGCCCGACCACCCCGGCGTCGAAGCCGAGGCCGGCGGTGAAGGTGAACCAGCGGTCCGGCAGTCCGTCGGTCATCGCCTTGCCCAGCCCGATCGGCCGCTCCCGGCCGTGCTCCAGCGCGTCCAGCAGGGCGCCGGTGGCCTCCACCGGGTCGTTGGGCAGGCCCAGCGCGCGGGCGAACACATTGGTCGAACCGCCCGGCACCACGGCCAGTCGCGGGACCTTCTCGCTCGGGCCGTGCGCCAGCAGCCCGTTCACCACCTCGTTGACGGTGCCGTCCCCGCCCAGCGCCACCACCAGGTCGACCGTGCCGTCCTCCGCCGCCTCGCGGGCCAGGTCGCGCGCGTGGCCCCGGTAGCGGGTCTCGGCGACCTCCAGCTTGAGATCGCTGCGCAGGGCGTGGATCAGGACGTCCCTGGTCCGGCCACTGGTGGTGGTGGCCTTGTGGTTCACGACCAGGAGAGCGCGCATGGGGAAAGCCTACGGGTCGGTACGGAGCAACCGGCGGCTACCCTGCTGGAGTGACCGCAGAAACCTCCGCACCCGTACCCTCGGCCGGATCCGGCCGCCCGGCCTCCCTGACCCTGGGCGCCGCCATCACGGCCCTGGCGGGCGCCGCGCTGGCCGTCGTCGGCGTCTGGGACATGGTGGCCGCGCTGTCCGGCCAGTCCAAGCAGCTGGCCCTGAACGAGTTCGGCGGAGCGGTCATCGTGCTGCTCGGGGTGCTGCCGGTGCTGGCCGCCCGCGCCCTGCTCAAGGGGCGCCGCTGGGGCCGCAGTCCGGCGGTGCTGACCAACTCGATCTGCCTGCCGGTCGGCTACTACATGGCCGAGAGCGGCGGCGCGATGATCGCGGTCGGCGTGTTGGTCGGGGCGCTCGGCCTGGTGGGCATCGGCTGCCTGCTGAACCCGAAGTCGACGGCGGCCCTGTACGCCCCGTCCGAGGACTAGGGGTACAGGGCCGCCGGGAGCCTGAAGCCGGGAGCCTGAAGCCGGCGGCTTGAAGCCGGGGAGCCTCAAGCCGGGAGGCTGAAGGAGCGTCAGCCCTACTCCTCCACCAAGAGCTTCTCCCGCAGCTGGGCCAACGTCCGGGCGAGCAGCCGGGACACGTGCATCTGGGAGATCCCCACCTCGGCGGCGATCTGCGACTGGGTCATGTTCCGGAAGAACCGCAGCACCAGGATCTTCTGCTCCCGGGGCGGCAGTTGGGCCAGCAGCGGCTTGAGCGACTCGCGGTACTCGACGCCCTCCAGCGCCTCGTCGGTCGCGCCCAGGGTGTCCGCGACGGCCGGCGACTCGTCGTCGCTGTCCGGCACGTCCAGGGACAGCGTGGAGTACGCGTTGGCGGATTCCAGGCCCTCCAGGACGTCCTCCTCGGAGATCCCCAGGTGCTCGGCCAGCTCGTGCACCGTGGGGGAGCGGCCGTGCCGCTGGGAGAGCTCGCTGGTCGCCGTGGTGAGCGACAGCCGCAGCTCCTGGAGGCGGCGCGGGACGCGCACCGCCCAGCCCTTGTCGCGGAAGTGCCGCTTGATCTCCCCGACGATGGTCGGCGTCGCGTAGGTGGAGAACTCGACCCCGCGCTCGTGGTCGAAGCGGTCCACCGACTTGATCAGGCCGATGGTGGCGACCTGGGTCAGGTCGTCCAGCGGCTCGCCCCGGTTGCGGAAGCGCCGGGCCAGGTGCTCGACCAGCGGGATGTGCATCCGCACCAGCTGGTTGCGCAGCTCGACCCGCTCCGGGGAGCCCTCGGGCAGTGCGGACAGCCGGACGAACAGCGCGCGGGCGGCCTCCCGGTCCGGGGCGCCGGTGCGGTGCGAGCCCTGGGCGGGCAGGGCGACGTGCGGCTCGACCTCGGCCGGCGACTCGGCCTCGACCGCGGGGTCGGCCTCGACCGCCGGTTCCGTCCCGACGGCCGGGGCCGTCTCGTCCACCGGGTCCGGCGGGGGCGCGGAGGCAGGCGTCGGCTCGGACGTCGGCTCGGTGGGGTGGCTCATCCGCTGGGCGTCCTTCGGGTGCGCTTCGTCGTTGGCGGCGAGGCCGGGAACGCTCGCCTGGGTCGGTACGGCAGGTCCCGCCGTCGCGAGGCCGGTACGGTCCAGATCACTCACGGCCATTCCCCCGTTCCGTTCCGGGAGCACCGGGGCCGGTGGCCCCGGAATCGTCTCGTTGGTCGTACCGCGTGGGTGGCGGTACCGGGAGCCGTCCGTCGGTCCCCTGAGCGGGGGAGCGGCGGACGGCCCTTGCGCGGGTGCTGCTCGGTGCTGCTCGGTCGTGCGGTGCGGTCCGGCGCCCGACTAGTGGGAGGGGGACCCGCCGCGCTTCTTGTGCAGGCTGATCGTCACGGTCCTGTCCTCGGCGACCGAGGAGTCGACCTCGCCGGCCAGGGCGGAGAGCACCGTCCAGGCGAAGGTGTCCCGTTCGGGAGCCTTGCCGTCGGTGGTCGGGGCGGAGACGGTGACCTTCAACGAGTCGCCGACCAGCCGGAACTCGCAGGACAGTACGGAGCCGGGCACCGCCTGCTGGAGCAGGATGGCGCAGGCCTCGTCGACCGCGATCCGCAGGTCCTCGATCTCGTCGAGCGTGAAGTCCAACCGGGCCGCCAACCCGGCCGTCGCTGTTCGCAGGACGGAGAGGTAGGCCCCGGCTGCGGGCAGCCGGACCTCCACGAAGTCCTGAACGCCGAGATCGCCGTCGATCTGGGACACCCTTGCCTCCTGGGTGGCGCGCTGTGCTTTCTTGGTACCCCGCTTGTTACCGCTTGCTACCCCCGAAGGGGGCCCGGCGCCGCGGATCCGCCATCGCTCTGCCTTCCGCACCCCGGTTCGGGAGTTACTCATGGTAAGGCATTGCGACGCAGGGTGGCAGACCCTTTCCCCGGACTCCCGGGAGCCGTTCAGCGCTGCCCGGCGGCGGCCAGCGCCCCGTCGGAGAGCCGGTACACCGTCCACTCGTCCATCGGCACCGCGCCGATCGACTTGTAGAAGTCGATCGAGGGCTGGTTCCAGTCCAGGACCGACCACTCGACCCGGGAGTAGCCGCGCTCGACGGCGATCCGGGCGAGTTCGAGCAGCAGCGCCTTGCCGTGGCCGCCGCCGCGCGCCTCCGGGCGGACGTACAGGTCCTCCAGGTAGATCCCGTGGGTGCCGCGCCAGGTCGAGAAGTTGCGGAACCAGACCGCGAAGCCGACCGGTTCACCGGTGGCGTCGTCCTCGGCGATCAGCCCGAACAGGGCCGGGTTCTCGCCGAACAGGGCCTCGTGCAGCTGCTCCTCGGTGGCCTTCGCCTCGTGCAGGGCCTTCTCGTACTCCGCGAGTTCGCGGATCATGGCGTGGACGACGGGGACGTCGGTGGCGACGGCGGTGCGGATCATGTCCGTGAGCCTACTGCTCGGGACCGGTCTCGTCCCAGGCCTGGAGGGAGGTCTGGTCGATGATCCGGCCGTCCCGCAGACCGGCCATCGAGGACATCAGCACCCGGACGCCGTCCGGGTACCGGCAGGACTCCAGGAAGGCGACGTGGTCGCCCTGGACGACCACCTGTTCCAGTGTGTGGGTCATCTCGCGGCCGTAGACGTCGTCCAGCATGGCGCCGATCTCCTCCCGCCCGTGCATCACCAGGGGGTGGCTGGGCTGGGTCTTGCGGTCGACCATGCGCAGTTCGGCGTCCTCCGCGTAGAGCGCCAGGAGGGCCTCGGCGTCGCGGCGTTCGATGCCCTCGCGCAGTGCGCGGGTGTCGAAGGCGGCGGGGGCCGTCGTGGTGGTCATGATCTCGCTCCTCCGGTCGGGTTCCGTCGGCTCGTACCTTGAGCGTACGCCCGCGGCCGCCCGGACCCGGAGGAGCGGGATCCGGGCCGGTCAGGAGGCCGGCACGGTGCGCAGGTAGGCGGCCAGCGCGCTGATCGCGGCCGGGTTGCGCGGGCTCTCCACCAGGTCGACGTAGTCCATGACGAAGATCCGGCCGTTCCTGACCGCGGCGACGTTGGCCAGCGGCGGGAAGGACATCAGGAACTTCCGCTTCTCCTCGGCCTTCGGCGTCGCGTAGTCGTTGATCACGATCACCTCGGGGTCGCGCTGCACCACGCTCTCCCAGCCGGCCGTGACCCAGCTGTCGGCGAGGTCGCCCATGATGTTGGTCCCGCCCGCCTTGGCGATGATCTCGTTGGCGGCGGCGAACTTCCCGGCGGTGTACGGCTTGTCCTGCCCGCTGTCGTACAGGAAGACGGAGGGGCGGCGCTCGGCCGGCGGGACGGCGGCGATCCGCGCCTTGAAGTCCGCGATCAGCTGGTCGGAGCGGTCCTTGACGTCGAAGATCTCGCCGAGGTTGGCCAGGTCGGTGTAGAGCGCCTCCAGCGGGTCCATCACGCCGCGCTCGGTGCCCTTGCCGCTGCGGCAGGACTCGCTGAGCACGTACGAGTCGACGCCGAGCGCCCTGAAGGCCTGCGGGGTGACGCCGCTGCCCTCGTCGAAGCCGTAGTGCCAGCCGGCGAAGACCAGGTCGGCCTTGGCGTCCAGCGCGATCTCCTTGGTGAGGATCTTCTTGGAGAGCCAGGTGGTCTGCTGGTAGCCGTCCTTCCAGGCGACCTGGTCGATCTTCCCCTTGTCGTCGGGCATCACGTAGCCGGCCATCCGGTCGGCGAGGCCGAGCGAGAGCATCAGTTCGGTGATGTTGACGTCGTTGGTCACCACCCGGGCGGGCTTCTGCGCGAAGGTGAGCTTCTCCCCGCAGTTGTCCACCGTCACGGGGTAGTGGGCGGAGGCGGTGGCGGCCTCCTTCGGGGCGATCTCGGCGCCGCAGCCGACGAGTCCGAGGGCGAGCAGGGCGGTGGCGGCAACGGCCTTGGTGCGCACGGGAGTTCCTTGGGGTCAGGGGAGGCGGTCGAAGAGCAGCTGGAGGGCGCCGGTCTCCGGGTGGCGCACCGGGGTGCCCCGGACGCCGAACACCTCGGCCAGCAGGGCGGGTCGGAGCACCTCGTCGGGCGGCCCGGAGGCGACGATCCGGCCGTCCCGCAGGACGTACAGCAGGTCGCAGTGGCCCGCCGCCAGGTTGAGGTCGTGCAGCGCGGTGAGCACCGTCGGACCGGCCTCGCGGGCGAGCGCCAGCACCTCCAACTGGTGCGCGATGTCGAGGTGGTTGGTGGGTTCGTCGAGCACCAGCAGGCGCGGCTCCTGGACCAGCGCGCGGGCGAACAGCACCCGCTGCTTCTCGCCCCCGGACAGGCTCAGGAAGCCCCGCTCGGCGAGGTGCCCGGCCCGGACCTTGCGCAGCGCCTCGGCGCAGCGCCGCTCGTCCCCGTCGACTTGGGCGCCGAAGCCGCGGCGGTGCGGCAGCCGGCCCATGGCGACCACCTCGGCGACGGTGAAGTCGAACTCGGCGGAGTGCTCCTGGGTCAGCGCGGCCACCCGGCGGGCGCTCTCGCGGGCGGTGAGGGCGTGCAGGTCGTCGCCGGCCAGCCGGACCACGCCGCCGGCCGGCTTCAGCACCCGGTAGACGCAGCGCAGCAGGGTCGACTTGCCGCTGCCGTTGGGGCCTATCAGGCCGACCACCTGCCCGGCGGCGGCCGCCAGGCTCACCTCGTGGACCAGCCGGGTGCCGGCCAGCTCCACCGAGACGCCGTCGACGGCGAGGTCCTGGGCGTGCACCGGGGTCGGGTCGGTCGTCGCGGTCACCGGGCACCTCCGAAGGCCTGGCCGCGGCGGCGCATCATCACCAGGAAGGCGGGCACGCCGAGCACCGCGGTGAACACCCCGACGGGCAGTTCGGCGGGCGCCAGCAGGGTGCGCGAGGCGATGTCCACCCAGACCAGCAGCAGCGCCCCGGCGAGCGGCGCGACCACCAGCACCCGGCGGTGCCCGGCGCCGACCAGCATCCGCGCCAGGTGCGGCATCAGCAGCCCGACGAAGCCGATCGCCCCGCTGACCGCGACCACGGTGCCGGTGACGGCGGCGGTCACCACGAACAGCTCGCGGCGCAGCCGGTCCGGGTCCACGCCGAGCGAGGCGGAGGTCTCGTCGCCCATCGCGAGCGCGTCCAGCCGCCCGGCGGTGCAGGCCAGGTAGGCGAGCCCGGCCAGCACGGTGACGGCGGCGATCGGCACCTTGCCCCAGGTGGCGCCGCCGAGGCTGCCGAGCAGCCACATCATGACGTCCCGGGCGGCCTCGCCGCGGTCGGCGGCGAAGACCATCAGGGTGGTGGCGGCGGAGAAGCCGTAGGACAGCGCGGTGCCGGTGAGCACCAGCCGCAGCGGGGTGAGCCCGTACGCGGTGCGGGCCGCGACGTAGACCAGGGTCATGGCGGCCAGCGCGGAGCCGAAGGCGGAGGCGGAGATCGCCCACACCCCGAGCGAGGCGAAGGCGCCGAACAGCATCACGGCGTTGGCGCCGACGGCCGCGCCGGAGGAGATGCCGAGCACGAAGGGGTCCGCCAGCGCGTTGCGCACCAGGGCCTGGACGGCGACCCCGCAGGCGGCCAGCCCGGCGCCGACCACGGCGGCCAGCACGGTGCGCGGCAGCCGGATCTCCCAGACGATCGCGTACGCGGCCGCCTCGTCCGCGTCCAGCCGGCCGCCCGTCAGCCCGGCGCCCAGGAGCCGCAGCACCCGGGGCAGGCCGAGCCCGGAGGAGCCGAGGGCGACCCCGCAGACCAGGGAGAGCAGCAGGGCGGCGGCGAGTCCGGCGGCGAGCGGGACGACGGGTATTCGGCGAGTGGGCGGGCCGACTGCACGGTTGACGGGTGCGCGGTTCACGGGTGCGCCTTGCCTCGGGCCGGGAGCGCGCCGGGGCGGGCGCGGGCCGGGGGCGTGCCGGGGCGCCGTTCCCCTCGCAGTCCGCGGCGAGTTGTCGGGAGGTCGGCGGCCGAGGGCGATCGGGCTGGCGCGGCCGTACGGGCGGGTACGGGCCGTGCTCACCGTTGCGGGTCAGCGCCGGATTCGCACCGGACTTCCCCCTCGGACGCCCTGGCAGCATAACAGCCACTCAGGGCAGGCAACCCTTACCGGGCCGGGTCGGACGTGAACGCACGACCGCCCCCGTCCGGCGGTGCGGACGGGGGCGGTCGGGTGGCGACGCGTCAGGCTCAGGCCTGCTTGGTCTCCCAGAAGATCTTGTCGAACCCTGGTGAGACCAGAGGAAGGAGGCTCTGCGCGTCTCAGGCCGCAGCTCATGATCCACGGACATTCTGGCAGGTAGTCGGCAGGTTTCCCAGTCCATAGGTGGTTCCTTGGGAAGGGTCACGCAGCGGCCGCCAGGGCGGCTTTGGCGACCTCTGGGAGATAAATGGGAGATCCGCTCTCCCAGACGGTCTGAGCGACCCCGTTGGACCGCTCCCAGCGCGCCTGAAGGCTGATCGCGATGCGGACCTCCATCAGCTTGGTCACGTGGGAGTAGGTGCCCTCGACGCCGGCCAGCCGGTGCCCCATCCGGGCCTCGACGGCCACCGAGGGATGCCCGTCCTCATCAAGGCCCACCTTCATGCCGTGGCGCCCGCCGTGCGGCACCAACTCCTCGACGCCCGCGACCGGCTCCAACCCGACCTTCCCGCGGGTTCCCTTCCGCCGCGGCTCTGCCGGACGGCCGGCCACGATGGGTTTCCAGAAGCGCCCGTAGAACTCGTCATCGACCCGCAGCGGCTTGCCGGTGATCGAGGGGAAGACCCATCGGTTGTCGTGACTGTCGAGCTGGAGTCGGAGGAGATCTGCCAGGAACGGGGGCAGGATCAGCGTCCTGTACGACGCGTACTTCGGCGGGAGCAGGGTGAAGCCCTTGTCGCCGCCGAGCCACTGGCCCTGCTGCTCGACGCGGAGGTACGAGCCGTATGGGTCGTCCGAGAGCCAGACGTAGTCGCGCTCCAGGCCGGCGACCTCGCCGATCCGGAGGCCGGCGTAAGCGATGGTGAGCACCATGCTAAGCCCGGTCAGCCCGCGGATCGTTTCCGCGTTGGCTGCGACCTGGAGCATCTGGAGGGGCGTGCCGTGGACGTAGTCGTCCTCGGTCTGCGCCGGCGGCACGTACCGGCCACGCCGCAGGCGGCGGCCGGACGGGATCGGGTTGTCGGTGAGCAGCTTGTCGGTGACCGCGTCCTCCAGCATGGCGCGCAGCAGGCTCACCATGTTGTCGACGTAGTTCTTCTCGTACCGCGTGCCGACCCGCTTCTTCCAGGCCCGGAAGCCGAGCGTCGTGATGTCGGCCAGCGGGGTCGTCCCCCACTCGGGGACGAGCTGGGACGCAATCAGCGAGCGGTACGTCCGGTCGGTGGTCTCAGCGACGTCGATCGCCTCCAGCCACTGCTCGGCGTAGTCGGCGAAGAGGAGCTGGCCGCCGCGCGGGTTGCGGAACTTCCCGCGGCGGGCGTCGGCCTCCATGGCCTGCCCGTACTGCTCGGCCAGGCGCTCGGTCGCAAATCGGTTCCCGAAGTCGTCGCGGCTGGCTGAGCCGTAGGTGCCGTCCGGCCGCTTGTAGCGGACGCGCCAGTACTTCCCGCGCTTCTCGGCATGGGCCATGGCTGGTCACCCCCAGGGTGAATGGGCTGGAAGAGGGAAGGGGCGAGCCCGGCGGCGCTCAGCCGCACGGGATCATCCCGAGGATCAGCGCTGCCCGTCGGGCGGCTGCGGCGGACCACCGAGGGCCTCGTCCACTGCGCGCTGCATTTCGATCTCCAGGGCGCGTGCGTCATCCGCGCTCACCTGGGACTCCAGGACCCAGACCATGATCGGCTCGGTCTCGTCCCGGACGTTGGAGCTGTCGAGGAGCATGCGGCCCCCGTGGGGCATGGCCGCGACCCTCACTACCTGAACACGCGGCATGCGCGCGTCCCCCCTCACCTGCTGAGCTGAGCGGTGCCACCCTCCTCGCACACAGGTGAGACTGAGTGTAGTTGAGCCTTCGACAATCCGTACAGCTATTCGGAGGAGTCGGCTCCGCTGTCCTGCTGGTCCTGTACGGATCGGCGGAGGCCACGCTGGACGGTGCTCCACCGGCGCAGGTCGTCTCGCACCTGGTCGGCCGGCGGAAGTTCTCCGCCGCGCTCCACGACCAGGGTCATCAGGGCAACGGAGCCATCCGGCCTGAGGTCGAGCACGTCGGTGTCGACGATGTGTCCGTCGGCCAGCTCCTGGAGGACGCGCTGGGGGAGCCGGGCCAGCAGCACATCGGCGATCGCCCGGGCCGCCCGGTCGGAGGCGGCCTCAGCTGAGTCCTTCGGGCGGTCCGTCGGCGTGTTGGTGTCGACGCGGTCGGGATCTCCGCCGGCCAAGACCTGCTCCACCGAGCCGTCCGCCCAGCCGACGGCGCGCGCGTAGCTGCGGATCGTGCTCGTGACGCGTTTGGCGTTGCCGGCCTCGATGGAGCCGAGAGCGTTACGGGTTACCCCGAGCTCCGCCCCCATCTCATCCTGCGTGCGCCCCCCTGCCTGGCGGTCCGCCCTCAGCAGGGCGCCCAGCCGGGCCCAGTTTCTGCTCATGGCACCCATCATGCCGTACGCCCATGCAACGAGACAGCACAGATCCGGCCTCTTGACCTGCCCTTAAGGCAAGGTTTCCGCACATCCGTGTTGCATCAAATCGGGCTGATCGGGCACGGCGGACCGCGTTCGAACTGGCATCCGAGGATCATCCAATGCCAAGTTTCTTGGCATTGGATGTTGTGCGATGCACTGCGCTGCGCTACGTTTCATCACGTGACACCGAACGGCACGGCAATCCGAGCCCTCCGAGAGGCACGGAAACTGAGCATCCGCGAACTGGCGCGGCTTGCAGCGCGGGACCCATCCCATCTCTCTCGAATCGAGCGGGGGTTGGCCGGCGCGAGCCAGTCCGCACTGCGCCAGATCGCCGTAGCTCTTGAGGTGCCGGTCGCAGCCATCAACAGAGAGGAAGCGCCATGACCGCCACGGCCACCCGCACCAGGCCCAGGCGCATCGCCCTTCAGCAGGCCCCCGGGCCGACGGCCCCGGCCGTCGGCGAGCGGCCCCGCTCCACCCACGACATCGCCGAGGCGCTCGGCATTCCCCGGCAGCAGCTGCTCGACCTGGTCGCGGCCGAGGCCGAGCTCCGGCACTACTCCATCCAGGAGACCGCCGACCTGCTAGGCGTCTCCAAGCGGTGGCTGGCCGGGCTCGTCGCCGCCCGCCAGGTCGGCTGCACCTTCATCGCCAACCAGGCGAAGTTCACCGCAGCGCACATCCGGCAGCTGTCGACGGCCAACGAGGTCGACCCGGCCGCCATCGGCCGCCGCACCGCCTGACCAACCCCTGACATGGGTCGGGCCTCCGCCCGGCAGCCCGGATTCCGCCCGGATGCCGCCCGCGAAGGCCCAGCGGCCCACCGATCAACCACCGAAGGAAGGAGGTAGGCCGTGACCGAGCCTACCCTCAGCTTGGCGGCGCAGGCCGCCGCAATGCAGGCCGTGATGCACCTGACCCGGCTTGTTGCCGCGGCTGGTGCGTCCGCCGCCCCGAACTGGACGGTCGACAAGGCCGGTGCCGTCACCGGGGAGTTCACCGGACCCCGGGCGCTGATCGACCTGGATGCGTGGCGTCGCCTGGTCGGACCGCACAGCACGTGGTCGGACCGGACCCACGTCGGCCAGCGCTGGACGATCGGCGTGCTGGTGCAGGACGTGATGGTCCGCCTGGTGGCCATCGCGCCGACCCGGACGGCGGTGCCGGCGTGACCGCCCCGATCGACCCGATCGACCCGACGCGCCTCAACGAGATCCGGTCGCTCAACCTGGCCGTCCTGCTGCCGAACTCGGACACCTGGACCGCCACCACCCGCACCGCCGCCCAGGCGCTGATCCCTCAGCTGGGCCCCATCCTGCACGAGTTGCTGGACGAGATCGACGAGCTCGGCCTGGACGTCGAGGACGCCGAGCGCGAAGTCAACCAGCTGAGCACCCAGCTCAAGGTGGCCGAGGAGACGATCGCCAGCCTGCGCAGGCGCCTCCGGCCCGAGACGTCCGGCACGATCAGCGCGATCAACCGGGAGCGCATCGGGCGAGACAGCAACGGACGGGACCGCTGGCGCGTCCGCTGGCGCGAGGGCGGCCGCCGCCGCTCCCGGGTCTGCTACTCGCGGCGCGCGGCCGACGGCCTGATGGGGGATCTGCTGGAGCGCCAGCGAGGTAGCTGGTGACCGCCCCGATCAGGGTCGTCCGGGTGGACGAACCGCGGCCCGCACTGGAGCTCGTCCGCCGCGACGGTTGCGGCTGGTTCCTCGTCCCGCTGCCGCCCCGAGCCCGGCTCCGTGTGCGGTACCGCACCTGGCCCCGGCCGCACCTGCGCCTGCAGGACACCCCGCGTCCCTCGTGCCCGGAGTGCTTCGGCCGCGGCGTGATCGAGTCCGGCGGCGACGAGGACGGCCCGTACGAGCCGGACCCGTGTGCCTGCTGGGTGCCCGAGCCGTGGCGCGGACCGGTCCTGACCGCCCCGGTGCCGCGGTGGTTCGCCCGCCGCTGGCTCGGCTGGCAGCCGCCCAACTACTCCGCCGCTCCGCCCTTCTGACCTGGAGGAACAGTGCCCGCTCCGCAGCCCGAGCCCGACAGCAGCGTCCTACGCCGCACGGTGGTGGACCACATCGCGAACGGGCTGTCGAGCGGGCTCCCCGAGGTCATCACGGCCGCGCTCAGCCTCCTCACCGAGCTGGACCTCGCCGGGGTTCCGGTCGGCAAGGAGGTCGACCAGGCGCTCGTGGCTCTGCCGCCGGCCTGGCGCCGATGAACTGCAACCAGTGGCTGCCCGCCCAGGGCAGCCACTGCGGGCAGCCCGGTCGACCGTACGCCGTCGGCCCGCGCTGCCCCGAGCACACCCCCGCGGCCCAGGCCGGACGGCCCGAGCCGCTGCCCGGCCCCGGCTACACCCCGCAGCGACTACTGACCCCGCAGTACCGCCTTGCCCAGGCCGCCACCGCGGGCACGGCGCGCACCCGCACCACCAGCCCCAGGAGGACCACCTCATGACGGTATCCCTGCTGCCGCCCGTCAGCAGCATCGGCCTGCACGGACCCGACGCCATCCCGCTGACCGAGGGCCCGCGCTACGTCCGCACCGCCCGGATGACCCGGTGGCACCGGGTGCGCTCCGGCGTCGAGTACGTCTCCGGCCGACGGGTCTACGCCCTGTGGTGCACCGGCAGCGTCTTCGACAGCAACTTCCTGTCCCGCGAGAGCCTGCCGGAGAGCGACCTGGTGTGCGGGACGTGCGACGGCCGCGCCGTCGGCGCTGGCCAGGAACCCGCCGGACCGGCCGACCGGGCTCTCGTCTTCCGCCCGCGCGACCTTCAGCCGCCCGCCGTCTGCCCCGGCTCCAGGGTCTCGCGCCTCACCCAGGCCATCCCGCCCGGCACCGTCGGCCGCTGCCTCGCCTGCCTCGACCTCCACCCCGTCCGCGCCATGGGCGGCCCCTACGACCCGCGCGCCGCAATCGTCCAGCACCGGCCCGGCGATGGCCTGCCCGCCCCGTGCCCCTTCCACCGGTGGAAGCACCTGCTGCCGACCGACGACGGCGGCCTGCGCTGTGCCTGCGACCGGCCGCTCCGCGAACCGCGCCCGGCCGCAGCCTGACCCACCCAGAACGGCCCGGGGCGGGCCGGACCCGGCTCCGCCCGCCCCGGGCGACCAATCACCACTGAACTGCCATGAAAGGCGCCACATGCCGTGGTTCAAGATCGACGACAAAGCTCACAGCCACCCCAAGTGGCTGAAGGCTGGCAACGCCGCCCTTGGACTGTTCGTGCGCGCCGGCTCCTACTCTGCCCAGCACCTGACCGAGGGCATTGTCCCGCGTGCCATCGCCCAGCTGTACGGCACCGCCCCGCAGGCCGCCAAGCTCGTCAAAGTCGGGCTGTGGCACGAGGCCTCGCACGACTGCCCCCGCTGCCCCCAGCCGGACGCCGGCGACTACATCATCCACGACTTCTTCGAGGGCAACCGGAACACCACCAAGGCCCAGGACGAGGCGAACAAGAGGGCCGCTGCGGAGAGGGCCGCGAAGAGTCGCGCCGCACGAAACCCGAACCGAATCGCTGACGAAACCTCGTCGAATCGTCCTCGATTCGACGACGAAAACGAAACGAATCGAGGACGGAAAGAACCCCAGTTTCCGAACTCCGGCGCAGGTCAGGACCGATCGTCACAGCGCACGCCCGCAGACGGTGCTGCGGATGCCCATGCCGCTGCCATGCCACACCCCGTTCCTTCCTTCGGAAGGAACGGTGCTGCTGCCGAGCGGCCGACTGCCCACCCCGACCGCCTCGGCGAACTGAAGGCGGCGATCGCTACCGCCGGGATCGCCGGAATCGGGTGGGCACTTCGTGAGTCGCAGTGGGAGCACACCCGACAGGCCGTCGACCGCGTCGGCATCCCCGCGATGGTCGCGTACGCGGTCAACTCCGCGCGGCTGAAGGGCGTCCCGGCCACTGCGGCCGCGTGGGTTGACGGTTGGCAGTCCCTTGAGGCCCCCGCCCAGCACGACGGCGTGACCTACCTGCCTGCCGCCATCGGCGCCCTCCCGGCGGTGCCCAAGAGCCGCAACCAGCAACAGACCGACGACATGTTCACCCGGGCCATGGCCCGTGCCAAGAACCTCATGGAGTCCTCATGACCCGCGACGAGGCCGTCGCACTGGCCCGCTACATACACGCCCTGTGCCCCCAGCAGCGCTTCGACGAGTACACCCCGGACGTGTGGGGAGACGTGCTCGTGGACGTCAAGTTCGAGGACGGCAAGCGGGCGGCTGTCGAGATCGCCCGACGCCAGCCCTGGATCGCCCCCGCCGAGATCATCGCCGAGGTCAAGCAGGCCCGGAACGGCAGGCTCGACTACTTCCAGTACGAGCCCGCACCCGGCGAGATCGGCACCCAGTTCACCCGCAACCTGCGCGCCCAGATCGCCGCCGTGGTCGACGGCCGCCGACCACCCGCAGTGCCGTACGTCGGCTCACCGCGCCCGGTGCTTGAGCTGACCGCAGGCATCGGTTACGAGGTCCAGCCCAGGGACCAGCCGCAGACCCGAATCCGGAGTGCCCGCGACGTCGGCTGTCCGAACCCGGCGTGCCAGGCGCCCGCCAACCGACCGTGCAAGACCCCCTCCGGACGGCGAATGTCCGGATTCCACGGCTCCCGCACGGACGCGCTGAAGGGCGTTGCGTGATGGGCATCCCGCCCGCCGCCGTCCAGACCATCCGGTCCGCCGTCCTCGACGCCCACGAGCTCCACCCCGACGCCCCCGACGTCATCGCCCGCCACATCATCCGGGCGATCACCGACGCCGGCTGGCAGATCACCCCGATCCCGCCCACCGACGACGAAACCCAGGAGACCAGCCCCATGCCGAGGAAGACCGACCCGGCCGCCGTCGCCCGCACCGCCCGCAACGCCGTCGAGAAGCTCAACCACGCCACGCTGGCGGCCGGCATACCGGCGCCGGTCGTCAGCTCCGCCACCCAGGCCGTCCTCGGCCTGGTGCAGCACCTCCCGCAGACCCTGGACCAGCTCGGCGGCGCGATCCAGGCCCGCCACCGTGAGGGCCGGATCCACATGGACGACGGCACCGACCCGGCCGCCGCCGCCCTGGAGATCACCGCCGCGCTCGGCGATGCCGTCCGCGCCCTGGAGCAGGCCGCCACCGCCATTCAGCGCGCCAGCGGGCCGATGTTCCACATGGCCGCCAAGTGACCACCTCGGAGCCCGACATGACCCTCGCGCACGCCGTCGCCAGCCACACCCTCATCCCCGCCCAGAACCCCTGCGACGGCGACCTCTGCCTCGGCTGCTGGACCGCCGACGGCGAGTCCGTTCTCTGGCCCTGCGGCCCGCTGCTGGACGTCGCCGCGGTCGAACCGATCGGCGGCGGCTGGCGGCTCACCGCCCGCACCGCCGGCGCGTGAACCCGCTGCTCGTCCTCGCCGTCACCGCCCCCGCCGCCGCCCTCGGCCTGGCCGCCCTCGGCCTGGCCGTCCTCGGCCGGGCCCCGGCCGGCGGGGGCCTCCCCGACACCCGCACCGCGGCCGCCGCCAGCGGCCTGATCCCCGGGAGCACCACATGCCCACCCCCCTCCCCGTCGCCCTCGGCGACCCGCTCAGCCGGCGCGAGCTCCAGGTGATGCGCCGCGTCATCAACGGCCAGTCGAACAGTGCGATCGCCACCGAACTCGACATCTCGCCGTACACGGTGAAGACCCACCTGACGCGGATCTTCCGCAAGCTCGGCGCCCGCGACCGCGCGCACGCCTGCGGCCTCGCGATCATCACCCACCAGCTCCGCCCGGCCGAGGTCCGGCCGGTCACACTCCCCACGGCGGCGACCCGGTGAGCACCGGCCGACCCGACGCCAGCAGCATCACCGATGACCAGCTCGACGCGCTGTACGCCGAGCGCGACCGCTACCGCGAGGAGAACGGCGCCTTCGCCGACCGGGTCGACGCCCTGACCGCCGTCGCCCGGTCCAACCGAAGTGCGCACCGCGTCCTGCTCGCCGAGCTCACCGCCCAGTGCGCCGAGCTCCGCCGCGCAAACGAGCGGGCCGCCCGCCTCGGCGCCGCCTGGACGTCCGCCCGCCGTCGGTCGGTGTCCTGGCAGACGCTCTACCGATCCCTCGCCGCCGAGCGCGCCCAACGCCTCGGGAACGGCCCCTGGGTGCCGCTCGCCGGGCACCAGGCCTCCCTCCGCCGCGTGCACGCCCGCCGCAACGCCGTCGAGACCGCCGTCCGCACCGCCCTCGCCGAGATCCGCTCCACCCGGGGCCTGCTCGGCCAGGTCGTCGCCGACCAGATCGAGGCCGCCCTCAACGCGGCCAGCATCCCGAACGCCTGACCCACCCCGGAGGACCACCATGGACTGGCCGCGCTGCTGCATCTGCCGCCGCGAGCTCCGCGCAGACGAGCAGGCCCGGCAGGCCTGCCGCCGGTGTGAGGCCGGCCTCGGCCGCCAGCTCGCCGCCTTGCCGTCGCTGTACGCCGACCTCGGCGACCACCTCACCCCGGCACCCGGACCGCGCGAGTACACCACCGGCGGCCCCGTCGAGGCGCCCGCACCGGTGCGCCTGGAGGCCCTCAGCCTCCAGGCCGCCGGCGGCATCGCCACCGTCCTCGCCACCTGGGTCGCCGACTGGTGCGACCACCTCGGCTGGACCGTGCCCGACCTGCCCGTCCGGCCGTGGCCGCTCCTGCGCGAGGCCATCAACTTCCTGCGCAGGAACCTTCCCTGGGCCGTCGAACAGCACCCCGCGGTCGCCGAGTTCGCCGCCGAGGTGTACCAGCTGCACGGCGCCGCCTCGGCGATCACCACCCCCGTTGAGCCCCCGCACGTCGTCGGGCGGCACCCCGCCGCCGACGGCCAGGCCGAGGCCTGCGGCGGCCGCCTGGAGATGCGTCCCGGCGGCAACACCATCCGGTGCGCCCGCTGCGACTCCAGCTGGGGCCCCCTCCAGTGGCTTGCCCTCGCCACCACCCTCCACATCGCCACCCCGACCGCCACCGCCGCCTGAGGAGACAGTCTCCATGCCCATCCCGCCTCTCGACCTCGACGCCATCCAGGCCCGCGCCGACGCCGCCACCCCTGGACCGTGGCGGGCCACGGACGACGACGACACCTGGCGCATGCATGGCACCCACCCCCGGATCCCTGGCATGAAGTGGCAGATCCTCAAGGCGCCGAAGGCCAACACCCCGTACGCCGAGTACTGGCCGAGCCCGGCCGACGCCGAGTTCATCGTTCAGGCCCGGCAGGATGTGCCTGCCCTGCTCGCCCGGGTCCAGGAGCTGGAGACCGAACTTCACCGCGAGCGCGCCGCCCACAGCAGCACCATCGACGAACGCGACCGCGCCGCCCACTACGCCGACCGTCTGGCCGCCGCCCTCGCGCCCATCGACGTCCGCGGCGAGCACTCCATCGGCAACTGCCCCTGGATGGCGGCCCTCAACTACGCGGACGAGTCCACCCCCGACGGCGGCCCCCAGTGACCGATACCCCGAAGCGGTGGGCCCGGTACTCCAGCGTCGAAGCGAAGCTGGCCGCCCTCGTGCGCCCCGTTGGCGAAGAGCACCTGGAGTGGGCCGGCCCGATCAGCGACGGCTACCCGCGGCTGAAGTACGGCGGCCGCACCTGGCCCGTGAGCACCATCGCGTTCCGGCTGCACTACGGCCGCGACCCCCGAGGCACCGTCCGGTCCGGATGCGGCCACCCGCACTGCCTCGCCGGCGCCCACCTGGACGACACCCCCGCCCGCATCGCCCACCGTGCGGCCTACGCCGCCCTCGGACTCTGACCCGCCCGCCCTCCTGGGCCGCCCGCAGACGCGGGCGGCCCCAACCCTGAGGAACACCACCATGGCCATCTGGAACAGCGCCGTCCTGCTCTACGGCATCCCCCTCCCCGACGACCACGACGCCGCCGGCTGGCAGGGCGAGGAACTCCGCGACAGCATCCTCAACCACCACGACGGCATCGGACACGCCACCGCCGGACCGTACGACCGCCACACCACCTACCTCTGCACCGACTACACCGACGCCGAGATGGGCCAGACCGCCAAGGCCGTCGCCGCCTTCAACGCGGCCGGGCAGACCGAGCGCGACGCGCGCCTGCACCACGCCTGCCTGGAACTCGACTACGCCGACCACCCCGAGCCGACGTGGCACCTGATCGCCAGCCAGAGCTGACCCACCCGCCAGGCCTGCCGTCGGGTGACGGCAGGCCCCAACCTCCCGAGGAGCACACCGTGCCCAGCCACATCCCCGCCGAGTTGCTCGCTGGTGCTGCCCAGCGCATCCGCCAGGGCGACCACCGCATCGACATCGCCCTCCGCGGCCCCCTAGCCGCCTGGCTCGACGACGCCGAGCACCGGGTCCGCTCCGCCGTCCAGGCCGCGGCCGAGGTCTGGCCCGACGACCCGGACCACCAGTCCGCGTTCACCGCCCGCCAGCAGCCCGAAGCCGCCCTGGACTTCGCCCGCGCGGTGCTCGGCCAGGACAACGCCCCGGCGGCGACCGACCAGCATCTGTGGGAGCTCGACCACCCGTACTACGGGGCGGAGGGCTACCTCAACGAGTGCGAGTCGTGGGCCGAGTTCGCCGAGCACATCGCCCCGCACCTCTACTCCGACCTCAACCACCTCTACCGCTGGGACTGGCACAAGCCCGGCCACCACGAGTGGGAGGGCGAGGAGGAGTTGGGGCTGTTCTTCATCATGCCGCGCAAGAGCAGCTGCATGTCCTACACCATCCCGGTCACCGAAGCCGATGAGCCAGCCGTCCGCGCGTACCTCGCCGACATGACCAAGCACGTCGCCGCGCTCTGGGAGCCGATCACCATCGGCCCCACCACGTGACCGTGCCTTCGTGGCTGGCCCTGGCCGGCGTCCTCGCAGGCGTCGGCCTCGCCAGCATCCTCCTCGCACTCCACCCCGTACGGGAGCGCGTTACCACGCCCGGAGACCACCATGACCAGCCTTACCATCGGCGGTGTCTACACCGCCCGCATCCACGGCATCGCCGGCCCCTGGACCATCCACGGCACTGCCACGATCTGGGCCGTCCAGCACCACGACGGCGAGCTGACCACCGTCACTGCCCGGATCACCGATCGCCCCAGCCCGCATGAGCTCGGCCACGCCACCTACGTTACCGGCGCCGTTACCGTGCTCCCCGACAGCAGCCGGGCCCTGGTCAGCCTGATCACCCCGGAGCCCGGCCCCACCCGGATAGGCCTCGGCTACCGCCTCCTCGCGCAGCGCGACCCCGCCGACGCCGCACTTCACCTCGCCGCCGCCGACCACCTGCTCGCCGAGTGGGAGCCCGTTCCCAACGGCGACAGCCCGCTCTGCAGCAGCGCGCTACCGGCCCTCGCCCGCGCCGCGAAGCGCGTTACCGGCCACGCCGCCGGCCGCCGCGACGCCGCGCTGGAGCGGGACCAGCTCGTCCGCCGCCTCGCGGACGGCGGAGTCCCGCGCGACGTCCTCGCCCAGACCATCGGCCGCAACCCGTCCCGGATCGGCCAGCTCTGCCGGACCGCGCCCGCCGGCCCCGTCGTCCACGCCAAGGCCGGCAGCAACGCCTGACCCCTCGGAGTCCCGGACCGCACACCACGGCCCGGGACTCCATCGTGCCCGCCGTGCGGGGCCGTCAGCGGCGGGGCGCACGATGGAGCCATGCACCAGCGCCACCGCGTCCCACCAGCCGACCAGCTCACCGCCGCCGACCTCGCACGCCTCGGCATCCCCGCTGCCACCGTGCGCGACTGGCGCCGCCGAGGCCGCCTCCAGGCCGTCGGCGGGACCGAGCGCTACCCCCGATACCGTGCAACCGACGTCCTCCCTCTCGTCCAGGCCTGGCAGACGCGCCGTGGCCGAGCCGCTTGACCCCAGGTCAGCGCTATGCCACGATCACTGCACCACCCGTGTGTCCAAAACCGGGTGACGACGACCAACGAAGGGCCCGCAGCTGAGCAGCAGCCGCGGGCCCTTCGGCATGCCCGGACCCAGGAGCCACCGTGCAGCCCAAGACCATGGCCATCCCCGTGCACCTGCGCGTTGGCGACGGCCCCGAGGAGCACATCGGCACCATCGAGGCCGAGCTGGGCGAAGGCGGCACCGACGTGCGGGAGCTGCTCGCCGAGTTCCTGGTTAGCGCGGCCGCAGTCATCCGCGGCACGACACGAGACGGAGGTCCACGGTGAAGCCCGGATCGCTACACGACCGGATCGAACGAGCCCTGGGGATCCTGTACGGCACCACCGTGAACACCCTCGGCGTACGACACATCGCCTCTCTCGGCTGGACCATGGACTCCAAGGACCGCCGCACCGGCCTGAGCCTCGCCGTAGGCCGGCGCCTGCTCTACGTCGCCCGCTGGCGAGAGACCCCCCGGGGGTAGGCCGGTGCCGACCCGCCCCCCATCCCGGTGCACCGACCCCCAGTGCCACGACCTCGCCACCACGCGCGGCCGATGCGACACACACCAGCCCGTACCCTGGGCCGGCCGCCCCGACAAGGCCGAGCGGTACGGCATCAGCTCCGGCCGGTGGCGCGCGCTCAAGGCCCGCGTCCGCCGACGCGACCACGGCTGCTGCTACCGGTGCGGCGACGACGACCAGGGCGAACACGTCCTCGACCACATCGTGCCGATCTCCGAAGGCGGCTCGCCCGACGACCTGGAGAACTTGGGTCTGCTCTGCCCGCCCTGTGACGCCGCCAAGTCCGCGGCCGAGGCGCTTCGGGGCAACGAGCGGCGCCGGGCCAGCGCCCGCTCGGCGAGGCGAACCTGACTGACCGCCCGACCCGGCCAGGGGAGTCCCTGGGGGTAGGGGTGTCGGGATCACGCCGGTCCGGTCCCGGGGCCCCGCCGCGGTTAACTCCGCACACGTCTGCACAGAATCGGCGAAGGGGGGTCCCCGATGGGCAGGACCGCCCAGCCCGCCGCCCTCCGGCTCCTCAAGGGCCGTGGCGACGGCAAGGACAGCGCGGGCCGCCCGGTCAACGAGGGGCCGGCCTTCGTCCGCACCCCTCCGAACGCGCCGACCTGGCTGACCCGCGAGGCCGCCGCCGAGTGGAAGCGCGTCGTCCCCGGCCTGGCCCGGCTCGGCCTGCTCAAGCCGGAGGACAGGGCGGCGCTCGGCGCCTACTGCGAGGCGTGGTCGCAGTTCGTGGAGGCCACCGGAGTGATCAAGGCAGAGGGGCTTACCATCGAGGCACGCCAGGGCCTGCTGCCTCACCCGGCGGTCGGGATTCAGCGCGCCGCCGGCCGTGAACTGCGAGCGTGGGCCGCGCATTTCGGATTGACGCCGAGCACGGAGCAGGCCCTGGCGAGGGGGGCCGACGATGGCAAGGACGAGGACAACCCCTTCGCCTGAGCCGGACCCGGTGCTGCCGGACGCGGCGGAGCTGGAGCGCCTCAAGCTCAGCCCGGAGGTCGCCTGGTACCTCGTCAGCCGCGGGATCCCGCTGCCGGACTGCCCGCCCCTGATCCAGACCCCGTCACCGGGCAAGGCCGACGGGGCGGTGTTCGATCCGGACCGGGTGGACCGGGTCATGGCCTCGTTCAAGGCCCTGCGGCACACGAAGGGCCAGTGGGCCGGGCAGCCCCTGGTGCCGGATCCGTGGCAGGTCGCCTACATCCTGGCGCCGCTGTTCGGCTGGGTGTACTGGGACGACGACGCGGACATGTACGTGCGCGTCGTGAGAGAGCTGTACGTCGATGTGCCGCGCAAGAACGGCAAGAGCACCTTGTGCGGCGGCATCGCGATCTACCTGACGTGCGCGGACGACGAGCCGGGCGCCGAGGTGGTGGCCGCTGCCACGACGAAGGACCAGGCCCGGTTCGTGTTCGACCCGGTCAAGAAACTCGCGGAGTCCAGCCCGCTGCTGAAGCGGCACGTGCAGGCTCTGCGGGACCGGATCATCCACGAGCGGACCGGCTCCTACTTCCAGGCGATCAGCAACGTCGCGGACGCCCAGCACGGTGCGAACCTGCACGGGAGCATCCTGGACGAGCTGCACGTCCACAAGTCGCCGGACATGGTCGAGACGCTGGAGTCGGGCACCGGGTCCCGGCGCCAGCCGATCAACGCGACGATCACGACCGCCGACAGCGGCCGTCGCAACACCCCCTACGACATCAAGCGGCGGCGGATCGAGCAGATCGCGCGCGGAGTGCTGGTCGATCCGACCGTGCACGGCGTGATCTGGGCGGCCGAGGCGTGCGACGACCCGTTCAGCGAGGAGACGTGGCGCCGGGCGAACCCCGGGTTCGGCATCTCGCCCACGAGGGCCTACCTGGCGAAGGCGGCGCGCAAGGCCCAGCAGTCGCCGGCCGAGCTCGCGTCGTTCCTACGGCTGCACCTGGGCATCCGGACGAAGCAGGAGACGAAGTTCCTGACGCTGGCGGCCTGGGACGCGAACGCGGCGGTCGTGGACGAGGAGTCGCTGCGCGGGCGGGAGGCGTACGGCGGCCTCGACCTGGCGAGTACCAGCGACCTGTGCGCGCTGTGCTGGCTGTTCCCCGACGACACCGACGACTCCCTGACCGCGATCTGGCGGCTGTGGACGCCGGAGGACAACCTGGCGGCGCTCGACAAGAGGACCGCCGGCGCCGCCACGCGGTGGGTGCGCGAGGGCCTGCTGACCGCGACGCCGGGCAACGTCGCGGACTACGACTGGATCAAGGACCAGATCCTGCGGGACATGGCCGCCTTCCAGGTGAAGCGGCTCGGCTACGACCCGTGGAACGCCACGTCGTTGACCAACGACCTGGCGAACGAGCGGGCCCCGTTGACGCAGGTGCGGCAGGGCTTCGTCACCATGTCGCCCGCCCTCAAGGCGTTGCAGCGGCTCCTCCTCAAGGGGACCCCGGACCGGCCGATGTTCCGGCACGGCGGCTCGCCGGCGGTGCGCTGGCAGGTCGACAACTTGGCCGTGGCGATGGACCCCGCGGGCAACGTCAAGCCGGACAAGGCCAGTTCGGCCGAGAAGATCGACGCGATGTCGGCGGCCGTCACCGCCATGTCCGAAGTGCTCGCCCGCCCGCCCAAGCGCCGTTCCGCTTACGAGGACGGCGATTTCGACGTCATTTGACCGATCTGAGAGGGGGTGGCGTCGTGGCGTTGTGGCGCCGCAGGACGAAGGCCCCCGAGGGCGGCCTGGTGGTCACGCCGGACGGGCTGCCGGTGGCGGCGAAGGCCTCGCCGGTCACCGACGGGACGACGCTCGCGACGTTCCCGTCGCTGGCCCAGCCCTGGGCCTACGACGGCCGGGTGATCGTCCCGGACCCGGGCATCCCGCTGATGGACTACGCCGCCGATCCGATGAGCATCTGGGCCGGCCAGCCCTCGGTGCGCAAGGTCGTGGACTACATCGCCCGGAACTTGGCGGGGATCCCGTGGCGGGTCTACCGCAGGGTATCGGACACCGACCGGCGCCGCGTCACGGACCACCCGGTCGCGCAGCTGCTCGCGTCGCCGTCCCCGACGGTCACCGCCTACCGGCTGTGGCACTCGCTGGCCGTCGACCTGCTGCTGTACGACCGGTGGTGCGCGCGGGTACTGCCGAGCGCGGACACCGCCTCCGGGTGGGAGATCATCCGGGTCCCGGCTCCCAGGATGCGCCTCGTGTCGGACGGCTGGGGGCGGGTCGCCGAGGTCGTCGTGCAGGGCCCGGACGGGCAGCAGATCGGGGCGCCGCCGCGCGGCTACCTCTTCGACCACGGGTACGCCTCCCACGGCCAGGTCAACGGCACCAGCCCGATGGTGACGCTCGCGCAGATCCTCGCCGAGTCCGCCGAGGCGGTCGAGTACCGGCGCCAGGTGTGGCGCAACGGGGCCCGCGTCCCGGCCGTGATCGAGCGCCCGGCCGAAGCCCCGGACTGGTCCGACGGCGCGAAGAGCAGGTTCCAGGAGTCGTTCAACCGGTTCGTCGGCAAGGGCGGCGCCGCCGGCGGGACGCCGATCCTCGAAGACGGCATGAAGTTGGTCAAGTCGGACGCGTTCGCGCCGAAGGACACCCACGACCTGGAGGGCCGCCAGCTCACGGACGCCGAGGTCGCCTCGGCGTACCACATCCCGCCGGAGCTGGTCGGCGCCCGCGCCGGCACCTACAGCAACGTGGACGCGTTCCGGCAGATGCTCTACACGCACGCCCTGGGCCCGAACGTCTCGGCCGCCGAGCAGGTCCTGAACCTGCTGCTGCTGCCCACCGTGGCCCCGGGCGAGAGCGACCTGTACATCGAGGCCGGCGTTGAGGCGAAGTTGCGCGGTTCCTTCCTGGAGCAGGCGCAGGTGTTGCAGTCGGCGGTCGGGGCGCCGTACATGCTCCGCTCGGAGGCCCGGGCGGTGCAGAACCTTCCCTTCGTGGAGGGCACCGACGGGTTGGTGACCCCGCTGAACGTCCTGGTCGGCGGCCTCGCCAGCCCGCGCGACACGGCGCCCAAGTCGGCGCGCCCGCGCGCGAAGTCGGCCCGGCCGGACGGCCTCGGCACGTTCGACGCGGAGCGCGACGCGTTCTCGGCCGCGCTGACCGCGTGGGCCGAGCGCCAGGCCGAGGGCCTGCTGGAGCGCGCCGGCTCGGCGAAGGCCGACGCCCCGCCCGACTTCTACAGCTTGTGGGCGGAGTCCTCGCCGGCCCGGCAGGCCCAGCTCGCCGCGCTCATCCAGGCGCACGGGCTGCGGCTCGCCCAGATCGGCGCCTGGTCCGTCCTCGACCTCTACAACCCGGACGCGGACGGCTGGTCGGCGGACGTGATGGACGGCTGGCTCGCGGCCGCCGCCCGCAGCCACGCCGAGCAGTTCGAGCAGGCCGGGTACGCGGCTGCGCTGTCTTCGCTCGGCGCCGAGGACGGCTGGCAGACCGGCCTCAAGACCGCCATGACCGGGTGGGTCGGGCGGGCCGCCGTCCGGGCGGTCACCTCGGCCACCGAGGCCCGGTCCTTCGGCGGCCACGACGCGGCCGGCGCCTCCGGGCTGACCTACAAGGTATGGAACACCGGCTCGAAGGCCAGGTCGACGCACGCCCGCCTGGACGGCGACAAGGTGCTGCTGGACGACGTGTTCGGCAACGGCCTGCGCTGGCCGGGCGACGGCCGCGGCGAGGACGCCGAGACCGCGAACTGCAACTGCCGCTTGACCTACGAGCGAGGGGAGTGACCTCGTGCCCCGCACCAAGGAGTGCTCGGCCCGGATCAAGGCCGCCGGGCCCGCCGACGGCCTCCAGGACGGCCAGTTCGTCGCGATCGTCTCGGTGTTCGGCAACGTCGACTCCGTGGGCGACGTCGTACGGCCCGGCGCGTTCGCCCGCACCCTCGCCGAGTGGCGGGCCAAGGGCGACCCCATCCCGGTGATCTGGTCGCACGACTGGGACGACCCCTTCGCGCACGTCGGCGTCGTCCTCGACGCGCGGGAGACCCCCGACGGCCTGGAGGTCACCGGCCAGATCGAGGACGTCGACACCAACCCGACCGCCGCCCAGGTCTACCGCCTGTTGAAGGGTCGCAGGGTCACGCAGTTCAGCTTCGCGTACGACGTGGCCGAAGGCGCGTGGGTCGACACCGAGGACGACCAGGGCCGCTACGCCGGCTACTACGAGCTGCGCGACCTGACCCTGTACGAGGTCGGGCCGTGCCTGGTCGGCGCCAACCAGGCCACAGAGCTGCTCGCGGCGAAGGCGTCGCAACTCGCCCGCGGTTTGAAGGCGGGCAGGGTGTTGGCCCAGGCCCACATCGACCGCCTGGCCGAGGCCCACTCGGCGATCGGCGACGTACTCGCCGCCGCGACCGCGGCCGACGCCGCCAAGACCACCACCGCCCCCGAGTCCGGCCACCGGCCGGCCGTACCGCCCGCCGCCGCCGACCAGGCGCCCGCGAAGGCGTCCGGCCCGTCGCCCGCCCAGGTGCTCGCGATGGCACTCACCCGCAAGCACCTGATCGGAGAACCCGCATGAACCTGCGCCAGCAGCTGAAGGCCGCCCTCGACCGCCTCGCCGAACTGTCCGCCCTCGCCAGGGCCGAGGACCGCGACTTCACCGAGGACGAGGTCACCGAGGTCACCGAGCTGTCCGCGAAGGCCGACGACCTCGACGCGAAGATCAAATCCGCCGACGCCGCCCAGGCGTCCGTGGCCCGCCTCACCGCGAAGGCGGACCGGCCCGCCCCCGCCCTGGAAGGCGTGGTCGACCGCACCGACCAGGCGCTCGGGGCGATCGGCGGCCCGGGCGGCCTCGGCGAGCAGTTCGTCAAGTCGGCCGCCTACCAGACGTTCCGGGGCGCGCACCCGAGCGGCTTCGGGGAGGGAACCCCGATCCAGCTCGACCGCGTCAAGGTCGGCTCCCTGTCCGACCTGCGCGGCGGGTTCAAGGCCGACGCCCCGGTCCAGCAGGTCGGCCTCGGGCGCCTCCAGAACGTCCGGCTGCCCACCGTGGACCTCACCACGCCGATGCCGCTGACGATCCTCGACCTGATCGACCACGGCACCATCGGCGGCCCGTCCTTCGAGTACCTCCAGATCACGGCCGTCGCACGCAACGCCGGGATCGTGCCGGACGAGATCCTCCCGGCGGACGCCACCACCAAGCCCACGAGCGGCCTGTCCACCAACCTCGCCACCGCGAAGGTGTTCACCTACGCGGACGGGTACACGGTCACCAACCAGATGCTCGCCGACGCCCCCGCGCTGGCCAGCTACCTGAACGGCCAGCTGTCCTACAACATCAGCAACGTCATCGAGGACAAGATCCTCAACGGCAGCGGCACCGGCGGGAACCCGACCGGCATCCTCGCCACCACCGGCGTGCAGGCCCAGGCCTTCGACACCGACATGGTGACCACCATCCGCAAGGCGATCACGCGGCTGGAGAACATCGGCGCGCCGATCACCGCGGTCCTCGTCTCCCCGTCCGACAACGAGAAGTTCGACCTCCTCAAGGACGCCCAGGGCCGCTACTTCTCCCAGGGCCCGTGGGGATCGGGCCCGGGCACCATCTGGGGCCGTCCCCGCGTCGTCTCCCAGCGGCTGCCCGCCGGCACCGCGATCCTCGGCAACTGGAAGACCGTCAGCCTCATGGACCGCGAGGGTCTGTCGGTGCTGGCGTTCAACCAGCACAAGGACTACGCCGCCCGCAACTTGGTCTACGTGAGGGCCGAGCTCCGCGCCGCCCAGGCGATCTTCAAGCCCGCCGAACTGGTCATCGCGACCCTCGCCTAAGGAGCGCACGTGACCGACTTCGAGATGACCGTCATCGACGGGATCCGGTACCGGCCCGAGGACGCCCCCGCCCGCCCCGACGAGCCCGAGCCACCGGCCCCGGCGCTCCTGTTCGAGCCCGGAGAGCACACGGTGCCCGAGGTGCTCGCGCACCTGGCCGCCGCCGGCCACGCCGAGCGGACCCGGGTCCTGGACGCCGAGTTCGCGGACAAGGCCCGCAAGGGCATCCTCGACGCCGAGCCTGGGGGCGGCGGTGGCGCTTCCTCCTGACGGCCTGCTCACCGACCCGGCCACGCTCGCGCTGTGGCTCGGCGTCCCGCCGGACGACCCGCTGCTGCTGGCCGCCCTCGCGGCGGCCAGCGCCCGGTTCCGCGGCGACGTCCGCCACCCGGTCACCCGCGTCACCGGGGACACCATCCGGCTGTACGGCGACGGCACCGACCGGCTGCTGCTGCCCGTCGCCCCCGTCACCTCGGTCACCTCCGTGACCGTGGATGGCGCCCCGGTCACCGACTGGCGGCTGCGCGGGGACGCCGGGATCCTACGCCGCACCACCGGCTGCTGGCCCGACTGGGCCGAGGTCGTCGCGGTCTGCGACCACGGCTACGACCCCATCCCCGAGGACATCCAGCAGGCCGTCACCGACCAGGCCCGCACCGTCTACACCGTCCAGCCCGGCGTGCAGAGCGTTCAGGCCGGCGGCGAGTCCGTCACCTACGGCGCCGCCGCCGCCACGGGCGTCACCGCGCAGTGGACCGAGGCCGTCGCCAACTACCGCCTCCGCCGGGGCGACCGCACCTGACCCGAGAGGGGAACCACACCATGCCCATGTTCGCCAAGACCCGTTCCGGCCCGCCGGATGCCACCCAGCAGGTCGTGGACCTGGTCACGGTGCCCGGCTCGACCGCCACCATGACCGGCACCGCCCCCACCGTCGCCAACGCCGCCGCCGCGCCGACGCAGACCGAGTACAACGCCCTGCTGGCCGCGCTGCGGACGCGCGGCGTCATCGCCTGACCGTGGCGGTCATCTTCCACCAGCGCGTCGTACGGATCCGGGCGGGCGTCCGCACCGACCGCGCCGGCAACACCCTGCCGGACTGGTCGCCGGGCGCGGCCACCCGGCTGCCCGTCGGCCGCCTCTCCGTGCAACCGAGCACCCAGACCGAGACCGCCGAGGCCGACCGTACGAGCGTCGTCACCGGCTGGCACGTCCTGTCGGCGCCCGGCACCGCCCCGGACGTCCGATCCGGCGACCGGATCGAGTTCGACGGCCTGCTGTGCGAGGTCGTCGGCGAGGTCGCCCGCTGGCCCGACCCCATCACGCCCGGCCGCACCCACCACGTCGAGTGGACGATGACCCGCTCCACCGGCTGAGAAAGGGGTGAAGTCGTGCCCCAGCGCGTCGAGTTCGAGCTGGATGCCGTCGGTGTCCGGGAGGTGCTGGCCAGTCCCGAGGTCCGGGCCATGGTGGACGAGGCCGCCGGTCAGGTCGCCGAGCGCGTCCGGGCCGCAGTGAAGGCACCGGAGTCGGTCGAGGTGCATCCGTACACCACGGACCGGCAGGCCGCCCGCGTCACCGTTGCCGACCGCCGGGCGATGGCCTGGCAGGCGCGCGACGGCGTCCTCACCCGCGCGGCCGCCGGGATCGGCGCGGACGTCAAGGAGAGGGGCGGCCGGTGAAGGCCGCCGTCCTGTTCCCGGACGCGGCGGCGGAGGCCTGCCGGATCCTGCGCGCCGTGCTCGCTGGTCGGCCCGAGCCGTACGCGGCCGGTGCCACCGTCGGCACCCGGGTGCCGGACGCCCGCTCCCCGGAGGACCCGCGGCTGCCGCTCGTCCTGGTCGGCCTCGACGGCGCCACCCCCGCACCGTCCCGGCTCAACAGCTCGGTGCTGCTGCGGATCAGCGTCTGGCACGCCTCCGAGGACCAGGCCCACGACCTCGCCCAGCTCGCCGCCGCGCTGCTGCACACCGCCGGCGGCCCCATCATCCGTTCCACCCGCCCGGGCACCGGGCCCGTACCCGGCATCGACCCGGACTCCCGCGTCGCACTGGCCACCCTCACGATCACGGCCAACATCGCGCCCACCCCCCTGACCTGACCAACCCCCTGGAGGACCGGCATGTCCGGGAACACGAACAACGCGCACCTGTGGACGGACGCCGACGTCTGGGTCGCGGCCAGCCTCACCACCCCCAACCCCGCGGACGCGAACTCGCCGTTCGGCGCGGGCTGGACCATGGCCGGCCTGCTCGACGGCGACGACGGCATGCCCGAGTCCCGCGACGAGGACACCGCCGACTACTACGCCTGGGGCGGCATCCTCGTGAGGTCGAGCCGGAAAAACTTCAAGCTCACGAAAAAGTTCTCCGTACTGGAGGACAATCCGACGACCAGGTCGCTGATCTGGCCCGGGTCGACGGCCACCCAGGTCGTCGTACCCCGGCCCGGCCCCGTGAAGATCGCCTTCGAGAAGCGCGACGCCGCGACCGGCCTGTGGGTGCGCCGGATCACCCGCAACTACGCCATCGTCGCGCCCGACGGCGACATCGACGAGAACGAGTCCGACCTGTCCAAGGTCACCCTGGCCGCCGTGATCTACCCGGACACCAACCGGGTGCTGTTCGACCGGCAGGACAGCCAGGCCGTCACCGCTCTCGCGGTCACCCCGGCCACGAAGACTCTTGCCGTCGGCGCCGTCGCCCCGCTGGTCGCCACCGCGACGCTGGCCGACTCCACCACCCGGGACGTGTCCGCGGACCCGTACCTGACCTGGACCACCAGCGCTCCGGCGAAGGCCGGCGTCGCCTACGGCTACACCACCGCGGTGGCAGCCGGCGCGGCCACGATCACCGCCACCTACCAGGGCCTGACCGCGAGTTGCGCGGTCACCGTGTCCTGACCCCCCGAGCCCCGGGGCGGGCGAGCGCGCGGTCCGCCCGCCCCGGCCACCACCATCCGAGACCGCGCACCCCGGAGAGGACCACCGCGCATGTCCAATACCCGCCGCCCCCGCCGCCCCCACAGCGACGACGGGCGCCCCTTCGACTTCGACCTCGGCGCTGTGAAGGCGGGCGCCGAACTTCGGCCCTTCGTCGTCCGGGACGCCGACGGCACCCGCTGGACGTTCGCCCACATCGACAGCCTGAACATCTGGCCGTTGCTGGCCGCCGCCGAACGGGGAGACAACCTGGCGGTGCGCGCGGCGTTCCGTGAGGCCCTGGGGCCGCAGCAGTGGGCCGAGTTCGAGCAGCAGCCCATGCCCGGCTACCAGTTGATGCCGCTGTTCAAGGCCTACCAGAAGCACTGCGGGATCAAGCAGGGGGAATCGCAGGCCTCTACCGACTCCTGAGCGAGCACGGGGAGGCCATCACGGCTGACCTGCGCGCCGAGTACGGCGTGCGCCTGGCCGACCTCGGCACCGGCCGCCTCACCTGGATGGAGCTGGTCGCGCTCGTGCGCGGCCTGCCCCCCACCTCCCGGCTGCACGCCGCGCTGAGCGACCGGCCCGGCACCCCGTGGACGCAGGCCGAGTACCTGCTCGCGGACATCTGGGACGTCCTCGCGAACGCGAACTGGCAACGCGGCGCCGACAAGCACGCGACCCGCCCGAAGCCCTACCCCCGCCCCGGCGCCGCGAGCACCCGCCGCGACCCGGCCGAGCGCGCCGCCGCCCTGGACGCCGCCCGCCGGCGCGCCGCCGCGCACCGCGCCGCCGTCGAGGCCGGCCACCTGACCTGACCCAGCAGCGCCGGAGAGGGGGTGGTCCGGTGCCCACCGTTGGCTATGCCAGTCTTCAGATCGTTCCGAGCGTCCGGGGCATCGGCAGCGCGATCCGCGAGCAGATCACCGGCCCTGTCGAGCAGGCCGGAGACGACGCCGGCAGCGGCTTCGGCAAGCGGATGCTCAAGGGGTCCGCGGTCGTCGTCGCGGCCGGCGCGGCCGCCGTTGGCGCCCTGCTCGTCAAGGGCGTCGGCGACGCGATGGAGCAGCAGCAGATCGGCGGGCGCCTCGGTGCCCAGCTTGGCGCGACCGGCCCCGAGGCCCAGCGCTACGGCCACATCGCCGGGCAGATGTGGGCCGGCGCCATCACCGACGACGTCCAGGGCGCCGCCGACGCCGTGCGCGCCACCATGGCGTCCGGCCTCATGCCGACCGGTGCGACCGACCAGCAAATCCAATCGATCGCCACCAAAGCGTCCGACCTTGCGAATACATTCGAGGTCGATTTGGGTCAGTCCGCTAATGCGGCTGGGCAAATGATTAAAACGGGATTGGCGAAGAATGCCGACGAGGCATTCGATGTCATGACCCGTGGATTTCAGACAATGGGTCCGAGAGCTGACGATCTCGGCGACACCTTCAATGAATACTCGGTCATTTTCCAGCGGCTCGGACTGAGTGCAACGTCGGCAACTGGCCTGCTCAGTCAGGGCATGCAGGCCGGTGCGCGCGATACTGACGTTGTGGCTGACGCCCTCAAGGAATTCGTTATCGAGGGTGTCGCGGGCGGGCAGAAGATTGCCCAGGGATTCAAAGACATCGGTCTCAATGCCGACCAGATGATCAAGCAGCTCGGGCAGGGCGGACCGCAGGCCACGCAGGTTCTCCAGCTCACGCTCGACAAGCTCCGGGAAATGGAAGACCCGGTCAAACGTGATGCCGCCGCCACTGAGCTTTTCGGCACCAAAGCCGAGGACATGCAGAAATCGCTGCTGGCCCTCAACCCGGCCACCGCCGTCGCGGCCCTGGGCGACGTCGCGGGCGCCGCCGACCGCATGGGCGACTCCCTGCGCGACAACGCGGCCACCAAGCTGGAGAAGTTCACCAGGGGCCTGGAGCAGGGCCTGACCGAGGTCGTCGGGGGCCGGGTTCTGCCCGTCCTGGAGCGCGTGGGCAGCATGCTCGCGTCCCGGTTCGGGCCCGCCTTCGGGGCGGCCGCCGACTGGATCACTGGCACCGCGATGCCCGCGGCCGCCGCGTTCGGCCGCACCGCCGTCGACACCGTCCTGCCCGCCCTCGGGAAGGTCCGCTCCGAACTCGCCGACCGCTTCGGCCCGGTTGTCTCCAAGGCGGGCCAGGTGCTGCGCGACGACCTTGCCCCTGCGGCGACCAAGGTCGGACGGTTCCTCAAGGACGACGTCCTGCCGCCCGTCCTCGACGCCGCGAAGTGGATCGGCCAGCACCTCGTGCCGGCGGTCGCCACGGCCGCCGGGGTCCTCGCCGGGACCCTCGTGCCCGCCCTGGCCGACACCGCCCGGTGGCTCGACGCCCACCGGACCGCGGTCGCCGTGGTGGCGGGCGTCATCACCGCTGTGCTGCTGCCGGTCCTCATCACGACCGCCGTCGGGTACGCGCAGGCTGGCATCGCCGCTACCGTCTCGGCCGCCCAGCAGGTCGCCGCCTGGGTTGCCTCGGGCGGCGCCGCCGTCACCGGGGCGGCAGCAAGCGTCGTCGCCAGCTACCAGACCGTCGGCGGCTGGGTAGCGGCCGGCGCCTCCGCCGTGGCGTCCGGCGCCCAGCAGGTGTGGGCGTGGGTCACCTCGGGCGCCGCAGCGATCGTCAGCGGCGCCCAGCAGGCTGCCGCGTGGATCACGATCGGGGCCCGGATCGTCTGGGGCATGGCCCTCCAGGCCGCCGCGGTCGTCGAGATCGTCGCCGGCTGGGTCCTGATGGGCGCCGAGTCCCTGCTCAACGCGGCGCGCATGGCTGCCGCCTGGGTGTTGGCCATGGGCCCGCTCGGCTGGGTGATCGCCGCCGTCGTCGCCTTGGTCGCCCTCGTGATCGCCAACTGGGACACGGTCAAGAACGCCACCGTCAGCGCCTGGAACTGGCTGTCGAACCTCGTCCTCGGCGTGGCCCGCAGCATCAGCAGCTTCTTCAGCGGCTGGGACATCGCGGGCGTCTTGTCCCGGATCTGGAGCACGGTCCACGACGGCGCGGTGTCCGGCTGGAACAACACCATCAACTGGATCAAGGGCGTCCCCGGCTGGATCTCCAGCGCCGTCGGCAACCTCGGCGGCCTGCTGGTCAGCGCCGGGGCAGACGTGATCCGCGGCCTGTGGAACGGCATCTCGGGCATGGGCAGCTGGCTCAAGGGGCAGCTGATCAGCTTCGTCTCGAACACGATCCCGGGGCCGATCAAGGACGTCCTCGGCATCAAGTCGCCGTCAAGGGTGATGCGCGACGAGGTCGGGCGCTGGATCCCCGCCGGTATCGAGGCCGGTATCGAGGACGGCCGCCCCGCCCTGGAGCGCACCATGACGGACCTCGTCCAGCCGCCGAACGTGTCCGTCCCGGCCTGGACCTACCAGGCCCAGGCGCCCATGGGTCCGGCTGGTGGCGGGAGTTGGGCCGAGCAGGCCGCCGCCGCCCCGGTGCTCAACATCGAGCAGTACTACGAGTCCGACAGCGGCGGCGCCCAGCAGACCGCGATGCAGCTCGCGCTGCTGGCCAAGGCGAGGGGGTGAGCGCGTGGCAGGCGAGCTGATCACCGGGGACCAGCAGATCCAGTGGGCCGGCCTGCTGCTGGGCGACGGCACACCGTACACCGTCACCCGGGTCACCGGCTGGTCGTCCCGGCCGCCCGTGTCCTCCGGGACCAGCCAGCGAGCCCAGCAGCACGGTGCCCGCCCCGGCCGCCTCCTCTCCCAGGCCCGCACGATCGGCATCGACCTGCGGCTCACCGGCCCCAACACAAACTTCCCAGCCGTCCTCCAGGCGCTGGAGGACGCGACCGCGATCCGGCAGGACGAGGAGCCCCTGGTCGTCCAGGTCGCCGGGCGCCAGCTGCTCGTCACCGCCCGGGTCACGGACCGGGTGATCCCCAACGACCTGGACTTCACGGCCTGCGTGCCGGTGGTCGCGCTGCTGCTGGAGGCCACCGACCCGCGCCGGTACGCCGTCGCCGAGCAGACCGCGTCCAGCGCGCTTCCCGCGCCCGAGAGCGGCCTGTCCTGGGGCACCCCGACCGAGACGGGCCTGTCCTGGGGCACCCCCGTGGAGAGCGGCCTGTCCTGGGGCACCCCGGGTAGCACCGGCGACATCACGGTGACCAACCCGGGCAACGCCGAGATCAGCCCAGTCATCGAGTTCCGAGGCCCGGTCACCACACCAGCCCTGTCGTTCGGCAACCTGCGGCTGGAGTACGACATCACCCTCGCCGCGTCGGACGTCCTAGTGGTGGACACCTGGGCCGGCACCGTCACGCTCGCGGGCCAGGACCGCCTCGGCACGGCGACTCTCCGCTCGGCACCGGAGGGCGCGTTCCTGCTGCCACCCGGCGCCACGACAACGCTCAACTTCCGGGCGTCACCCGGCAGCACCAACCCCGCTGCGTCTGCCACCGTCCGTTGGCGCTCCGCCTACTGGTAGCCGAGGAGGCCTCCATGACCGTGCGCTCCGCATGGCTGCTCAACCCCGGCCAGACCCGCGAGGACACCAGGCTGGCCCCGATCGGGACCTGGACACCGACCGGGCCCACGACCACCCGCGCCGGCGTCGTCCCCGGCGGCAACCCGCTCGCCCTGAGCATCACGGGCATGACCGGAACGATCGACATTGGCCGCGGCGTGGCCCAGGGCACCACCGGACAGGGCGCCTACGACCTCGTCGTCACCGTGCCGGAGACGTTCGCCATCGACCCCGGGCACGCCTCCCAGACCCGCTACGACACGGTGTGGCTGGTCGCCTACGACCGGCAGTACGACAGCAGCGGCCAGCTGAAGCCGGCCGTCGTCTACCAGCCCGGCACCCCGGGCAACGGGGCCCCGCCGACCGCTCCGGTCGGCGTCACCGCCTACCTGCGCCTGTGGGACATCCAGGTCCCCGCCGGCGCGAGCGCGGGTGCCCCGCCGAACTGGGCCGCCTTGCTGACCGACCGCCGCGTCTTCACCGTCGCCGCCGGAGCAATCCATCCGGGTGCCGACACCGGGCCCGGCTCGTACCCCGGCCAGTGGCGGGACAACGCGGTCACCGGCGCGTTCGAGCGGTGGGACGGTGGCGCGTGGGTGCCGTGGTCGGCCGCCCTTCGCGGCATCGCCCCCGGCAGCCTCAGCAGCGGCAGCTATACCGGGCAGTGGCGCGACGGCGCGATCGGGCTTCAGCGCTGGTCCGGCTCCGCGTGGGGGCCAGGCCTTGGCGAGTGGCAGACGTACGTCCCGACGTGGACCGCGTCCTCCGTCAACCCGATCCTGGGCAACGGCACTCTGACCAGCCGCTGGACGCGCATCGGCCGGACCATCATGTGGATGGGCAGCCTCACACTCGGGAGCACGTCGTCCGGCGGCGGCGGACTGTGGAGCATGACCCTGCCCGTACAGGCCGCCGCGAACGGGATCGCCGTCCAACTCGGCTCCTGCGAGTACCTCAACTCCGGGGACACCGAGTACATCGGCGCCGTCCAGATCGGTGCCGGCGGCACCAGCGCCGGATTCCTCGTCAAGACCGCGACGTCCGGCGCATCCACAGCCACCGTCTCGAACACGGTGCCCGTCGGCGCGTCCGGCAACAGCCGGCTGTACTGGAACGTGACCTACGAGGCCGCCGCCTGATGGCCGTCTACGACCTGCTCGTCTGCGATCTGCGGTCGGACCGGCTGCTCGACCGGCTGCCGGTCCGGGACGTCTCCTACGACCTGTACATCGGCAAGACCGGCAGCCTCAGCGCGACGATCGACATCCCGGACAGCACGATGGCCCGGCGCGTACGCACCTCGGTCTTGCCCGGCCGCACCATGCTCTACCTTGCCTCCGGCCAGGAGATTGTGTGGGGCGGCATCCTGTGGACCCGCGTTCCGACGCGGGACGCCTTCGGGCGGTGGACGTGCGGCCTCCAGGCGGCCGGCCTGGAGTCGGTTCTGCGCGCGCACCGCCTGCTGACCGACACCCTGACCGCGAGCGCCATCGACCAACTCGACATCGCGCGCCAGCTCGTGGCCTACGCCCAGGCCGCGCCCGGCGGCGATCTCGGCCTGGAGATCGACTACGGGCAGACCAGCGGCGTGCTGCGAGACAGGGTCTACAGTAGGTACGACCTGCCGTGGCTCGGCACCCTGCTCGACCAACTCGCGGCTGTCACGGACGGCTTCGAGTGGCTGGTGCAGTGCTTTCGTGACGACACCGGCGCCCGGCACCGGGCCCTGCGGCTCGGCTACCCGCGCCTGAGCGTCGGGGGCGGCGACCTGGTGCTGTCCAGCCCGGGCCCGATCACCACCTACAGCTTGCCTGAGGACGCCACCCGGATGGCGAACGCCTGGCAGAGCCGCGGGGCCACGGTGAACAACAACTTGGCGGCCGAGTCGACGCCGCTGATGTCCGCCCTGCTCACCAGCCCGGCCGACATCGCGGCCGGCTGGCCCCTCCTGGACGGCACGAGCGACTACAGCACGGTGATCACCCAGGACGTGCTCAACCAGCACGCCCAGGCCGACCTCGCCGCCTCCCGCCGCCCGTCCCTGATCCCGTCCGTTGCCTACGCCTCCGCCGACGTGGGCCCGCCCCAGCTCGGCAGTTACGTGCGGATCCGAATTTTTGACACCTGGTACTACGACGGACACAGCGCGAGGTACCGGGTCGTCGGCCTCAAGGTGACCCCCGAGCAGCGGGGCCGGGCCGAGTCCACCGAGCTCTACCTGGAGGCATCCTGAATGGCTGACGTACCGCTCGACATCCTCGACCGGCTCCGACAGCTGGAGGACCAGGTCCGCCAGCTGTCTGGCCGGGCCCAGATGCGGCCCGCGATGGACCAGATCCTCGCCGGTGACGTCGTCGTGGGCGAGGGCGGCACATTCAAGGTCAACACCCTGACCGGCGGCCTACAGTTCTACGTCGGCAAAATGGGGCAGGCCAACCCGGACGGCAGCGAGCAACGAGGCCTGCTTGCGTACCGGCAGGACGGTACGCAGGCCATCGCGGTGGGCCGCACCACCACCGTTCAGGCCCACCCGCAGGCCATCGTGATGAGCGATGCCCGAGGCGGCACGATCTTCGCTGAGGACGTCTTCGGCGGCGGCCTGGCTGCTCCGGTGTTCGGAGCGGATGGCTGGTACGGGTACACGGAGGTCCCGCAGTGGACGACGACATCGTCCAGCTGGGCCACCTGCATGACGTTGCCGTGGCGTAAGCAGCACCCCCAGGTGCAGGGCCACTACTTGGCCCGCTGCTCGGACGCCGCGACGGCTGGCGAGATCCGGCTGCTTGACGGTGTGGGATCCGTCATCGCCAGCGTCACGCTGAACGCTGGCGACTACATCGTCGGCAGCGTCACCGGCCCGATCTCCGGGGCCCATCTGAGCAGTCAGAACCTGGTGTGGCAGGCCAGGGTCTCGGCGGGCTCGGGGACGGTCGGCGTACGCGGACTGTCCACGTTCGGCGTCGGCAGCTAGTGCTGCTGGGGGTACGGGTTGCCGGTCGGCGCGTTGGTGTCGGCTGGGCCCGGCTTCGGCGGCGCGCCGTTGTCGACGGTGCCGCCTCCGCCCGGGTTCTGGCCAACGCCGCCGGTCGTGGGCTGCTGGGTGGTCTGCGCGGGCGGCTGGGTGCCGTCGGCCGGCGCGGGCGCGACCTGCTTCGGCTGCTGCACGGTGTTCTCCTTCGTCTTGCCGCTGGGCTTCGTTGCCCCGGCGGCCGGGCTCGGTGCGTGCTGCACCGGGGCGAGCGCCGACGGCGACACCGAGCTCGGGCCGGCTGCCGGGGTGGTGGCGGTCGGCGAGACCTCGGCCGGGGCGGTCGGGCTGCTGCTGTCCACCGGCGTCGGGCTGACCTCGGCGCCGGCCGGCGCCGAGGCCGGCTTGTCGTCCCCGCTGGTGAGCGCCGCGACGGTCACGCTGCCAGCCGCGATTATCGCCACGCTCCCGATGATCGCCAACGTCTGCCTACTCAACATCCCTACCCCCTGGCCTGTTTGCGGTCCCTTGACCGTACCGGGTCGTACGGACACGCGGCCATCACAGCGCCGTCACAAGACACCTGAACCACAACCGCCCCGAGCCGTCCGGCCGGGGCGTCTTCATGCCCAGGAGGCATCCATGCGTGACGAGTTCGTAGCCCTTCTCACCAGCCAGGAGGGCTACCACGAGGGCCGCGACAGCGACGGCACGTGGAACAACATGCAGAAGTTCTCGCCCGCCGTCCCCAGCCTGGAGTGGTCCCAGGGCGAAGCCTGGTGCGCCACCTTCACCGCCTGGGGCGCCGTCGGGACCGGGATGACCGACCGGTGGCCGATCACCGCCTCCTGCTGGACCGCCGTCCAGTGGTGGAAGGAGCACGGACGGTGGACCGACTACCCGGTGCTCGGCGGCCCGTTCTACCTCGGCCGCGGAGGCGCGGACCACGTCGGCGTGGTCACCGGCTACGACGCGGACACGATATGGACCATCGAGGGGAACACCAACGCGGGCGGGTCGCCGCAGGGCGACGGGGTGTACGCCCGACAGCGCCCGCGTCGTGGCCCCGGCAGCCCGTACGGGTACGGCATACCCGACTACCCCGAGGGCACGATCAGCGCGGACCCGGCGCTCGGCGGCGTCCCGGCCGCCCGCGTCGGCACCCCGTCGGCCCCGGTCCCGGACCCGGCCCCCGCGCCGGACCCGGGCCCGGCCCGCTACCAGACCACCATCAACGGCTTCCCGTACGGCTACGGCGCCCAGGGCGACCAGGTGACGGAGGTCGGCCGCGCGCTGGTCGACCGCGGCTTCGGCGGCCACTACCTGGAGGGCCCCGGCCCGAACTGGACGGACGCCGACACCGAGAACTACGCCGAGTACCAGCGGAGCCTCGGCTACGGCGGCGGCGACGCGGACGGCGTCCCGGGCGAGGACTCGCTGCGGCAGCTGCTCGGCTACCTGCCCGGCCCGGTGCCCGCCTTCCCCGGCGCGCAGTACTTCGGCCCCGGCCAGGACAACGACCACGTCCGGCAGCTCGGCGAGCAGCTGGTCCGCAAGGGCTTCGGCGGCTCGTACCGGGTCGGTCCGGGACCGCGCTGGACGGAGAGCGACCGCCGGGCCGTCGCCGCGTTCCAGCGCAGCCGGCCCGAGCTCGCGGGTGATGCCGATGGCCTCCCGGGCCCGCGCACCTGGCAGCTCCTCTTCTCCTGATCCCCCACCAGAACGGACCCCACCATGCGCATGCCCAAGCTCGCGTTGGACCTCGCCGAGCGCACCGCCGCCACGTACCTGGAGGCCGCCATCGGTCTGCTGCTGGTCGGCGGCATCACCGGCCTGTCCAGCATCCAGAGTGCGGCCGTGGCCGCCGTCCCGGCAGGCCTCACCGTCATCAAGGGGGCCCTGGGCGCGTTCCTCGGCCGCGCGGACACCGCGGCGCTGCTGCCCGCCCGCGTCGACCCGGCGAGCCGCCAGTGACCCTCGCCGACCCGACCGGCGTCGTCCAGGTCGACGTCCTCGCCGCCTGGGCTGCCGCCCTCGGGGCTGTCTTCACCGCGCTCGGTCTGATCTGGCGTACGGTCCGCCGCCTGCACCGCGCGCTGGACGCGTGGTCCGAGGACTGGCAGGGCACTCCGGCCCGGCCGGGCGTCCCGGCCCGGCCCGGGGTGATGGAGCGCCTCGCCAGCATCGAGCATGAGATGCGACCGAACAGCGGCCTGTCCCTCAGGGACGCCGTGAACCGCATCGAGCAGACCCTCCAGCAGCAGCCTCGCTGAACTCGGCTGCCCCGGTCCGCCCGACCCGGGCCGGGTGTTGTCCAGGCCTCGACGCAGGTTGACAACAGACAACACCTGGCCAACCGCCTCCGCCCGCAGGATAGTTGTGCCGACGACTCCATGCCGAAGTTGAGGAGAGCTGGTGGCACTGCAGCCTGTGGACGTGCGCCTGATCGGGGCCCCGGCGGCCGTACGGGCGGCAGCGGCGGCGATTGAGGCCGCTGGCGGCGCCGGGCCTGCGTCGTACCGGCCCAGCCGGTATGGGGATGGGCTCCGCGCATACTTGACGGCCCTGGTGGACGTCCCCGACGATGCGCCAGCCGAGCCCGCACCGGCACCCCGGGCTGTCGCGGCGCGCCCGCGGCGTCGGCTGCCCCGTTGAACCCCGTCGCCCCCGTTCGGCTTCGGCCGGGCGGGGGCGGTTCGTGCGTTCAGCGGAGGTCGGTGCGGCTGCCTTGGCCGGGGCGCGCGGCCGCGGCGTCGCGCACCTCATCGGCCACGTAGCGGGCCTGAGGGCGCCTGCTGACCGGGTGCGGGACGTACCCCACGGCAGCTACTCCCCAGCGGGAGAGCGTCCGGGAGGCCGACTTGGCGGAGGTCGCGCCGAGGTAGGCGGCGACCTGGTCGATGGTCCAGAGTTCGACGGTCACGGCGCCTCGCAGTCGACGGCGGCGGCAGCGCGGATGAAGTCGGCGGCGTCGTCGGTGATGGTGGTCCAGCTGTTGGTGTCGAGGTCGTGGGGGTTGTTGGCGAGGAGTCCGGGGCGGTCGGGGCGCTGGGTGACGACGACGCTCTCCTCGCCGTCCTCGGCGATGAGCTGGTCGAGGGTGGCGTGGATGTAGTCGTGGGCCTTGGCCTGGTCGAGGCCGGTGATGGCCCGCACTTCGACGAGGAGGGGGTAGGTGGCGATGGTGCGGCCGCCGGTGTGGCTGTAGATGTCGGTGGTCATGGCGTCCTCCGTAGGTGGTGGCTGCGGTGGCACTGACTTTGCCGTACGTACGGCAAAGTTGCAAGAAGGGGCTTCCCGGCGCCCACATCCGCTATAGTCGCGACATCGGCCCTGCGTTCGCAGGGGTGGCCCAACGGTCATGCAGCTCAGCGCAGATGAGTTGCGGTAGGCCCTGCGTTCGCGGGGATGACCCATGGCTGTGTCTTACCAAGGCGTTGGTCCCGCGCTCGCGGGCGATGAGTGCCCCTGCTCGGCTTCGGCCGGGCAGGGGCACTCTGCCGTTTCCGCCCGGGTGGTCGCCGGGCCACGCCATGATGACGGCATGACCACCATCACCATCGGGACCGCTCAGCGCGAGGGCACCGCCGGCCTGATTGCCGACGCTGCGGCCACCTACACCTCCGACGCTACTGGCCGTACCGCCGTCGCCCTGGTCGACGGGATGGGCCACGACCCGGGCATCGTCCGGCTCGCACCGATGCTGGCGGAGACCGCCGCGCGGGTCGGTGCCGGCCGTGGAGCCCTGGCCGGGCTCCTGTCCGCCGGGCTGCTGGCGGCCGACCCGGGCCCGGACGGCGTCGGCGTCCTGGCGGTGCTGCGGGAGGACGGCTCCGCCGAGCTGGTGTGGGCCGGTGACTGCCGTGCGTACCGCTGGCACGACGGGCAGTTGGTGCAGCTGACGACCGACCACAACCTCGCCGCGTACCTCACGGAGGCGGCGCGCGGCGCCGGGACGGTGCCAGTTTCTGCGCTCGCGGACTACGTCGGGGTGACGCTCGGCCTGGCCACCGTCGCCACGGCGCCGTTCGTCTCGGTGCCCGCCGGCGGGGCGTTGATTCTCACTTCGGACGGCGTGCACGACCAGGTGACGGTCGAGGTGATCGAGGGCCTCGTCCGCGAGCACCAGGGTGACCTCCAGGCCCTGGCGGACGCGCTCGTGGCCGCCGCCGTGACGACCGCCGAGGGGTACCGCGACGACGCCACCGCGGTGGTGCTGCCGCTGGCCCCGGCGGCCGACGGGCCTGGGCTGTCTCCGGCCGTCGCGATGCACCTCGGCCGCATGGCGGTCACCGCGCAGGGCCTGCCCACCTCGGTGCGGGCCCGGGTCGAAGACGCGATTGACGGCGCGATCCGGGGCGGCGGCGAGCCTGCGGTTCTGGCCCTGATGGACCTGCTGTTGGCGACCGCAGTCGACGCAGGCAGCTGACTTCCCGTCACGTTGAACCTAGACTCGGCGGCATGGACGCCGCCGAGTTCGTCTACGACATCGACTTCGTGATCGCTGAGCCGGATGACCAGCCGGCCCCTGAACGGAAGACCCTGCGGGTCCGGGTGGTTGACTCGCACCCGCAGCCCCGATCCGGGCCGGCTATCGCCATCATCCACCGCGCGCTCCGGGACGCACTCCGGGAGGCGGACCCCGAGGCCTACGCACGCATCGGGGCCCCGGACGACCTGGTCATCCTGAAGTTGCGAGACGCCGCCAGCGCCTAGGACCGGCGCCTCGCGTCCTCCATCTTGGTCCGGTAGAACGCCGCGTCCCGCGGGTAGCCCTCCAGCTCGGCGAGCCCCTCGCCGAGGGCGTCAGCCGCGCGGCGCCAGTCCCGTGCGGCGTACGCCGCCTCGCCTTGCAGCAGCCGCGCCCGGGTCGGGGACAGCCAGTACAGCCAGCCTGGCCTGGCCGCCTCTTCGGGTGCCCGCAGCGCTGCCTCGTACGACTCGTCCGCCAACCGGTGCGCGCGGTCGCGCTCACCGACGGCGGCCGCCGCCATCGCAGCGGTGTGGGCAGCCACTGCTGCAGCACTCGGAGACAGGCCTGGGCCTATGGCGGCCTCGGCTGTGCGAAGGGCGCGCACAGGGTCGCCAGCGCCGAGTTGGTAGTAGGCGCGCACGCGGGTGATCCAGCTGGCCATGTCGGCACTGCCGGCGTCCAGTGCCCAGCCGTGGGCAATCCCGAGCCAGGCGAGAGCGGCACCGTACTCGCCCTGTCCGTGTGCCACCCAGCTGAGCCAGTGCGCATGCTCGGCGCTCAGCAGGATCAGCCTGTCCGCCGTCGGGCCGGAGGCCCCAGGGATCAGCTGGGTGACGGTGTTGAGCTGGCTGCGGATGATCTGCCAGAGCTCGGCGCCGGCCCCGTCGTCCTCGGCTCGGCGGTGCTCGGCGAGGACCCGGGCGATCCAGTCGGCGCTGCGGGTGTCAGTGTGGCCGGTGGTGTGCGCCCGTGCGATGCGCTCGGTCAGCTCCGGATCGGGGGACCAGGACGACTGCATGGTGGTGATGCCGAGCAGCTCGGGGGGAACGGACAGTCCCCTGGTGATGCGGTCCATGACGGCGGACTCCTTGATCGTGCGACGGCCGCGCTCGATCAACGAGACGTCCGCCTGGCTGAGGCCCACGAGTCCAGCCAGGGCGGTCTGGGAGATGCCGGCGGCGCGCCGGTATTCCCGCAGGATGGCAGCCCAGTCTCCCTGCGCCCAGGCAGTACGTAGGCGCGGGTCCACCCATGGTGTCGGTGCACTCATAGTCTTGACGATATGTCAGGCATATGGCGCTGCATATGGAATGACGCGACCCGGGTGACGACGATGCTGGCATGACGACTTCACCTCAGGGCGCGGCCGAACCCACCCCCCTGGTCGCCGGTGTACGGGTGGCCGCCCCGTGCTCCGGCGCCCGACTCACCCCGGCCCAGCGATCCGGCACTGCCTGCATCGGCTGCGGCAGCAGCAGCGGGCCCCTGACCGACGCCGGTCACGTCTCGGACGACGGGCTCGTCTACGCCGTGGGCGTGTGCGCGGCGTGCCCGCCGTACGCCGCCAGCCTGGAGGCCCACCAGTGACGCACTTCAACCCGAACAGCGAGGAATGGCACGCGGCCGTCGCCGGCGTCCGGGAGATGTACAACCGCAGGGACGCGCGGCTCAAGGAGAAGGGCGACGAGCCCGCCCCGGCGCCTCCGGCCGATGAGGACGCCGAGTGAGCGCCGACGCCACCGCAGGGATCACCGCGATGCTCGACCAGGCACACGCGGCCCGGGCGCACTGGCTGCGACACCTCGACGCGGCGACGGTGCCGATCGACCCGTCGCAGTCATCATGGGCGAACCACGTCTGCGACGCGATGCTCGCCGCAAGCCACAACGGCCAGCTGGAGTGCTGTGTGCACATCAGCACCATCCAGCCGTACGCGGTCCTGGCCGAGGAGCCCACGGTCCTGCTGTGCACGACGTGCTACGAGAAGAGCGGCGCGGACCGCTCCTGCCACCTCTGCGGCACCCCCACCGGGACCGCGTCTCTGTACGGGGGTCTGGAGTACCGGGCCGTGGGCGTCGGCGCCCTGTACTCCCGGCAGCTCTGCCCGTCCTGTGCCACCCGGGCCGACCGGGTCCGGCCCGGCGGGACGTTCGGGGCACCCGTCTGATGCCGCCGGAGCTCACGCCGGATCAGCGCGAGGAGATCATCCGCCGGTACCAGGACGACGGCGTCTCCGTGTACCGGCTCGCCCGGGAGTACGGCCGCCGCGACATGTGGCTGCGCGCCCGGCTGGCCACGTGGGGCGTGACGCTGCGGAGCTACGCCGAGGCCCGCGCAGCCCGCGCTTGGGCTCCGACGCGGCACGATGGTGACCCCCCGACCACGAGGAGGACGCCATGACCGACAGGATCCCGCCGGACGCCCAGGGCCGGTGGCGCGGCCAGCGAGGCCGCGGCACGCGAGGCCCAAACCGGGTGCCCCGGCACCCCGCTACGCCGCTGCCGGGCGAGGCGCCGGCGGCTCTGGAGAACACCGAGACCGAGGAGGACCCCATGACGCCCCAGAAGGAACCGTCCGGCAGCGGGAACAACGGGATCGGCGGGCCGCCCCCGCCGCCGCCCGCGCCGAGGAACCCCCCGCCGCCGGGCGGCAACCCCAACCCCCCGCAGGACCCGCCGAAGTAGCGCGCCGCCCCGGCCGACCTCAGGGCTGGCCGGGGCCTACTCGTCCCGGAACAGGCGCCAGAGAGGTACGCCGACTGCGCGCGCGATCGTGCTCAACTGATCGATGGTGGCCGGGACGAGGCCGTTCTCGATCCGGCCGACGGTCCGCCTGTCCAGCCCCGCATGCTCGCCGAGCCGTTCCTGGGTGAGGCCGACCCGCCGCCTGAACGTGTGAACCCGGGCCCCTACGTCCCGCCGGTCACGGATCTGCTGGTCATCGGGGCGATAGGGAGCTGGCACCCCTTGACGCTGACCGGCCCATGATCAAAAGTCTGTACTGGTATGCCGCCATTTATCGCTTAGGTGTTCGATATCATCGACCCACCGCAAGCCCGGGGGGACCTGAACCGGGAGCGCAACATGAGCAAGACGCCGGGCTGGAGCCTGGACCAGCCCTTCGACCTGGAGACCGCAGCTGCCGACCTCCAGGCTGCCGCCGCCGAAGTAGCCCGGCTGTCGCGCACCGACGACGGAACCGCAGGGCATGCGAATGCCATAAGGGAGGCGAAGGGGATCATCCGGATGATCTCAGCTCGAATCCAGCGCGATCTTCGCGGCTGATGGCGCTCCTTGCGCCCCAGCTTGGCGGCCCAGCTCGTACATGAGCTGGGCCGTCGAGTTGTATCCGAGTACGGCCCGCATCGTTGCCAGCTGGGCAGAGACGCCCCTTGGACTGATTCCGACGGCCTTTGCGACGGCTACCTGGTCGGCGCCGGTGGCAAGGTGTCGGACGACTGCACGCTGGAGCTCGGTGAGCTCTGCACTGGCTGAGGCTTCCTCGCCGTGCCAGGCTGTGGCTCGGGCCCAGTCTCGGTCGAACATGGCTGCGGCGTAGTAGACGAGGCCCTCATCGTGCACGACCAGGGCCCTGATGGGTTCCGGTCCCGGGCCGGTCCACGGCGTGTGGTCGGTGAGGATGGCGGCTCTGCGGTCGATGATCACCATCCGCATGAACTCCTCGTCCAGCGTCTTCACATGCCCGCCGGCGGTGGTGATCCCCGCTACCCACTGTGCGGTCGGTCCGTCGGACCGGGCGGTGGTTCGGTAGAGCGTTCGCATGGCGACGCCTCGCCGTAGCGCACCGACGTCCCGCGCGAGGGACATCTGGAGGATGTCGGCGGGCCGGGGACCGTTTGGTTGGGATGTCAGCAGCTCGTGGGTAGCGGTGGAGATGATCTCGGAGATTCGGCCGTTGATTCGGTCTATCCCGGTCAGGTGTTCAACGGCGCCTTCGACCAGGTTGGGCGCCGAGTACTGGTAGGCGATCGCCAGATCGCGCACGCTCTCGGGGATCGCCGCAGCCTCCGCCATGGCCCAGCCGATCTGCTGGTACAGGCGCTGCTGGCGCTGGGCGGCGACCTCCCGGGGGTCGAGCGCGATGTACCTGGAGGTATCCGCCCGCTCGTAGTGAACGACGAGCCCGTAGTCGAGCAGCTCGCGTAGAACGGGGTCCTCGTGGTCCTTCACCGAGACACCGTGCCGGATCGCGATGTAGAGGCCGCGTGCCTCCTCGCTCAGTGATGCTGGCTCAAATCGATGGTCTGGCAGCGGGTGCGACATCTGGGCGACTGCCTCTCGGGCGGGAAAATTCGCAATGCGAATTCTCGCACGCTCGGGGCCTTGATCGCGTCCGGGGGTGCCAGCACACTTGTTCGTGCAGCCCAGTACCGCGCGCACGCTGGGCTGCGAGTCCATCCTGCCCGCGTGGCGGGTCCTTGAACCCGAGGACGATCATGAAGATTCGCACCGCTGCGGCGGCTGCTCTGCTTGCGCTGGCCGGCGCCGTCGCCGTTGGTGCTGGCTCAGTTTCGGCCAACACCGTCGCCGACTCCGGCTGGAACGCTCCGCCGCCCGTCGGCCCGACAGCTGACCCCACGCCCTTCCCGACCGTCGAGGCCACCGTCGCCGACTCCGGCTGGAACTGACCGGACGCCGCCTCGCGGCCGGTCGCTCTGAGCGTGTCGGGAGGCGGTGTCCAGGTGCCACCCTCCTCGCGTCCCGACATGGAGAAGCCCCTCACCCCGTCCGGGGTGAGGGGCTTCTCGCGCTCATGATCGTTTGGGTGATAAGTGGGTGATGATCTTGAGTTTCACCCTGCATCACAGTGCATCACCGTGCACTCAAACGACATCAGCTATCGGCGCTCCCAGCTGGGATGATGCCGGAAAACCGCGCCAGGACTCAGGCCTGCTTGGTCTCCCAGAAGATCTTGTCGACCTGGGCGATCAGGTCGAGCAGGGCCTGGCCGGTGGCCGGGTCCGTGGACGCCTTGGCGGCCGAGGCGGCCTTCAGGGTGTCGTTGATCAGCTGGTGCAGCTGCGGGTACTTCTCGAAGTGCGGGGCCTTGAAGTAGTCGCTCCACAGCACCGAGATGTGGTGCTTGACGGCCTCGGCGCGCTGCTCCTTGATGATGACGGCGCGGGCGCGGAAGTGCGGGTCCTCGTTGGCCTGGTACTTCTCCTGGGTGGCCTTGACCGACTCGGCCTCCAGCTTGGCCTGCGCGGGGTCGTAGACGCCGCAGGGCAGGTCGCAGTGGGCGTGGACGGTGGCGCGCGGTGCAAACAGACGAGAGAACATGGGAGTCCTTCCTTAGATCGTCTTCCCGCGCCCGAGATTACCCTTCCGCCCTCCCGGTTTCGCGATCGGGCGGTGGGCCTAGGGCGAAAGACGGACCGGGAACCGGCGCAATCCGGACATCGGACGGACGGCGGTCCGTACGGCAGACTGGGGGCGCGAGCGGGGGCGGGAGGAGGAGTCGTGGCGCGGAGCACGCGAGCGGAGGGCGCCGGGGCGGGGGAGCGCGGCCCGGGCGGCGCGCTGCCGCTCGGGCTGGTCGACGTGGCGGGGCCGTCGATGGTCCCGACCCTGCGCGAGGGCGACCGGCTGCTGGTCCGCTACGGCGCGCCGATCCGGCCCGGCGCGGTGGTGGTCTTCCGGCACCCCTTCCAGCAGGACCTGCTGGTGGTGAAGCGGGCCGCCGAGCGCCGGGCCACGGGCTGGTGGCTGCTCTCCGACAACCGCCCGGTGGACAGCGACAGCCGCAGCTACGGCGCCGTCCCGGACGAGCTGGTGCTCGGCCGGGTGCTGCTGCGGCTGCGCCCGAGCCCGGTCTGGCTGGCGCCGGGGCGCCGGCTGGAGCGGCTGCTGCTCACCCCGCGGCTGGCCCGGGTGCCGGGCCTGGCCCGCCGGCTCGGCGCCTGGGTCGAGGACGTCTAGCGGGCTGCTACGCCCGGGCCGCCGCCTCCGCCTCCAGGCGTTTGCGGGCCCGGTAGGCGGCCACGTTGGCGCGGGTCGCGCAGCGGTCCGAGCAGTAGCGGCGGGAGCGGTTGGTCGAGGTGTCCAGGTAGGCGTTGCGGCAGGGCGCGGCCTGGCAGATGCCGAGCCGGTCGGCGCCCAGCTCGGTGAGGTGGACGGCCAGGCCCATGCAGGCGACCGCGCTGAAGTGGGCGGTGGCGGTGGGGGAGTTGTCGGCCAGGTGCAGGTGCCAGCGCGGCCGCCCGGCGTCGTCCAGGTAGTCGTGCCCGGAGATCAGCGGGCTGACCGGGTACTCCATCAGCAGGCTGTTCAGCAGGTCGACGCCGCGGATCTCGTCCCCGCCGGCGGCGGCCTCGAAGACCCCGCGCAGCCGGGTCCGCACCGCCCGCAGCCGGGGCACGTCGGACTCGTCGGCGAGCGAGCGGGCCCGCGAGGAGTCGGAGAAGAGACCGCGCACCGCCTCCACGGAGGTCAGCGAGTCGGTGCCGCGCTCGGGCTCCTCGGTGTTCACCAGCCGGACGGCGAGATCGGCGTAGGCGGCGAGCTCCACAGGGGTCCTTCCAGGGGGGTCGGTAACGGGCTGACTGCCTCCAGCCTATTACCCGGGCGGGGAAAACGACGGCGCCCGGCAGGAGTGACCTGCCGGGCGCCGGGCGTACGGGCTCAGAGCACCTTGGAGAGGAAGGCCCTGGTGCGCTCGTGCTGCGGGTCGGTGAGCACCTCGCGGGGGTTGCCGGACTCGACCACCACCCCGCCGTCCATGAACACCAGCGCGTCGCCGACCTCGCGGGCGAAGCCCATCTCGTGGGTGACGACCACCATGGTCATGCCCTCCTCGGCGAGGCCGCGCATGACGTCGAGGACGTCGCCGACCAGCTCCGGGTCGAGCGCGGAGGTCGGCTCGTCGAAGAGCATCAGCTTGGGCTTCATGGCCAGCGCGCGGGCGATCGCCACGCGCTGCTGCTGGCCGCCGGAGAGCTGCGAGGGGTAGTTCTTCGCCTTGTCGGCGAGGCCGACCCGCTCCAGCAGGGCCATCCCGCGCTCGCGGGCGTCGGCCCGGCTCTCGCCCTTGACCTGGACCGGCGCCTCCATGACGTTCTCGACGGCGGTCATGTGCGGGAACAGGTTGAAGCGCTGGAAGACCATGCCGATGTCGCGCCGCTTGAGGGCGACCTCGCGGTCCCTGAGCTCGTGCAGCCGGTCGCCCTTCTGCCGGTAGCCGACCAGCTCGCCGTCCACCCAGAGGCGGCCGCCGTTGATCTTCTCCAGGTGGTTGATGCACCGCAGGAAGGTCGACTTGCCGGAGCCGGACGGGCCGATCAGGCAGAACACCTCGCCCTGCCTGACCTCCAGGTCGATGCCCTTGAGCACCTCGACCAGGCCGTACGACTTGTGCACGTTCTCGGCGCGGACCATCGGCTCGCCGGACGCGGCGCCGGCGGGGGACTTGGTCGGATCGGTCATACGTGACCACCTCCCTCGAGCCCCGGGACGACGTCGGCGGTCGTCCTGGGGGCGGGCTTCCCGGCGAACAGCCTCCGCAGCCGCTGCAGCGGGGTGGGCGGGAGGGTGCGGTTGGAACCTCGGGCGTAGTGGCGCTCGATGTAGTACTGGCCGATGGTCAGCACCGAGGTGAAGAACAGGTACCAGAGGCTGACCACGATCAGCAGCGGGATGTTCTGGTAGTTCCGGGAGTAGATGACCTGGCCGGCCCGGAAGATCTCCTCCAGGGAGATCACGGAGACCAGCGAGGTGGTCTTCAGCATCGAGATGGTCTCGTTGCCGGTCGGCGGGATGATCACCCGCATGGCCTGCGGCAGGACGATCCGGCGCATGGTCTGGAACCGGCTCATGCCGAGCGCGTGCGCGGCCTCGGTCTGGCCCTCGTCCACCGACTGGATGCCGCCGCGGACGATCTCCGCCATGTAGGCGGCCTCGTTGAGGCCGAGGCCCAGCAGCGCGGCGACGAAGGTCGGGATCAGCACGTTGGTCTGCTCGGACCAGAACTCCGGCCCCCACGGGACGCCGATCGACAGCTTGGCCCAGATCAGGCCGAGGAAGTTCCAGAACACCAGCTGCACCAGCACCGGGGTGCCGCGGAAGATCCAGATGTAGACCCACGCGACGCCGGCCAGCAGCGGGTTCGGGGACAGGCGCATCACCGCGAGGACGATGCCGCCGACCACACCCATGAGCATGGCGAGCACGGTCAGTTCCAGCGTCACCAGCAGGCCGTGCATGATGCTGTCGTGGAACAGGTACTGACCGACGATGTCCCACTTGAAAGCGGGGTTGGTGAAGAGGGCGCTCACCAGCATCGCCGCGAGTACGGCGATGACGACGGCGCCGGCCCAGCGTCCGGGGTGGCGGACGGGGACGGCCTTGATGGTCTCGGGCCGGCCCTGCTCCGCCGTCCCCTTGTCCAAAGAGTTCACGGTGTGGCCTCGGGGGAGAAGATGGAGCGGACGAGGGTCAGCTGACGGCGCCGTTGACGGTCGAGGTGGTGATGGCGCCGGACTCGACCCCCCACTTGGCGAGGATCTGCTTGTAGGTGCCGTCGTCGATCAGCGACTGGACGGCCCCCTGGACGGCCGGGGTGAGCTTGGAGCCCTTGGCCAGCGCGACGCCGTAGGGGGCCACGCCGTAGGTCTCGCCGACCTTCTCCAGCTGGCCGCCGGACTGCTTGATCGCGTAGTCGACGACCTGGGAGTCGGCCATCATCGCCTGGTCGCGCCCGGAGACCACGGCGTTGGTGACGTCCGTCTGGAGGTCGAACTTGTCGCCGCCGTTCTGGACGCCCGGCTTGCCGGCCTTGGCGCAGTCCGGGTCGCGGGTGTCCTTGATCTCGTCGGCCTGGGTGGTGCCGGTCTGGACGGCGACCTTCTTGCCGCAGAGGTCCTTCGGGTCGATCTTCTCCGGGTTGCCCTTCTTCACCGCGACGGCGCTGCCGGAGTTGAAGTAGGTGACCATGTCGACGATCTGCTCGCGCTCCTTGTTGTCCGTGAAGGACGACATGCCGAGCTGGAACTTGTTCGACTGGATGCCGGGGATGATCGCGGTGAAGCCGGAGTCCTGGACCTCGGCCTTCAGCCCGAGCTTGGCGGCGATGGCGTTGGCCAGGTCGACGTCCATGCCGATGACCTTGCCGCTGTCGTCCTTGAACTCGTCCGGCGCGTACGAGGCGTCGGCGCCGACCAGGAGCTTGCCGGCGGCCTTGACGTCGTCCGGGACGAGCCCGGCCAGCTTGGGGTCAGCCTTGACCTCGTTGACGGTCGCGGAGGCGTTGGGGGCGCCGCTGCTCTCGCTCTTGCTGCTGCTGCAACCGGTCAGCACCAGGGAGACCGAGGCGGCGACCACACCGGCTGCGAGGAGCCGGCTGCGCTGGGTACGGGTGGTCATGAGGGGGATCTCCATCCTGGGGGAGAGAGGTCGGGCGGAGCGCGCCGCGGGAGCGGCGCACCGGAACGGCGAGCCGCGCGGCTCGGTACGGGTGCGTGTCGCCGTACGTCGTCGTACGTGCAGGCCGGGTCGTGCAGTTGCCCGGGCGCGGGGGAGCCGTCCGGGGTTGTACGAGGTACTGCTTCCGCCACCCTCCGCCGAGGTGGACGTTGACCGGACGGCCTCGACCAGTGGCCGGCTCGATCCGAGATGGGGGGAATCCTGCCATCTGATGACAGTCAGGTGGCCCTCATCCAGATCAAAATCGGATAACGAGGGGTCGCGCTGTCCGCTATTCGGACTTATTCCGCGCCCCTGTCACTCTGCGCATAAGTATGCAGATCGGTCCGTGCCGTCCCCGGAGGCCCGCCGCCCCCGCCTCAGATGCCCCCGTTGACCACCGCGTTCTGCGCCGCGCCGGCGCCGACGTTCCACTTGGCCAGGATCTTGTCGTACTCGCCGCTGCGGATCAGCTGGTCGATCGCCCCGGCCAGCACGTCCCGCAGCGGCCCGTCGTCCTTGCGCACCGCGATCCCGTACGGGTTGGAGGTGGACTGCCCGCCGGTCACCTCGAAGCGGGCGCCGCCGTCGGTGGTCTTCGCCGCGTAGGCGGCCACCGGGTAGTCGTTCAGGCCGGCCGCGGCGGCGCCGGAGGCGACCTCGGCCAGCGCCTTGGTGTCGCTGTCCAGCTTGTGCGGGGTCAGCGGGCGGCCGGCCCGGGTGCAGACGCCGACCTGGCGGGTGACGATCTCGTCCTGGGTGGTGCCCTGCTGGAACGCGACGGTCTTGCCGCACAGGTCGTCCAGGCCCCTGATCCCCTTGGGGTTGCCCTTCGGGACGACGATCGAGGTGCCCGCGATGAAGTAGTCCACGAAGTCCACGCCCGGGCCGGTCGGCTTGCCGGTCTCGTCCACCGCGTCCCGGCGCCGGCGGGTGTCGCTGAGCGCGGACATCGCCACGTCGTACTGCTTGGCCTGGAGGTTCGGCACCAGCTTGTCGAAGGGGGTGTCGACGAACTCGACCCGCACGTCGAGGATCCGGCCCAGGGCGGCGGCGAGGTCCGGGTCGAGGCCGGTCGGCTTGCCGTCCGGGCCGCGGAACTCCACCGGGGCGTAGTTGACGTCCATGCCGACCCGCAGCGCGCCGGCCGACCGCTGGGCCTTCGGCAGCTTGCCGCGGAGGTCCTTGACCGGGTCGCCCGGGGCGGCCTGCCCGCCGCCGCAGCCGGTCAGCAGGAGGGCTCCGGCGGCGGCCAGGGCGGCGCCGGCCGGGACCGGACGGAGGGCGTGGCGGACGTGCGGCATGAGGGCGGCTCCTGAGGGAGGGAGGTGGGGCCGCCACGGTGTCGCACGGGTGTACGCGAAATGGCGGACAAGCGATCCTGCCATCCCGCCCTGCCGGGCCCGGCGGCGGGTGTGTCAGAATTCGGTACCGGGTGACCCCCGAACGCTCGAACCAGGCCGACGAGCCCCGACAGGCTCGGGGTGCCCGGGAACGGAAGTCCTCACGCGGCTCCGTATCCGGGGCACCGGATCCCCTTCGGCCTGTGTTCACTCCTGCGGGTGCGCGTGCGCTCATGCCGTTGCCGCCGCCGGAGCCCGGCGCTTCCGACGCCGGGCCCCTGTGACGCGACAGCGCGGCGATGAACCGTACGTGACGAGGACGAAAAGGCATAGGTGCGATGCCTTCCTCCGACCTACGCTCGGCCCGGAAGCACAACGCGGACAACACAGACCCCATACAACCCTCATCCGAGGGCGCCGCCCGACGGCAGCGCCCCGACCCCGACCCCGGGTCCGCTTCGGCGTACCCGGTTTCCGGTTTCCGGACGGGTCGCCCTGCCCGTCGGCCGCGCGTCCTCGCCAGATCAATGACGAAGAGGTCATCGTGGCAGCGGAGATCATTCACAGCAGCACCCAGGACACCGAGGATCCGGTCGACGCGGTCTTCGCGCTCCACCGCGGCGGGAAGATGGAGATCCGGGCGACCGTCCCGGTGCGCGACGCGGACGACCTGTCCCTCGCCTACACCCCCGGTGTCGCCCGGGTCTGCACGGCCATCGCCGAGCAGCCGGAGCTGGTCAACGACTACACCTGGAAGTCCAACACCGTCGCGGTGGTCACCGACGGCACCGCGGTGCTGGGCCTCGGCGACATCGGCCCGCAGGCCTCGCTGCCCGTGATGGAGGGCAAGGCCATCCTGTTCAAGCAGTTCGGCGGCGTGGACGCGGTGCCGATCGCGCTCGACTGCACCGGGGTCGACGAGATCGTCGAGACCGTGGTCCGGCTGGCGCCCTCCTTCGGCGGCGTCAACCTGGAGGACATCTCCGCGCCCCGCTGCTTCGAGATCGAGCGCCGGCTCCAGGAGGCCCTGGACATCCCGGTCTTCCACGACGACCAGCACGGCACCGCGATCGTCACCACCGCGGCCCTGTGGAACGCCGCCAAGGTGACGGGCCGTGAGATCGGCTCGCTGCGGGCCGTCATCTCCGGCGCCGGCGCGGCCGGCATCGCCATCGCCAAGATGCTGGTCGCGGCCGGCATCGGCGACGTGGCCGTCTGCGACCGCAAGGGCGTGGTGTACGAGGGCCGCGGCGACCTCACCGACGTCAAGGCCGAGATCGCCGGGCGGACCAACCGCACCGGCCTCAAGGGCTCGCTGGCCGACGCGATGGCCGGCGCCGACGTGTTCATCGGCGTCTCCGGCGGCACCGTGCCGGAGGAGGTCGTGGCGACCATGGCCGAGGGCGCGTTCGTCTTCGCGATGGCCAACCCCAACCCGGAGATCCACCCGGAGGTCGCCCACAAGTACGCCGCCGTGGTCGCCACCGGCCGCAGCGACTTCCCGAACCAGATCAACAACGTGCTGGCCTTCCCGGGCATCTTCGCGGGCGCCCTCCAGGTCCGCGCCTCCCGGATCACCGAGGGCATGAAGCTGGCCGCCGCCAAGGCGCTGGCGGGCGTCGTGGCCGACGAGCTGACGCCGCAGAAGGTCATCCCCTCGCCGTTCGACGAGCGGGTCGCGCCGGCGGTCACCAAGGCCGTCGCCGAGGCCGCCCGGGCGGAGGGCGTCGCCCGGATCTGACGAGGTGATCGGGGGAGCGCGCCCGCCACGGCGGCCGCTCCCCCGCGTCCCCCCGAGCGCCCGGAGGCGAGCGGGGGAGCAGCAGCCGGGACACGCGTCACACCTCCGCGTGGTTCCCGGCCCCGGCCGTCGCGGCTATCGTCCGGGGCATGTTCGCTGCCTACGCCGCACGTACCGACGCCGCCGACCCGCTGAGCGGGCTGGAGCTGGGCGACCTCCCCGAGCCGCAGGCCCGCCCCGGGTGGAGCGTGGTCACCGTCCGGGCCGCCAGCCTCAACCACCACGACCTGTGGTCGCTGCGCGGGGTCGGCCTGCCCGCCGAGCGGCTGCCGATGATCCTCGGCTGCGACGCCGCCGGCGTCGACGAGCACGGCAACGAGGTGGTCCTGCACTCGGTGATCGGCCAGAGCGGCCACGGGGTCGGCCCGGACGAGCCGCGGTCCATCCTGACCGAGCGTTACCAGGGCACCTTCGCCCAGCGGGTCGCGGTGCCCACCTGGAACCTGCTGCCCAAGCCCGCCGGGCTGAGCTTCGAGCAGGCCGCCTGCCTGCCCACCGCCTGGCTGACGGCCTACCGGATGCTGTTCACCAACGCCGGGGTCAGGCCCGGGGACACCGTCCTGGTGCAGGGGGCGGGCGGCGGCGTGGCGACCGCGCTGATCGTCCTCGGCAAGGCGGCCGGCCTGCGGGTCTGGGTCACCGGTCGGGACGAGGCCAAGCGGGCCCGGGCGGTGGAGCTCGGCGCCGACGCGGCCTTCGAGAGCGGCGCCCGGCTGCCCGAGCGGGTGGACGCGGTGCTGGAGACGGTCGGCGCCGCGACCTGGTCGCACTCGGTGAAGTCGCTGCGCCCGGGCGGCACCATCGTCATCTCGGGGGCCACCTCCGGCACCAACCCGAGCTCCGTCGAGCTGAACCGGATCTTCTTCCTGGAGCTCAGGGTGGTCGGCTCGACCATGGGCACCAAGGAGGAGCTGGCCGGGCTGCTCGCGTTCTGCGCCAACACCGGCGTCCGGCCGGTGATCGACTCGGTGCTGCCGCTGGCCGAGGCCCGGGACGGCTTCGCCCGGCTCGCCGAGGGCGACGTCTTCGGGAAGATCGTCCTCACTCCCTGACGGCACCCCGCTCCTGACGGAGCCCCACCCCCTGACGCCTGCCCGCGGGCGTGCGGCGGCCCGGTGCCTCCCGTGACGGGGGCACCGGGCCGCAGGAGCCGTTCCGGGCTCAGCCGAGCAGCCGCTTCAGCCGCTCGCCCGCGGCGCCCAGCACCGTACGGGCCTCGGCCAGCGTGTCCGCGTTCACCCCGCCGTCCCGGGCCGCGTCGCGGACCTGGTCGCGGAAGCGGTCGAGCAGCCGCTCCAGCTCGCGGGCCGGGTCCCCGGCCGGGTCGGTGGCGGCCCACGGCGGCAGGTCGGCCGGGGTGTCGGAGCCGTCCTTGTCCAGGTCGATCCTGGTCACGGTGACCCGCTCGGCGGGCTCGGCCGGAGGCTCCTCCGCGCCGTGGCCCCAGCGGGCCGCGTCGGCCAGGCCGGCCAGGCCCTTGGTCAGCTCGGACAGGCCCTCGGCCAGCCCGGTCGGCCAGTCGCCCTTCGCGGCGTGCTCGCGCACCTGCTGCTCGACCCGGCGCTTGATCCGCAGCGCCTCCTGCTGGGCCGCGGTGCGCGAGGCCTTGGCCTGCTCGCGCAGCCGTCGGGCCTCCGCCTCGGCGGCCTTCGCCTTGGCCTTGGCGGCCTTCTCCTGCTCCCGGGCGCGCTTGGCCTGCTCCTTGGCCTGCTGCTTGAACTGGGCGAACTCCTCCTTGGCGCGCTGCCAGGACTCGTTGTCGCCCCAGGGCCCGGCCCACGGGTCGCCGGGCTCGGTGCGCTCCGGCCCGGGCGCCTGCCGGGCGGCGTTCCACAGCTCCTCGCGCAGGTCCTTGGCGCTGTCCCGGACGTCCTCGCGGATCGCCCCGGCGAGCTGCGCCACGGAGTCCCGGATCTCCACCTCCAGCTCGTCCAACTCGACCTGCCGGGCTTCGAGTTCGGCGCGCCCGGCGTCGGTCAGCCGGTACACCTTGCGGCCGCCCTCGGTGCTGTGGGCGACCAGGCCCTCCTGCTCCAGCTTGGCCAGCCGCGGGTAGACCGTCCCGGCCGAGGGGGCGTACAGGCCCTGGAACCGCTCCTCCAGGAGCCGGATCACCTCGTAGCCGTGGCGCGGGGCCTCGTCCAGCAGCTTCAGCAGGTAGAGGCGGAGCCGGCCGTGGCCGAACACAGGGGTCATCTCAGGCCTCCTTGGTGAGGTTCGGGGTGCCCGGGCCGGCCGGGAGCTCCTTGACCACGACCGGGCCGTCCTCCTCCGCCTCGGGGCGGCGCAGCACGGTGACCGCGCCGGAGACGGTGGTGACGTGGAGGCTGCCGCGGCCCTCGCCGAGGCGGCCGGAGATCTTCTTGGCGCCCCAGGTGCTGCTCATCTGGAGCTCCTCGAAGGTGCTGGAGACGTCGCCGCTGGTGGAGCCGGCCTCGACGGTGGCGTCGGCCAGCGAGGGGATCCGGATCACGACGGCGCCGCTGACGGTGTTGACCTTGACGTCGGTCTCGCCGGCCACGTCGAGGTCCAGGGTGACGGCGCCGGTGACGGTGTTGGCCTGGACCCGGTCGGCGGTGCCGGCGATCACGGTGAGCTGCCCGGAGACGGTGTTGACCTTGAGCCGGCCGCCGACCGCGTGGGCGTCCACGTCACCGGTGACGGTGCCGGCCTCGATCTGGCCGGTCACCCCGGCGAGGGTGGTGTCGCCGTTGGCGCTCTGCACCGAGACGTGCCCGCTGACGCCGCTGACGGTGGTGTCGGCCGACACGGTGCCGACCTTGACCTCGACCTCGGTCGGGACGGTCACCGTCACGGCGGCGATCCGCTTGCGCTTGAAGGAGCCGAAGAGGTCCTTCACCGAGCCGACCGACTTGAGCCGGTCGCCGAACTCGCCCCAGCTGTGGATGTCCTTGTAGGTGACCGTCAGGACGCCGTCCACCAGGGTCACGTGCAGGGGCTCGCCGGCCAGCTCGGTGACCTCCAGGCGGGTCGGGCCGTCGGCCGCCACCACGTTCACCGTGCCCTCGATGGTCCGCACGTGCAGCGCGCGCACCGGCTCGTCGAAGGTGATCCTCTCGGTGCCCTCGACCGTCCACTGGCTCATGTCCGTCGCCTCCCGTTGTCGATCGCGATGTATCGCGTTCTCTTCTAAAGACGATATATCGCGTGCTGGCAGAGTCAAGCGCCCCGACCCCCGAACCCGACCCCGATCCGTCCCCGACCCGTCCCCGAGTCCTCCCCTACGAGGCCCCCGGGGTTCCGCATCCCTCCGCACCCTTCAGCGCCCTTCCGCACCCTTCCGCGCCCGGACACGCGGGAGGCCCGGGAGGCGGTTGCCTCCCGGGCCTCGCGGCGGCCGTCACCGGGTCACTCGTCGTCCTCGTCGTCGAGCCGCGCCAGCCAGGTGGCCAGCCGCTCGACCGGGACCTCGAAGTCCGGGTTGAGGTCGACGAAGGTGCGCAGCTGCTCGGCCAGCCACCCCAGGGTGACCTCCTCCTCGCCGCGCCGGTTCTCCAGCTCCTCGATGCCTCGGTCGGTGAAGTACACGGTTCGCTCCGGTCCGGTGGGGATTGACCTGGTCAGGATAGTCCGGGCCGGTCGGCCGTCGTACCGGTGGTGGCCCGGCGAACGCCCGCGGCCCCGCCCTCCCGGTGGGGAGGACGGGGCCGCGGGTGTGGAGAGCGTCGGGCTTCGGCTCGTCAGAGCGCGAAGACCTCCTCGACCAGCGCCTGCTGCTCGGCGGCGTGCCGCTTGGCCGAGCCGACCGCCGGGGACGAGGCGGCGGTACGGGCGACGCGGCGCAGACGGGCGTCGCCGCCGGTGCGGCCGATGACGACCTGGAGGTGGTCGACCAGGTTCATCGCGATGAACGGCCAGGCACCCTGGTTGGCCGGCTCCTCCTGCGCCCAGACGAACTGGACGTTGTCGCCGTAGCGGGCCAGCTCCTCCTGGAGCTCGGCCACCGGCAGCGGGTAGAGCCGCTCGACCCGGACGATCGCGGTGTCGGTGACGCCGCGCTCGGCGCGGGCCGCCGCCAGGTCGTAGTAGAACTTGCCGGCGGTGATGACCACCTTGCGGACCTGCGCCGGGTCGACGGTGGAGTCGCCGATGACCGGGCGGAACGAGCCGGACAGGAACTCCTCCGCCGCACTCGCCGCGGCCTTCAGACGCAGCATCGACTTCGGGGTGAAGACGACCAGCGGCTTGTGGTGCGGGTTGTGCGCCTGCCAGCGCAGCAGGTGGAAGTAGTTCGACGGCAGGGTCGGCATCGCGACCGTCATGTTGTCCTGCGCGCACATCTGCAGGAAACGCTCCGGACGGGCGGACGAGTGGTCCGGTCCCTGGCCCTCGTAGCCGTGCGGCAGCAGCAGGGTGACGCCGGAGTGCTGGCCCCACTTCTGCTCGGCGGAGGCGATGTACTCGTCCACCATGGTCTGCGCGCCGTTGACGAAGTCGCCGAACTGCGCCTCCCACATGACCAGCGCGTTCGGCCGGGTCAGCGAGTAGCCGTACTCGAAGCCCATGGCCGCGTACTCCGACAGCAGGCTGTCGTAGACGGTGTAGCGGGCCTGGTCCTCGGTGAGGTACTGCAGCGGGGTGTAGTCCTCGCCGGTCTTGCGGTCGATCAGGACGGCGTGCCGCTGGCCGAAGGTGCCGCGGCGGCTGTCCTGGCCGGCCAGGCGGACCGGGTGGCCCTCCATCAGCAGCGAGCCGATGGCGAGGGTCTCGCCCATCGCCCAGTCGATGGTGTTGTCCTCGACCGAGGCGGCGCGGCGCTGCAGCTGCGGCAGCAGGCGCGGGTGGACGGTCAGCCAGTCCGGGTGGTTGACCTGCGAGGCGGCGATCCGCTTGACCATCTCCTGGGAGATGCCGGTCTGGATGGAGACCGGGAAGTCGGCCTGCGGCTTGCCGGCGGTGGCGTCGGCCGGCGCCTGGGCCGCGTCGCGGACCTCGGCGAAGACCTTCTCCAGCTGGCCCTGGAAGTCCTGGAGCGCCTGCTCCGCCTCTTCCATGGTGATGTCGCCGCGACCGATCAGGCCCTCGGTGTACAGCTTGCGCACCGAGCGCTTCTTGTCGATCAGGTCGTACATCAGCGGCTGGGTGAACGACGGGTTGTCGGCCTCGTTGTGACCGCGGCGGCGGTAGCAGATGAGGTCGATCACCACGTCCTTGTGGAACGCCTGGCGGAACTCGAAGGCGAGCCGCGCGACGCGGACCACGGCCTCCGGGTCGTCGCCGTTCACGTGGAAGATCGGGGCCTCGATCATGCGGGCCACGTCGGTGCAGTACATCGAGGAGCGCGAGGACGCCGGGGCGGCGGTGAAGCCGACCTGGTTGTTCACCACGACGTGCACGGTGCCGCCGGTGCGGTAGCCGCGCAGCTGCGACATGTTCAGGGTCTCCGCGACGACGCCCTGGCCGGCGAAGGCCGCGTCGCCGTGGACCTGGATCGGCAGCACCGGGAAGGTGGTGCCGCCCTGGTCCAGGATGTCCTGCTTGGCGCGGGCGATGCCCTCGACGACCGGGTCGACCGTCTCCAGGTGGGAGGGGTTCGCGGCGAGCGAGACCTTGATGGTCTCGCCGTCCAGGCCGGTGAAGGTGCCCTCGGAGCCCAGGTGGTACTTGACGTCGCCGGAGCCGTGCATCGACTTCGGGTCGAGGTTGCCCTCGAACTCGCCGAAGATCTTGCCGTACGGCTTGCCGACGATGTTGGCCAGCACGTTCAGGCGGCCGCGGTGGGCCATGCCGATGACGGCCTCGTCGAGGCGGTGCTCGGCGGCGGAGTCGATGGTCGCGTCCAGCAGCGCGATCAGCGACTCACCGCCCTCCAGCGAGAAGCGCTTCTGGCCGACGTACTTGGTCTGCAGGAAGGTCTCGAAGGCCTCGGCCGAGTTCAGGCGGCGGAGGATCCGCAGCTGCTCCTCGCGCTCGGGCTTCGCGTACGGCTTCTCCAGGCGCTCCTGCAGCCACTTGCGCTGCTTCGGGTCCTGGATGTGCATGTACTCGATGCCGACGGTGCGGCAGTACGTGTTGCGCAGCAGGCCGAGGATGTCGCGGAGCTTCATCATCTTCTGGCCGCCGAAGCCGCCGACCGCGAACTCGCGCTCCAAGTCCCACAGGGTGAGGCCGTGGGTGGTGACGTCCAGGTCGGGGTGCTTGCGCTGCTTGTACTCCAGCGGGTCGGTGTCGGCCATGAGGTGGCCGCGGACCCGGTAGGAGTGGATCAGCTCCATGACGCGCGCGGTCTTGTTGACCTCGTCGTCGTGGGTGGTGGCGACGTCGGTGGCCCAGCGGACCGGCTCGTACGGGATCCGCAGCGACTCGAAGATCTCGTCGTAGAAGCCCTTTTCGCCGAGCAGCAGGCGGTGGATCTCGCGCAGGAACTCGCCGGACGCCGCGCCCTGGATGACGCGGTGGTCGTAGGTCGAGGTCAGCGTCATGATCTTGGAGACGCCCAGCCGGGACAGGGTCTCCGGGGCGGAGCCCTGGAACTCGGCCGGGTACTCCATGGCGCCGACGCCGACGATGGTGCCCTGGTTCTGCATCAGGCGCGGCACGGAGTGCACGGTGCCGATGCCGCCGGGGTTGGTCAGCGAGACCGTGACGCCGGTGAAGTCGTCCATGGTCAGCTTGTTGGCGCGGGCCCGGCGGACGATGTCCTCGTAGGCCTGCCAGAAGCCGAAGAAGTCGAGCGTCTCGGCCTTCTTGATGGCCGCGACGACCAGCTGGCGGTCGCCGTTCGGCTTGACCAGGTCGATGGCCAGGCCGAGGTTGACGTGCTCCGGCTTGACCAGGAAGGCCTTGCCGTTCTCCACCTTGTAGCTGTAGTTCATGCCCGGGGCGGCCTTGATGGCCTGGACCAGGGCGTAGCCGATCAGGTGGGTGAAGGAGACCTTGCCGCCGCGGGCGCGCTGCAGGTGGTTGTTGATGACGATGCGGTTGTCGATCAACAGCTTCGCCGGCACGGCGCGGACCGAGGTCGCGGTCGGCACCTCCAGCGAGGCGTCCATGTTGGTGGCGACGGCCTTGGCCGGGCCGCGGAGCTGGATCAGCTCGGGGCCGGCGGCGGCAGCGGGCTCGGCCGGCGCCGGGGCGGCGGCCTTGGGGGCCGGGGGCGCGGCGGGCGCGGCGGCGAGCGGAGCCGGGGCGGCGGCCGGAGCCGGAGCCGGGGCGGCCGGCGCCGGAGCGGCCGGAGCCGGAGCGGCGGCGGGCGCGGCCGGAGCAGCGGCTGCGACGGCGGGCGCGGGGGCAGCGGCAGGGGTCGGCGCGGGGCCGGCCTGGGTCGCGGCCTGGGTCACTGGGGTCACCTCGGTACCGGGCTTGTAGTCGGCGAAAAAGTCCCACCAGGCTCGGTCGACCGAGTTCGGGTCCTGGAGGTACTGCTGGTAGATCTCGTCGACGAGCCACTCATTGGGGCCGAAGCCAGTGGAGCTTGCCGAGCTGTTGGGGGTTTCAGGGGACTGTGGCGACACGGCGGCAACCGCCCTCTTCCGCTTCCTTTTGGGATGTTTGGACAGCGGGGATTAAGGCTACGCCCCTGACCAGTGATCGCGCAGTCCCCGGGGCCCAGGCGTCGCCCAGATCACAGTGCTGACCTGCACTTTGGCTGAAAAAGTGCGTTAGAAAGCCGTATCTGAGGGGAACCGATCAGCGCCGAACAGGGGGCATACCGGGGCCAAAGCGGACAAAAACCCGGCCAAATCCTCTAACGATCTTCGTAGACCGCTGTGTCGGATCTGTGACAAATGTCCCGACCGTCGCTCTGACGCCGTGCGGGCAGCCGGACCTCGATCCGGCAGCCGCGCGGGGACTCGGCCACCGCGATCCGTCCGCCGTGCAGGTCCACCGCCCAGCGGGCGATGGCCAGGCCCAGTCCGGTGCCGCCGTCCGAGCCCGGTCCGGCGGCGGTCGCGGTGCCGCTGCGGCTGAACCGCTCGAAGACCCGGGAGCGGTCGGCCGGCGGGATGCCGGGGCCCTCGTCCTCGACCTCCAGCAGCAGGCCGCCCTCCTCGCCCTCCGGCCTCGCCCGCACCGTCACGGTGCCGCCGGGCGGGGAGTGCTTGCAGGCGTTGTCGACCAGGTTGGCGACCACCTGGTGGAGCCGTTCCGGGTCCGCCACGCCGGTCAGGCCGGTCGGGCTGACCTCCAGGGCCAGCCGGACGTCCCCGCGCCGGGAGAAGGCGCCGCCGGCCGTCGCGCCGTCCACGGTGACCCCGCGCAGCACGCCGTCCAGGAACTCGCGCACCTCGAAGGGGCGGGCGTCCAGGGCGACCACGCCGTCGTCGATCTTGGAGAGGTCGAGCAGGTGGGTGACCAGGCGGCCGAGCCGCTCGGTCTGCTCCAGGGCCGCCCCCAGGGTGGCCGGATTGGGCTGGACGACGCCGTCCACCACGTTCTCCAGGACGGCGCGCAGCGCGGCGATCGGTGTGCGCAGTTCGTGCGAGACGTTGGCGACCAGCTCGCGGCGGTGCCGGTCGGCGGCCTGGAGGTCGGCGGCCATGGCGTTGAAGGCGGCCGCCAGCTCGCCGATCTCGTCGCGAGAGTTCACCTCGACCCGGCGGCTGTAGTCGCCGGAGGCCATCGCGCGGGCGGCGGCCGTCATCTCGCGCAGGGGGGCGGTCAGCCCGTGCGCGAGGAACTGCATGAAGAGCAGTGAGGCGATCATGGAGAAGACCATGATGATCCGGATCTGCGTCTCGGACCGGATCGCCACGACCACCATCCCGGTGGCCAGGCACACGGAGACGATCACGAGCAGGGTGAGCTTGCCCTTGATCGAGCGGACCGGGTCGAGCGGCCGGATGTCGGCCCAGACCCGGCGGGCGGCACGGGCGGCCAGGTTCTGCGGCCGCGTGTCGGCGGATTCCCCGTTGCGTTGCTGTGGAAAGGTCATCGGTTCCTTGTGGTCCCCGCGGTGTCGGCCCGCGTGGTGGCACGGCGTCGTCCGGGCTGCGGGCCCCCCGGTGGCCCGTCGCCCTGGGAGGCCCTAGGAGAGCGGGGCCTCCAGCGCGTATCCGACACCGTGGACGGTGCGGATCCAGCTGGCGCCGATCTTCCGGCGCAGCGCCTTGACGTGGCTGTCCACCGTGCGGGTGCCGGAGGCGTCGGTCCAGTCCCAGACCTCGGCCAGCAGCTGCTCGCGGGTGAGCACGGCGCGCGGCTGGGCGGCCAGGCAGGCGAGCAGGTCGAACTCGGTCGGCGTCAGGTGGACGTCGCCCGAGGCCAGCCGGACCCGGCGCTGCACGTGGTCGATCTCCAGCTCGCCGAACCGCAGGCTGCCCAGCGCGGGCGTGCGGGCGGCCTGCTGGGCGCGCTCGACGCGGCGCAGCAGGACGTTGACGCGGGCGGCCAGTTCGCGCATCGAGAACGGCTTGGTCATGTAGTCGTCCGCGCCGACACCGAGGCCGACCAGCAGGTCCGTCTCGTCGTCGCGGGCGGTCAGCATCAGCACCGGCACCGGGCGCTGGGCCTGGATCCGGCGGCACACCTCCAGGCCGTCGAAGCCGGGCAGCATGATGTCGAGGACCACCAGGTCCGGCTGCCAGGTGTGGAAGCCGTCGACCGCGCCGGGGCCGTCGTGGGCCACGGCGACCTTGAAGCCCTCGGCGCCCAGCCGGGCGGCGATCGACTCGGCGATCGTGGGCTCGTCCTCCACCACCAGGACTCTGCGCTGGCTGCTCACAGTGCCGCCGGCGTTGTGGTTGTCCTGCTGAATCTCTGTCACGGTCACGCCACCGCCCCCAGGGCTGCGGGCCGGCCACCTGTGGGGATGGCGGGGCTCCGCTCGTAGTCTTGTTCCGTCGTGGACTGTGCCGGGTCCGCCGTCCCGTCGCGCGATCGGGAGCCGAGGACGGATGGTCGGCCGCCCACTTCTCCCGCGCACTTCGCAGCGTACGGACAGCGGATGCTTCCCGGCAGGTGGACCGGACGTTTCCGGCCCGTGGGCCGGCTGTCGGGCCGCCCTCGGACCCACTGCACGAGTGGGCACGGGCCGATACCTTACCCGTCGAATTTTCTCTGCGTAACGGTACGTATGCAGTGCAGTTGACGCCAAGTCGCCGGTCAGAGGCCCTGGTGCCCCGTTTATGGGGAGAAGGTCTGGACCAATGTCGGGAATCCGGCGGTCCGCTACGGCGACGGTCTTCACGGGCTTCTTTCAGGTGCCTCTCAGAACCTCGACGTACCGTGGCCAGGTGAGCGCCCGGCCGGGCGGAATCCGCGGCGCGCGCCGGTACGTTGGGCATCCGGCGGGGAGCCGGTGGCTGCGGCGTGGAGCGGAGGCGGCATGGCGGGACTCGGGCGGGGTGCCGACGGGTACGGGAGTGCGGGGGCGCCGTACGGAATGCTCCGCCTCGGGCTGCGCACCGGCGTCCTGGAATGGCTGCTGGAACGGGTGCCGACGCCCCGGAGAACGCCCTTCACGCTCGGGTACCTCGCCGTCGTGGGAGCCACCACGACCTTCGCCCGGCTCGCCGATCCGGAACTCGTCCAGCGTCTGCAGGAGGCCTCCAGTTCGGACGGCCACAACCTGCTCCAGCATCCTTTGCGCGCCCTTGTGCTGAGCGGGTTCTGGGTGGCCGGCGAGGTGTGGATGCCGTACCTGTGGGGATTCGCCCTCACCCTCGCCCCGCTGGAGCGCAGGGTCGGCCCGGCCCGGGCCGCGGCGGTGTTCGCGGCCGGGCATGTCGCGGCGACGCTGCTCTCCCAGGGCGTGGTGATCACCGCGGTGGAGACCGGACGGATGGCGCCCGAGGCGATGGACTACCTGGACATCGGGGTCAGCTACGGCGTGCTCGCCTGCCTGGGCGCGGTGGCCGGGCTGCTCTCCTGGCGCGGGCGGCTGCTCGCGCTGGGCGGCGCCGGGCTGATGATCGCCGAGCAGATCGCCACCGACAAGGACGTGATCACCGGGGTGGGGCACCCGGCCGCGGTGCTGACCGGGGTCGCGCTGTGGCGCTGGCTGCGCCGGGCCGAGCGGCGCCCGCCCCGGCCGCGCCCGGCCGCCGCGACGGCCGCGGGCGGCGCGCCCGCGCGGGTGCGTGCGGCGCGCTGACGCCGTCGCCCGGTCGGACCTCCCCGGACTCGCGGGGCTCCCCGTCGGGACTTTTCGAGGCGTGTCCGGTGCTCTTTTGACGAAGTCGGGTGCCGCGCTTTCCCTGCCGATTCCTGTTCGCTCACGGCGAACAGGGGGCCGGGAACATCCGACGCCCGTAAAGCCTTAGTCAGGTCGACTCAAGTTCACTGACTGGGGAGAGATCATGGCATCGACGTCCACACCGCTCACCCTGCCCGTGCTGCCGCTCGACGACGAGGTCGTCCTGCCGGGCATGGTCGTCCCGCTGGACCTGAAGGACACCGAGGTGCGCGCCGCCGTCGAGGCCGCCCGGGCCGCCGCCACCGGCGCCGGCAAGCCGCAGGTCCTGCTGGTCCCGCGGGTGGACGGCTCGTACGCGGCGGCCGGCACGCTGGCCACCGTGGAGCAGGTCGGCCGGCTGGCCGACGGGGAGCCGGCCGCGCTGGTGCGCGCCGTGCGCCGGGTCCGGATCGGGGTCGGCACCACCGGCCCCGGCGCCGCCCTCTGGGTGGAGACCACGCCGTTCACGGAGTCCTCGGTGGGCACCCCGGTGGCCGGCCGGGCCGCCGAGCTGGTCAAGGAGTACAAGGCGCTGTCCACCCAGTGGCTGCGCAGGCGCGGCGCCTGGCAGATCGTCGACCGGGTGGCGCAGATCGAGGGCGTCGGCGAGCTCGCCGACAACATCGGCTACGCGCCCTTCGCCACCGCCGAGCAGAAGCTCAAGGTGCTGCTGGAGGCCGACCAGGTCGCCCGCCTGGAGTACGCGCTCGCCCTGCTGCGCGACCACCTCGCCGAGGAGGAGGTCAACGACACCATCCGCAAGGACGTCGAGGAGGGCGTGGCCAAGCAGCAGAAGGAGTTCCTGCTCCGCCGCCAGCTGGAGGCCGTCCGCAAGGAGCTGGCCGAGCTGAACGGCGACCCGGCCGACGAGGAGGGCGACTACCGCGCCCGGGTCGAGGCCGCCGACCTGCCGGAGAAGGTCCGCGAGGCCGCGCTCAAGGAGGTCGACAAGCTGGAGCGCTCCTCCGACCAGTCGCCCGAGGGCTCCTGGATCCGCACCTGGCTGGACACCGTCCTGGAGCTGCCCTGGAACGAGCGCACCGAGGACGCGTACGACATCGCCGGCGCCCGCGCGGTGCTGGACGCCGACCACGCCGGCCTGGCCGACGTGAAGGAGCGGATCGTCGAGTACCTGGCCGTCCGCAAGCGCCGGGCCGACCAGGGCCTCGGGCTGATCGGCGGCCGCCGCGGGGGAGCGGTGCTGGCCCTGGTCGGGCCGCCCGGAACGGGAAAGACCTCGCTCGGAGAATCGGTGGCCCGCGCCATGGGCCGGAAGTTCGTCCGGGTCGCGCTCGGCGGCGTCCGGGACGAGGCGGAGATCCGCGGCCACCGGCGCACCTACGTCGGCGCGCTGCCCGGCCGGCTGGTGCGGGCGATCAAGGAGGCCGGCTCGATGAACCCGGTCGTCCTGCTCGACGAGATCGACAAGGTCGGCTCCGACTACCGGGGCGACCCGGCCGCCGCCCTGCTGGAGGTGCTGGACCCGGCGCAGAACCACACCTTCCGGGACCACTACCTGGAGGTCGAGCTCGACCTCTCCGACGTCGTCTTCCTCGCCACCGCCAACGTGCTGGAGTCCATCCCCGGGCCGCTGCTCGACCGGATGGAGCTGGTCCGGCTGGACGGCTACACCGAGGACGAGAAGGTCGTCATCGCCCGCGACCACCTGCTCCCGCGCCAGCTGGAGAAGGCCGGTCTGGGCGGCGGGCAGGTCACCGTGGACGAGCCGGCGCTGCGCAGGCTCGCCGGGGAGTACACCCGGGAGGCGGGCGTCCGCACCCTGGAGCGCTCGATCGCCCGGGTGCTGCGCAAGATCGCCGCACAGGCCGAGCTGGGCGAGCGCGAGCTGCCCGCCGCGGTCGGCGCCGAGGACCTGCGCGCCCTGATCGGCCGGCCGCACCACGTGCCGGAGTCCGCCCAGGAGCCGGCCGAGCGCCGTACCGCCGTCCCCGGCGTGGCCACCGGCCTCGCGGTGACCGGCGCCGGCGGCGACGTCCTCTACATCGAGGCCTCGCTGGCCGACGCCGAGACCGGCGGCACCGGGCTGACCCTCACCGGGCAGCTGGGCGACGTCATGAAGGAGTCCGCGCACATCGCGCTCTCCTACCTGCGCTCGCGCGGCGCCGAGCTGGAGCTGCCGGTCACCTCGCTGCGCGACCGCGGCGTGCACCTGCACATCCCGGCCGGGGCCATCCCCAAGGACGGGCCGAGCGCCGGCATCACCATGACCACGGCGCTGGCCTCGCTGCTCTCCGGGCGCAAGGTGCGCACCGACGTGGCGATGACCGGCGAGGTGTCGCTGACCGGGCGGGTGCTGCCGATCGGCGGGGTGAAGCAGAAGCTGCTCGCCGCCGACCGGGCCGGGGTCACCACGGTGATCATCCCCAGGCGCAACGAGGCCGACCTGGACGACGTCCCGGCCGAGGTGCTGGAGCGGCTCACCGTCCACCCGGTGGCGGACGTCCGGGAGGTGCTGGAGCTGGCGCTGGAGCCGGCCGGGGCCGCGGTGCTGGTCGCCGCCTGACCGGCTCGCCCCGGCCGCCGCTCCGGCCGCCGCCCGGGCCGCCCGAGCGGCGGTCCGGGCGGCCCGTCGGCACCCCGCGGGGCCGCGGCGATCTGCGGGGCCGACGGCACCCCCGCGTGCGAGACTGCGGAGATGCCGTCCCCCACGCAGCGGGCCCTGGCCCGGGTGCCCGCGCGGCTGCGCCCCTTCCTGGTGCGGCACCGCCGGCTGGTGAAGTTCCTGCTGGTCGGGAGCGGCTGCTTCGCGCTCACCACGGTGATCGACTTCGAGCTCAAGTTCACCGTGCTGGAGCACAAGCCGGTGGTCGCGCTGACCGTCGCGACGGTGATCGGCACCGTCGTCTCGTACGTGCTGAACCGCCGCTGGGCCTTCCGGGCCCTGCGGGCCGACGGCCGGCGGCGCGAGGTGCTGGTGTTCGTCCTGGTCAGCGCGGTGGCGATCGCCGTCAACGACGTCCCGCTGGCGGTCTCCCGGTACCTCCTGGACCTGCGCGAGCCGTACGTCGACCCGCTCCGGCAGGAGGTCGCGGACTACCTCAGCGGGATGGTCGTCGGCACCTTCGTGGCGATGCTGTTCCGCTACTGGGCGATCCGGCGGTGGGTCTTCCCGCCCGCCGGGACGGCCCCGGCCGAGCCCGTCCCGGTGCCGACGACGGTGCCCCCGGAACCCGGCTACGCTGCACCCGAGATGCCACGGGATGTGCCGTAAGGACGTAAAAGGGGCGAGGTGAGCCTTGTGCACGAGTCCGACCCCGCCCGGACCGGGCCCGCCAGCCAGCAGGGGATGCGCCGGGCCAACCTGGCCCTGGTGCTCGGGACGATCGCGAGCGGGCCGCGCTCGCGCGCCGAGGTGGCCGCCGGGACGGGGCTGACCAGGGCCGCCGTCTCCTCGCTGGCCGAACAGCTGATCGCCGCCGGCCTGGTGGTCGAGGAGGGCCCCGCCGCGCCCAGCGGCAAGGTCGGCCGCCCCGGCACCGCCCTCGGCCTCAACCCGGCCGGGCCCGGCGGCCTCGGCGCCGAGATCGGCGTGCGGCACCTGGGCGCCTGCGTGGTCGACCTGCGCGGGGAGGTCCGCGGCTGGCGGCGCCGGGAGGTCTCCAACCACGGCCGCGAGCCCGCCGCCGTGATGGCCGACCTCGCCCACCTGCTGCACGAGGCCGTCGCCGAGTCGGGGCTGCGCCCGGCCGCCCTCACCCTGGCCGTGCCCGGGCTGGTCGGCGGCTCCGGCGGGATGCTCCAGCGGGCCGCCAACCTGGGCTGGCAGGACGTCCCGCTGGCCGCCGCCCTGCGCCCCGCGCTGCGGACGGCCGGGGGCGGACTGGCCGACCTGCCGATCGAGGCGGACAACGAGGCCAACCTCGGCGGACTGGCCGAGCGCTGGCTGGGCGAGGGCCCGGAGGACTTCCTGTACGTCTCCGCCGAGGCCGGGGTCGGCGCGGCGATCGTGGTCGGCGGCCGGCTGCTGCGCGGGGCGGGCGGCTTCGCCGGGGAGTTCGGCCACGTGCCGGTCCACCCCGACGGGCCCCGCTGCGCCTGCGGGGCGCACGGCTGCCTGGAGCAGTACGCGGGCGAGGCGGCGGTGCTGCGGGCGGCCGGCCTGACCGGGGCCCTCGGCGACTGGGTGGCCCTGCTCGCCGACCGCGCCGGGGCCGGGGACCCGGCCGCCCTCGCGGCGTTGGCCGGGGCCGGTACGGCGCTCGGCACCGCGGCCGCCGGCGCGGTCAACCTGCTGGACCCGGCCGAGGTGGTGCTGGGCGGCGGCTACGCCCGGCTGGCGCCCTGGCTGCTGCCCGCTATGCGGGCCGAGCTGGCCGCCCGGGTGACGGTGCGGCCCTGGTCGGAGGAGCGGCTGACGGTCTCCCGGCTGGGCCGCCGGGGCCCGCTGCTGGGCGCGGCGGTGCGGGTCGTCCGGGCCGTCGTGGCCGACCCGGGCCCGGTCGGGTAGCGGCGGGCCCCGGCGGCGAACGCGCCCGAGCCCCCGGCCGTGGCGGCCGGGGGCTCGGTGACGATCGGGAGGAGTGCGGGGCTCAGCTCTCGGTGGCGGCCAGTTCGCGGCCGCCGGAGCGCGGGCCGCGCAGCACGGCCAGCAGGGCGACGCCGATGCCGATCAGCGCCCAGACCACCATGACCAGGATCGGCAGCCCCAGGTTGGTGGAGCCGAAGTAGGCGACCGACTTGGTGGCGGTGGTGCCGGCGCCGTTCGGGATCCAGGAGCCGATCGCCCGCCAGAACGGCGGCGTCATCGGTGCCGGGTAGACCCCGCCCGCGCTCGGGTTGCCGAGCACCACGAAGATCAGCACCGCGACGCCGATCCCGAGGATGTCGAACAGGCACTGCAGCGCCATGGTGAACGCGCCGACCGTGAACACCACCAGGGCGCCGATGGCGCTCAGTCCGAGGACCGAGCCCGGCAGGGCGTCGAGCACCGGCCCGGCGATCACCGTGCCGAGGACGCCGGCGCCGACCGAGTACACCGCGAGGACGCCGAGGCGGATCAGCAGGCGGTGGGTGTTGGCCGGCTTGGAGCCCGCGCTGATGCCCAGGATCGAGGCGACCAGGTAGCCGCCGACGCACCAGCCGATCACCAGGTAGAAGGCGGAGAGGCCGTTGGTGTCGCCCTTGGCGAGCGGCACCACGTCGTGGACCTTGACCGTACGGCCCTGGGTCTGGTCGATCGCGGTGGTGATGGACTCGGCGGCCTTGGCGGCGGAGGTGCCGCGGGCGCTGCCGACCAGCAGGGTGTCCTGGGTGGAGGTCGGGTCCACGACCAGTGCGGCGTAGAGCTTCTGGTCCTTGATCAGCTGGGTCGCCGTCTCGGCGTCCGGCGCGGTGCTGGCGCGGACGGCGTCGTTCGGCACCGACTCCAGCGCGCCGACCAGCTTGGGGGCGACCTGCGGCGGGGCGACCACCGCGATGGAGAGGTTCTGCGGGGCGGGCTTGTGCAATGCCCCGATGTAGGAGGTGATGAAGCCGAGCTGGAGCAGCAGCACGCCGATCACGAGCAGTGCCGCGCGCGGGGTGACCGCGCTCTTCAGTTCGGCGATGAAACCCTGCCCCGGGGCTGCCATCCACATCTCCTCGTGTAATGGGGAAAAACGGTACTTCCAGAACCGATACTTCATACCATGAAGTAGTTGGCTTGTCGCACCGGCCGCGCCGGGCCGCCGCCGGCGTCGCTGCGCGATACTGGCGCGGTGAGTGACGAGGAATCCCTGGTGGCGGTGGAGCGCGAGGTCGCGCTGATGTTCCGACGGGGCCGGGCCAGAGTGGCGGAACTCTCACGGCGGGTGCACCCCGGGCTGGAGGGGATGGCGTACAGCCTGCTCGGCTACATCGAGCAGGCCGGGCCGGTGCGGGTGACCGACGTCGGCGCGCACTTCTCGGTCGGCAAGGCGACGGTGAGCCGGCAGGTCCGGACGCTGGAGGAGCTGGGCCTGGTGGCCCGGGAGACGGACCCGCTGGACCGCCGGGCCGCGCTGGTCTCGCTCACCGAGGACGGGCGGCGGCGCTACCTGGCCGCGCAGGGCGTCCGGATGCGGCGGGTGCGCGAGGTGATGGGCGACTGGTCGCCGGAGGACGTGACCCGTTTCGCGGAGCTGCTGCACCGCTTCAACGACGTGCTGGGGGAGTCGGCGGCCGACTGACCGGGCGGTCTCCGGCGGTGCGACAGGGCCCGTAGCTGCGGGTTTTACTTGCCCTTGAAGAAAGTTGCCTTATTCAACCATCTCGTTTTATGGTTGCTTACGGCAACGAAATTTCATGATCCGCGCATCCCGCCCGCCCGCCGAAGGACCCAGATGACCGTGACCACCGAGGCCGCGAGCGGAACCGCCGCCGCGGCCGACAGTCCCCAGATGACGCACCGGCAGGTGATGGAGGCGCTCTCCGGCCTGCTGCTCGGCCTGTTCGTGGCCGTGCTCTCCTCGACCGTCGTCTCCAACGCCCTGCCGCACATCCTGGCCGACCTGCACGGCGGCCAGTCCGCGTACACCTGGGTGATCACCGCGGCCCTGCTCACCCTCACCGCCTCCACCCCGATCTGGGGCAAGCTCTCCGACCTCGTCAGCAAGAAGCTGCTGCTCCAGATCGCCCTGCTGATCTACATCGGCACCTCGGCGCTGGCCGGCCTCTCGCAGAACACCGGCGAGCTGATCGCCTGCCGCGCGCTCCAGGGCGTCGGCGCCGGCGGTGTCGTGGCGCTCGGCCAGATCTGCCTGGCCGCGATGGTCCCGCCGCGCGAGCGCGGCCGGTACAGCGGCTACTTCGGCGCGGTCTTCGCGCTCGCCACCATCGGCGGGCCGCTGATCGGCGGCGTCATCGTGGACACCTCCTGGCTGGGCTGGCGCTGGTGCTTCTACGTCGGCATCCCGTTCGCGCTGGTCGCGATCCTGGTGGTGCAGCGCACCCTCAAGCTGCCGCTGGTCAAGCGCAAGGCGAAGATCGACTACCTGGGCGCGCTGGTCATCACCGCCTCGGTCAGCCTGCTGATGATCTGGATCACCCTGGCCGGCAAGAACTACGCCTGGCTGTCCTGGCAGACCGCGGCCATGGTCGGCGGCGGCCTGGTGCTGGGCGTCCTGGCCGTCGTGATCGAGCGCCGCGCCGCCGAGCCGATCATCCCGCCGAGCCTCTTCAAGTACCGCACCGTCACCCTGGCCGCCATCGCCAGCGTGCTGGTCGGCGTCGGGATGTACGGCGCGACCACCTTCCTCAGCCAGTACTTCCAGCTGGCCCGCGCCAAGTCCCCGACCATGGCCGGCCTGATGACCCTGCCGATGATCCTCGGCCTGGCGGTCTCCTCCGCGGTGGCCGGCCGGCTGATCACCAAGTACGGCAAGTGGAAGGCCTACCTGGTCTCCGGCACCGCGCTGCTCGCCATCGGCTTCGGCCTGCTGGGCACCGCCCGGGCCGACACGAACTACGCGCTGCTCTCCCTCTACATGGCGATCACCGGCGTCGGCCTCGGCCTGACCAGCCAGAACCTGGTGCTCGCGGTGCAGAACACGGTGCCCCGGCACGAGCTCGGCGCGGCCAGCTCGGTGGTCACCTTCTTCCGCACCATGGGCGGCGCGATGGGCGTCTCCGCGCTCGGCGCGCTGATGACCAACAAGGTCGGCCACTACCTGGCCGAGAACCTGGCCGCGGCGCACGTCCCGGCCTCGCCCGCGGCGACCGGTGGCGGCATCCCGGACCTGGCCAAGCTGCCGGCCCCGATCGTGCCGCTGGTGACGGACGCGTTCGGCCACGGCGTCGGCACCGTCTTCCTGTGGGCCGCCCCGTTCGCGGCGCTGGCCTTCGTCACCGTCCTCTTCATCCGGGAGACCGTGCTGAGGACCACCCAGGAGGGCTGACCGGCCGGCGGGACCGACCGCGGGCAGGGATGCGCGAACGGGCCGGGGAGTGTGGAGACACTCCCCGGCCCGTTCCGTCGTGCGTGGCGCGTGTGGCTAGTGGCCGGCGATCAGGGACAGCCCGTAGAGGACGACCCCGCCGCACAGGGCGAAGCAGACGTACGCGCCGGCCAGGGCCAGCCGGCCGCCCGCGGCTCCGGCGGCGCCCTCGCCCGTACCGGCGGCGCTCACCGCGGCCTCGCGGCGGGACAGCGCCAGGATGCCGAGCGCGAAGACGGCGACCACGGCGACGGTGATGCCGAAGCTGAGACCGGCGGTCTGGGCCAGGGCGTTCCACTTGATGTGCATGGTGAGTGCTCCTCAGCCGGTGGCGCTCAGGCCGCGACGGTGGTCGAGGCGGGAGTGGGGGTGTTCGCGGTACCGGCCGGTGCGACCTCGACCGGGGTGACGTCGACGTCGTTGACGTTGTCCGCGCCGACCGGCTGGCGGCGGGAGATCACCCACATCGCGGCCGCGCCGGCCACCAGCACGGCGCCGACCAGGGCGACGCCCCAGCTGCCCTGCTCGGCCAGCAGGGCGGCGCCGCCGGAGACCACCGCGGCGGCCGGCAGGGTCAGGCCCCAGGTGTAGACCATGCGGCGGACCAGGCTCCAGCGCAGCTCGCCCTTCGGGCCGCCGAGGCCGGCGCCCATGATGCCGCCGGAGCAGACCTGGGTGGTGGAGAGGCCGAAGCCCATGTGCGAGGAGGTCAGGATGACGGTCGCAGCGGCCGACTCGGAGGCGAAGCCCTGCGGCGGGCGGATGTCCGCCAGGCCCTTGCCCATCGAGCGGATGATCCGCCAGCCGCCCATGTAGGTGCCGAGCGCGATCGCCGCGCCGGCGGAGACGATCACCCAGGTGGGGGGCAGCGCGCCGTGCGGCAGGGCGCCGACCGAGACCAGGGTCAGGGTGATGATGCCCATCGTCTTCTGGGCGTCGTTGGTGCCGTGCGCGAGCGAGATCAGCGAGGAGGAGAAGACCTGGCCGGTCTTGAAGCCCTTCTCGGTGGTCGCGGTGTTGCCCTTGCGGGTGATCGCGTAGGCCAGCTTGGTGGCGCCCCAGGAGGCCAGTCCGGCGACGAAGGGGGACGCGACGGCCGGGATGAGGATCTTGGTGACCACGGTGTCGAAGTTGACGCCGCTCGTGCCGACGCCGACGATCGTGGCGCCGATCAGGCCGCCGTACAGGGCGTGCGAGGAGCTGGACGGCAGGCCGCGCAGCCAGGTCAGCAGGTTCCAGAGGATCGCGCCGGCCAGTGCAGCGAAGATGATCTCGGGATGGACGCCGGCCTTCTCGTTGACGATGCCGCCGGAGATGGTGGTGGCGACCTTCACGGACAGGAACGCGCCCGCGAAGTTGAGCAGGGCCGCGATGGTGACCGCGACCTTCGGACGAAGGGCCCCGGTCGCGATCGCGGTGGCGGCCGCGTTGGCGGTGTCGTGGAACCCGTTGGTGAAGTCGAAGGCGAGCGCCGTGATGATCACAACGGCTACCAGGAACGAGATGTGTTCCATACCCAAACAATCGTCGTAGTTGTCGCACGGACGTTGGTGACGTCGCGACCGTAGGTCTGCTTGGTAAACGGAAGGTGAACTGGGTCGGGAATCGTGGTTCCAATGGTTGACTCGCAGTGACCACTGGGTTTCGTCGGGGTGACATACGGCGCGCTGAACTGGACATTAGCGAAGAACGCGCCGGTTCGACCCGGTTTGCTGAGAGCTGTCTCACAGGTCAATCGAGAATTAACCTCCCAGTCCGCATGCGCCCTGTTTCCGGTGAGTAACCCGTGGGAGGATCTGCGGGATCCGGGAAGCCGGGACAGGGGCAGTGCGCGGCGGGGAGGACCAGCCATGGGCGGGGCGGGACAGAGAGCGGAGACGGCACGCGTACGGCCCTGGGTACGGGCGGCACTGCGCTGCGGAGCCGTCCTCGCGGCCGCGGCGCTCGCGCTGCCGGTCGGCGCGGCGGCCGCCTGGGCCGCACCCGACCCGGGAGCCGGGCAGGTCGTCGCCGGCGCGGACCCGCTCGCCGACGCCAAGGCCACCCTCGGCCCGCTGCTCGACCGGCTGCACGCGCTGTACCAGAGCGCCGAGGCCGCCACCGAGCAGTACAACGGCGCCGTCGCCAAGGCGGCGGAGCAGCAGACCTCGCTCACCGACCTCCAGGGCCGGCAGGACCGCCAGCAGAAGCAGGTCGACGCCGGCACCGACATCGCCTCCCAGCTCGCCGCCGCGCAGTACCGCAACGGGTCCGCCTCGGCCTACGCCGAGCTGCTGCTCTCCAAGGACCCGTACGAGGCGGTCGTCATCGCCGAGCTGCTCGCCTCGGCCAGCCGCTCGCAGTCGGAGTTCCTGGACAAGCTGAAGAGCGACCGGGACGCGCTGGACGGGCTGAAGAAGCAGACCGAGGAGGCGCTGAAGACCTCCCAGGCGCTGGTCGCCCAGCAGGACGCGGCCAAGGCCAAGGCCGCCTCCGACCTGGCCGCCGTCGAGCAGACGGTCGCCACCCTGACCGGCGCCCAGCGGGCCGAGCTGGAGCAGCTGGAGAAGGCCAAGGCGGACGAGGCGCAGCTCGCGTTCCTCGCCTCCGGGGCGCTCGGCAAGGGAGAGCGCACGCCCTCCCAGCAGGGGCGCGGGGCGATCGCCTTCGCGCTGGCGCAGGTGGGCAAGCCGTACCTGTGGGGCGGCACCGGCCCGGACGCCTACGACTGCTCGGGCCTCACCTCGCAGGCCTGGCTGCACGCCGGTCGGCCGATCCCGCGCACCAGCCAGGAGCAGTGGGCGCAGCTGCCGCACGTGGCGCTCAACCAGCTGCGGCCCGGCGACCTGGTGGTGTACTTCCAGGACGCCTCGCACATCGGGATGTACATCGGTGGCGGGCTGATCGTGCAGGCGCCGCGGCCCGGGGCGTTCATCAAGATCTCGCCGATCGGCTCGATGCCGATCCTCGGCGCCGTCCGGCCGGACCCGACCGGTGCGGCGGACGAGGCCGGCGGCGCCTGGAAGGTGCCCGACCTCCCGGCGAACTGGGACTCCGTGACGCCGATCGCGCCGAGCTCGGCCAACCAGGTGCCGGCCCCGCCGGCCACGGGCGGCACGGTGACGCCGCCGGCCGTGCCGGGCACGCCGACCGACCCGGGCACGCCGAGCACGCCGGGCGGGACCGGTACGCCGACCGACCCGGGGACGCCGACCGGCGGCACGCCGACCACGACCCCGACCACGACCCCGACGGGGACGCCGACCGGGCCGGGCACCCCGAGCGGGACCGGCACGCCCACCCCGACCGGGACGGGCACCCCGACGGGGAGCCCGAGCGGCACCGGTTCGGCGACCGCCACGGCCGCGGGCAGTGCGACGGCGACGCTGCCGCTGGGCACCCCGACGCACTGACGCGTCGATCAGGCCACGAGGAGGCCGCCCCACGTCACCGGACGCGGGGCGGCCTTCGCGGTGCTCGGGGTTACGCGCCGCTGTCGGGGGCGAAGCGGATCACGACCGCCTTGGAGGTCGGGGTGTTGCTGATGTCGGCGGTGGAGTCCAGCGGCACCAGCACGTTGGTCTCGGGGTAGTAGGCCGCCGCGCCGCCGCGGGCGACGGGGTAGTGGACGACCCGGAAGTGCGGGGCGCGGCGCTCCACCCCGTCGCTCCACTCGCCGACCAGGTCGACGTACCCGCCGTCGGTCAGCCCCAGCTCCTCGGCGTCCGCGGGGTTGACCAGGACCACCCGGCGGCCGCCCTTGATGCCGCGGTAGCGGTCGTCGAGGCCGTAGATCGTGGTGTTGTACTGGTCGTGCGAGCGCAGGGTCTGGAGCAGCAGCCGGCCCGGCGGGACCTCGGGGGCGGTCAGCGGGTTGACGGAGAAGTTGGCCTTCCCGGTGGCGGTCGGGAAGGTGCGGGTGTCCCGGGGGCCGTGCGGCAGGGTGAAGCCGCCGGGGCGGCGGACCTTCTCGTTGAAGTCCTCGAAGCCCGGGACGACGCGGGCGATCCGGTCCCGCAGGGTGTCGTAGTCGGTGGCGAAGTCCTCCCACGGCACGGTGTCCCGCGGTCCGAGCACGGTGCGGGCCAGCCGGCAGACGATCGCGGTCTCGGAGAGCAGGCCGGGGGCCGGCGGGCGCAGGCCGCCGCGCGAGGCGTGCACCTGGCCCATCGAGTCCTCGACGCTGACGAACTGGGCGCCGCGTGCGCTGACGTCCCGGTCGGTGCGGCCGAGGGTGGGCAGGATCAGGGCGCGGGCGCCGGTGACCACGTGCGAGCGGTTGAGCTTGGTGGAGACGTGGACGGTCAGCCGGCACTTGCGCATCGCGGCCTCGGTGACCTCGGTGTCCGGGGTGGCCGCGACGAAGTTGCCGCCCATCGCGAAGAAGACCCCGATCCGGCCGTCGCGCATGGCGCGGATGGTGTCCACCGAGTCGAGGCCGTGCTCGCGCGGCGGCTCGAAGCCGAACTCCCGGCCCAGGGCGTCCAGGAAGGCGTCGCCGGGGCGCTCGAAGATGCCCATCGTCCGGTCGCCCTGGACGTTGCTGTGCCCGCGCACCGGGCAGACCCCGGCCCCGGGGCGGCCGACGTTGCCGCGCAGCAGCAGGAAGTTGACCACCTCGCGGATGGTCGGCACGGCGTGCTTGTGCTGGGTGAGGCCCATCGCCCAGCAGACGATGATCTTCTCGGACTTCAGCACCAGCCGGCCGAGCTCCTCGATCTGCTCCCAGGGCAGGCCGGTCGCGGCGAGCACCTCGGCGCGGTCGGTCCGCCGTGCCTGGGCCTCGAACTCCTCGAAGCCGTAGCAGTGTTCGGCGACGAAGTCGCGGTCGACGCCGTCCTGCTCCAGGACGATCCGGTTCAGCGCGCGGAACAGCGCGAGGTCCCCGCCGAGGCGGATCTGCAGGAAGAGGTCGGTCAGCTTGGTGCCGTGGCCGACCAGGCCGCGCGCGTGCTGCGGGTTCTTGAACCGCTCCAGGCCGGCCTCCGGCAGCGGGTTGACGCTGACGATCGTGGCGCCCGCCCGCTTGGCGCGCTCCAGCGCGGAGAGCATCCGGGGGTGGTTGGTGCCCGGGTTCTGGCCGGCCACGATGATCAGGTCGGCCTGGTAGAGGTCCTTCAGGCTGACGCTGCCCTTGCCGACGCCGAGCGTCTCGGTGAGCGCCGAGCCGGAGGACTCGTGGCACATGTTGGAGCAGTCCGGCAGGTTGTTGGTGCCGAGCCGGCGGGCGAACAGCTGGTACGCGAAGGCGGCCTCGTTGCTGGTCCGGCCGGAGGTGTAGAAGGCGGCGCCGTCCGGGGTGTCCAGGGCCTTCAGCTCCTCGGCGACGAGCGCGAAGGCGTCGTCCCAGGAGACCGGCGTGTAGTGGGTGGCGCCCTCGTCCAGCAGCATCGGCTGGGTGAGCCGGCCCTGCTGGCCCAGCCAGTAGCCGGAGCGCTCGGCCAGGTCGGCGACCGGGTGGGCGGCGAAGAACTCGGCGCGGACGCGGCGCTCGGTGGCCTCCTCGGCGACGGCCTTGGCGCCGTTCTCGCAGAACTCGGCGGTGTGCGGCTTGTCCGGCTCCGGCCAGGCGCAGCCGGGGCAGTCGAAGCCGTCCTGCTGGTTGACCTTGAGCAGGGTGGCCAGGGTGCGGCGGGCGCCCATCTGCTCGGCGGCCATCCGCAGGCTGTGGCCGACGGCGGGCAGCCCGGCGGCGGCGTGCTGGGGCGCGGACACCTCGGGGGCGTCCTGCGCCGGGTCGCTCTGCGGGGCCTGCTTGGCCATGGCCGCTCTCCTCGGGCTCTGCTGGTGCGTACCGCCGCCTTCGTGCGGGGGTTCGATTCCATCCTTCCACCTGGCCGGGGGCCGGGGGAGGGGGCGGGCGGGGAGGGGCGACGGCGGGGCGAAGGGCGGCGGCCGGCGTCGGTAGAGTCTGGGCGTCATGGCGGGAGGGGAGCGCGCGTGCGAGTCGGGGACGTCCTGGACGGCCGGTACGAGCTGGTGGAGAAGCTCGGGCAGGGCGGGTTCGGGGTGGTGTGGCGGGCCGAGGACAGCCGGATGGGGCGGCCGGTGGCGGTCAAGGTCATCGGGCACCACGGCGGCGACCGGGCGAAGGCCGCGCTGCGGTTCGTCCGGGAGGCCGGCGCGGCCGGCAACCTCTCGCACCCGCACATCGTCACGGTGCACGACCTCGGGCAGTGCGAGCTCGGCGGCGAGGAGGTCACCTACCTGGTGATGGAGCTGCTCACCGGCCGCACCCTCACCGAGGTGCTGGAGGCGGGGGTGCCCGAGCCCGGGCTCAGCCTGCGCTGGGGGCGGCAGATCAGCGGCGCGCTGGCCGCCGCGCACGACGCGGGCATGGTGCACCGGGACATCAAGCCGGACAACGTGATGATCACCGACGCCGGGCACCTGAAGGTGCTGGACTTCGGCATCGCCCAGCTGGACACCGGCGCGGGCGGGCTGACCACCACCGGGACGATCGTCGGCAGCCCGGCGTACATGGCGCCCGAGCGGTGGACCGGCGGCCGGGTGGACGGGCGGGCCGACCTGTACGCGCTGGGCTGCGTCCTGGTCGAACTCTTCACCGGGGCACGGCCGTTCGGTGGGGACTCGACGCCGGTGCTGATGTACCAGCACCTCAACGAGGTGCCCGCGCCGCTGGACCCGGCGCAGTTCGGGCTGCCGCCGCAGGTGGCCGGGCTGGTCGCGGAGCTGCTGGCGAAGGACCCGGCGGACCGGCCGGCCGACGCCCGTACGGTCGAGCGGCGGCTCGCCGAGCTGGCCGGGTGGGCGGGCGGCCGGGCGGGTGCGCCGGCGCCGGTGCCGACGGTGGTGGAGCGGCCGGCGCCGGTGGTGCCGCCTCCGCCGAGCGCCCCGCCGGTCGTCCCCGCGCCCGCCGTTCCCCCGCCCGCCGTGCCGCCCGCAGTTCCCCCGCCTGCCGTTCCCGCTCCCGCCGCGCCGCCCGCCGTCCCGTCGGTGCTGCCGCCGCTGACCACGCCGCCGGTGACGGCCGCGCCGCCCTCCGAGGCCGTACGGGCCGGGCTGCGCGAGCGCCGGTCGGCCGCCTACCGGGCGGCGACGGCCGGCGAGTCGGCGATGCTCCTGCAGACCGTCGCCCAGGAGTGCGTGACCGTGCTCGGCGCGAGCGACCGGGACACCCTGTGCACCTGGCGGGACTTCGCCTGGTACCTCAGCCGGACCGGGGACCTGAACGGCGCGATCCGGCTGCTGACCGCCCTGGTGGGCGACATGCGCTCGGCGCTCGGCCCGCTCGACCCGGACACCCTCGGCGCCCGCTACCACCTGGTCTGGTGCGTCGGCGAGAGCGGTGCGCCGATCACCACGATCAGGCTGATGCACGAGCTGCTGCCCGACCTGCACGCCGCCTGGGGCCCGTACGACCCCCGGGTCCTGAAGGCCCGGCACGACCTCGCGCTGCACCAGGCCAACCGGGGCGACCCGCAGGGCGCGGTGATCCAGCTGCACGGGCTGCTGCCGGACCTCGCCCGGGTGCTGGGCGAGCAGCACCCGAGCACCGTGCAGGCCTGGCAGGACCTGGCCGGGTACCAGCGGCAGCTGGCCGAGGCCGGCCGCAAGGGGCCGGGGCCGCGCCGCCGGACGCCGCGGATGAGCCCGATGGAGGCGCTGGTGCTGGTGCGGCGGCTGCGGGTGTGGGACTTCGCCACCGACGAGCAGGCCCGGGCCTGCATGGACGCGCTGGACCGGGGGATCGGCCTGAAGGGCGTCGCGGACGTGGTGTTCGACGCGCCGGACCACGTCTCGGACGAGGACCTGGTGGAGGAGATCTTCGGGGCCTGAGCGCCGCCGCCACGGCGCCCAGGCCACGCCGGTGCCGTCGCCGCGGTGCTCAGGCCGATACCGCCGTCACCGTGCGCACGCCGCCAGCGCCGGGGCTGCCGCCGGGAGCGCGGCCAGGGCCCGGAGCAGGGCGCGGGCGGCGGCGTCGTTCTGCCGGAAGCCGGGGGCGTCGGTGCGGGGGCGGGCGAAGGCGGCGGCCGCGCGCAGGCTGGTGTGCGGGCCGAGGGCGGTGCGGCGCGGGTGCGGGGCGCCGCCGAGGGCCGGGTCCAGCAGCCGGCTGTCGCCGGCGGCGATGGTGACCAGGCCGGAGCGGTGGGTGTAGTCCGGGTCGGTGACCACCTCCTCGACGATCCGTCCGGTGCGGTGCAGTTCGCCGAGCACCGGGTCCAGGGTGCGGGCCAGCGCGTGCTTGGGCAGGTACGCCTCGACCAGGGCCGTCGCGGTGACGTGGTGGCCGGGCACGGTGGCGCCGGAGGCCCGCCAGGTGCCGCTCGCCTCGTCCCGTTCGATCCGGACGTCCGCGCCGAGGAAGCGCACCACCCCGGCCTCGGAGAGGGCGAGCAGCTGGCGCAGCCGGAACCCGGGCGGGCCGGAGGCGAGGAAGCTGAAGTAGCCGAAGAACCACTCGTCCACCTCCTCGGCGAGGGAGCGGGCGGTGAGCCGGCCGCCGGCGACGACCCGGGGGAGCCGGCCGAACAGCGAGAGCAGGGCGAGGAAGGCGCCGAGGTCGGCGCTGTGCGCGGGGTCGGCGCGGCGGTCGGCGTCGGCGGTGACGTACCCGCGCAGGTGCGCCTGGAGCTCCTCGTCGGTGCCGAGTTCGAGCCCGGCCAGCGGGTGGTCGAGCCGTTCGAAGTCGATCCGGTCGGCCGGGTCGGGGACGGCCTCGGCGACCAGGGCGGCGAGTTCGGGGGAGTACCAGGCGTGCCGGTCGTAGCGGGCGAGGAACTCCGGCCAGGGCAGGGCGGTGCGCCCGGGGTGGGCGTGGAACAGCTCGTGGTAGTGCCCGAAGGCGATCTCCTTGGCCATCAACGGCCAGAAGTCGCGCCGCAGTTCGAGCTGTCCACCGGTGGCGAGCACGGCGTCCACGGCGGCCTCGTCGAAGTACCGGGGGAGCGGGGCGGGCGGCCCCTGGAGCCGGTAGCCGGTCTTGGAGTGGTACGGGACGCCGCGCCGGGAGCCGAGGTGGAGCACCGGCTCGCGGCCGGAGGGGTGGTAGCGCAGCGCGGGCCCGTCCCCGGTGGGCTCGAAGCGGCCGCCGCGGCCCTCGGTGAGCAGGGCGACCAGGTCCACCGAGGCGAGGCCGAGGCCGCGCAGCACCACGTGTTCGCCGGGGGCGAGGGCGGCCAGGTCGTCGGCCGCGTCGGCGGAGTAGGCGGGCGGGAGGTGGAAGCGGCCGTGCCGGGCGGCGAACCGGGCGTCGGCGGCGTAGCGCGGGTGCGGGACGGAGTCGAGGTGGCCGAGGGTGAGCACGACGTGGTCGGCGCCGAGGGTCCGGTCGCCGAGGCGGACGGTCTGCGGGCCGTCGGCCGGGCCCTCGATCCGGCGGACGGTGTCGCGGTGGACGGTGACCGTGACGTGGGCCGGCAGTTCGGCGACGGCGCGGCGGAACACCCAGTCCAGGTAGGCGCTCTGGGCCCGGCGGGTGGGGAAGTCGGTGGGGGCGAGGGTGCGCAGCTCGGCCCGGACGGCCGGGTCGGCGACCTCCCGGTAGGGCGCGAACTCCTCCTGCCGGGGCGCCCATTCGGCGAGCGAGGGGCCGGGGCGGACCGGTCCGTCGAGGGTGGAGCGCTCGTCGGTGAACATGGTGACGTCCTCGGCCATCGAGTTCATCCGCAGCAGCGGGGACTGGTCGTGGCGCCAGATCCGGCCCGCGCCCGGCGGGTACGGGTCGACCAGGTGGATCGCCAACGGCCGCTCGGTAGGCAGGAGTTCGGCGGCGTTGGCGGCGATCCGCTCCAGCAGCCCGGTGCCGCGCGGGCCGGCGCCGACGATGACGAGCTCCGTCATGCCCGCACCACCTTGACGAGGGCCGCGCGGGCCCGCTGCAGCGGCGTGGGCGGCAGGCCGTCGCGGGTGGCGCCCCGGGCGAAGCGGCGCTCCACGTAGTACTGCCCGATGGACAGCAGGGTGGTGACCACCAGGTACCAGATGGTGGCGACCATCAGCATCGGGATGACCTGGTACGACTGGAGGTAGACCAGCTGCACCGAGTAGAGCAGGTCGGAGACGGCCAGCACGCTGACGATGCTGGTGCCCTTGAGCGCGCCGATCAGCATGTTCCCGGCGGTCGGCACGATCGCCCGCATCGCCTGCGGCACCACGATCCGGCGCAGCACCCGCCACCGGCCGAGCCCGAGCGCGGCCGCCGCCTCCAGTTGGCCGCGGTCGACGGAGAGGATGCCGCCGCGGATCACCTCGGCGGCGTACGCGGTCTCCAGCAGGGTGAGGCCGATGACGGCGGTGAGGGTGGGGCCCATCAGGTTGACGGTCTTGACCGTGACGAACTCGGGGCCGAACGGGATGCCCAGGCCGAGGGTCGGGTAGAGCGCGCCGATGTTGAAGAAGAACAGCAGCTGCACCAGTGGCGGGGTGGAGCGGAACACCCAGATGTAGCCCCAACTGAGCGTGCGCAGCACGGGGTTGTCGGACAGCCGCATGGTGGCGAGGAGGGTGCCGAGCACGAAGCCGAGGGCGAGGGTGGCGGCGGTCAGCCAGAGGGTCAGGGCGAGGCCGTCGAGCACGGAGCGGGCGGTGAACCAGTCGGCGACCACGCTCCACCGGAAGGCCTTGTTGCGGACCACCGAGTTGACCGCCATCGCGGCCAGCAGCAGGGCGACGGCGGCCGCGGCCCACTGGCCGGGCTTGCGGCGGGCGACGATCCGGGCCTCGGGGGCGGGCGGCGTTCCGGGGCGGTCGAGGAGGGTGGGGGCGGGCAGGACGTCCTGCGGGGTGGCCATGGCGGCGGCTCCTGGGCGGAGTGCGGGCGGGGAGAGGTACGGCGGTGGTCACGTACGGGGGCGGCGGCCCGTGTCCCTCAACACGGCCGGCGCATGGCACTGCACTCCGCGTCGATCGTACGCACGCGCGATCGACGGCTGTCAAGGGTGGTCGGGGGTGCCGGACGGCTTCGTCGAAGCGCGTCGAAAAACCGACAGGAGATCGCAACAGTGCGGCAATGATGGATGGTTGACGTACCGATCGGCCGACTGTTCAACTTGGGGCCATGTACGCCGAGCAGCCCCTGGTCACCCGCGACCACATCGACTTCGGTCGGGTGTGGTCCGCGGCGTGTCGCGGCTGACCCGGCAGCGGGCCGCCCGTCCGGCCTGATCCCCCGGCGGGGAGAGCCCTCCCTCGGACCGCCCCGTCGCGGCCGGATCCGTCGTCGACGACCGGCGACGCGTCAGGCCCCCGCTGCCGCCGATGACCCCGCACTGCGCTCCGGCCCTCCCGCGCTCCGGCCCTCCCGTCGTCCGGTACCTCCGCTCCCGTACCCCTCCCACCGTCACCCGCTCGACGGCCGCCCCGCCGCGGCCGCCTCCGGTGCCGCCCACCCGCGGTCCACCGGACCTCCACCCACCCCGAAAGGTTCCGCCATGCCCGTCGAATTCCTCGGCATCGCCGCCACCGGCGACGGTTCGGAGACCACCGCCCGCACCACCGCAGCCTTCGACCGCGACTACACCCTGCGGCTGGCCCGGGCGCACGAGGACCACGGCTGGGACCGGGTGCTCTTCGCGTACGGGGCCGGCGCCCCCGAGCCGGCGGCCGCGGCGGCCTTCCTCGCCTCGCACCTGGACCGCCTCCAGATCCTGCTGGCGCACCGGCCCAACGTCTCCTACCCGACCTTCGCGGCCAAGACCTTCGCGACGCTCGACCGGATCAGCGACGGCCGGCTGACCGTCCACTTCATCACCGGCGGCAACGACCACGAGCAGCAGCGCGAGGGCGACTTCCTGACCAAGGACCAGCGCTACGAGCGCACCCGCGAGTACATCGGCATCGTCAAGAAGGCCTGGACCAGCCGGGAGCCCTTCGACCACGAGGGACCGCACTACCGCTTCAACGACTTCGTCTCCGACGTCTTCCCCGTGCAGCAGCCGCGCCCCGGGGTCTCCTTCGGCGGCTCCTCGGACGCGGCCTACGCGGCCGGCGGCGCCGAGGCGGACGTCTACTGCCTGTGGGGCGAGCCGCTGGCCCGCACCGCCGAGCAGATCGAGCGGGTGCGGGAGGCGGCCCGGGCCGCCGGGCGCACCGACGTGCCGCGGATCCAGGTGGCGTTCCGGCCGATCATCGCGCCGACCGAGGCGCTGGCCTGGGAGAAGGCGCACCGGACGGTGGCCGCGATCCGGGCCCGCCGGGGCGCCGACCGGCCGGAGGGCGTCCCCGAGGCCGTGACACCCGAAAACACCGGCTCCCGGCGGCTGATCGAGATCGCCGAGGCCGGCGAGCGCTACGACCGCGCGCTGTGGACCCCGACCGCCGCGGCCACCGGCGGGGCGGGCAACTCCAACGCGCTGGTCGGCACCCCGGAGACGGTCGCCCAGGCTCTGCTCGACTACTACGACCTCGGTGTGGACATCCTCTCCGCGCGCGGCTACCACCTGCTGGACGACGCGATCGACTTCGGCCGGTACGTCATCCCGATCGTCCGCGAGGAGGTCGCCAAGCGGGACGCCGCCAAGGCCGGGGCCGCCCGGGCCGAGCGGGCCGAGCGCGACCGCCACCAGCTGATCGCGGCGCAGGCGTGAGCGCGGCCGGCGGGTGGGAGTTCCGCAAGGCGTCCGTCGACGACCCCCTGGTCGAACCGCTGCTGCGCGAGCTCACCCACGAGTACGTCACCCGGTACGGCCCCGAGGCGCACCAGGAGATGACCCGCTACCCGGGCGAGGCCTTCGCCGAGCCGCACGGCGTGCTGCTGCTCCTGCTGGAGGACGGCGAACCGGTGGCCGGCGGCGCGTACAAGCGCTACGACGAGCGCACCGCCGAGGTGAAGCGGATGTGGACGCACTCCGCGCACCGCCGCCGGGGCCTGGCCCGCCGGGTGCTGGCCGAGCTGGAGCGGACGGCCGTCGCGGCCGGCTACAGCCGGTTCTACCTCACCACCGGGCCGCGCCAGCCCGAGGCCAGGAACCTCTACCTGGCGGCCGGCTACACCCCGCTGTTCGACGTCTCGGCCGATCCGCTGACCATCGGCCCGCTCCCCTTCGAGAAGCGGCTGCCGGTCCTCGGACCGCAGTCGCCCGTTCTGGCCCACACTCCCTGAAAGGCCCCCCGTGAGAATCAGCACCGTCCGCCGCCGCCTGCTCGCGACCGCCGCCCTGCTGCCGGTCCTGGCCCTGGCCGCCTGCGGCTCGGACCCGAAGATCGCGGGCGCGGCGGGCGGTCCGTCCGCCGCCGCCACCGAGGACCTCGTCTCCGGCCTCAGGACCTCGCAGGCCGCCGCCGCGCTGCTGCCCGAGGACGTCCGCGCCGCCGGCACGATCAGGTTCGGCTCGTCCTTCGGCACGCCGCCCAGCGCCTTCTACACCGACCAGGCCGACCGGAGGCCCGCCGGGATCGACGTGGACTTCACCGACGCGGTGGCCAGGCTGCTCGGCCTGACCGTGCAGCGCGAGCAGGCCGCCTTCGAGACCATCCTGCCCGCCCTGGACAGCGGGAAGTACGACGTCGGCACCGGCAACTTCGGGGTCACCGCGGCCCGGCTGAAGACCATCGACTTCGTCACCTACATCGACGACGGCCAGGGCTTCGCGGTGAAGAAGGACAACACCGCGATCCAGCCGGTCACCGACCTGGTCCAGCTGTGCGGACTGACCATCGGCACCGGCGCCGGCACCACCTTCGAGAGCACCCTCAACAGCCGGAAGAGCGTCTGCACCGACGCCGGGAAGAAGCCGTACGAGGTCAAGGCGTTCAGCGAGAGCGGCGCCCTGCTGACCAGCCTCCAGCAGGGCCGGGTGGACATCGAGATGTCCACCATCAACGGCCTGCGCCACCAGGTCGCGCAGGAGGCCTCCGGGACCCGCTTCCTCAACGAGTTCCACCGCCTCGACGTCGGCTTCGCCCTGAAGAAGGGCTCGAAGCTCGCCCCGGCCCTCCAGGCGGCGGTCAACCAGCTGATCAAGGACGGGACGTACGAGCGGATCCTGCGCAAGTGGGGGGTCGCCGAGTCGGCGATCAAGGAGTCGCAGATCAGCCCGCCCGAGCACGCCTGAGCGCCGGCCCGAGCGAAGGAGACCCCCGATGACCACCGCCACCACCGCCACCACCGGGACCAGCGCGGCCCCGCCCAGCCGGCCGGCCCCGGCCGCCGCCCTCGACCTCGACCGGCTGGCCGGCCTGCGCACCGTCCCCGCCCGGCACCCCTGGCGCTGGGCCGCCGGGATCGCCGCGCTGGTCGTGCTCGCCCAGTTCGCCCACGGCCTGGCCACCAACCCCGGCTGGGACTGGGCCACCTTCCGGCTCTACTTCACCGCCGACACCATCCTCCGGGCGATCGGACGGACCCTCGAACTCACCGCCTACGGCACGGTGCTGGGCTTCCTGCTGGGCACCGTGGTGGCCGCGATGCGGCTGTCCCGCAGCGCGATCCTGCGCTCCATCGCCTGGGCCTACGTGTGGGTGTTCCGCTCGATCCCGCTGATCGTCCAGCTGGTGTTCTGGTTCAACCTCTCCTACCTGTACAAGCGGTTCGGGATCGGCATCCCGTTCGGCCCGACCTTCGGCGAGGTCGAGACGGTCGGCGTGCTCAGCGCGCTCGGCGCGGCGGTGCTCGGCCTCGGGCTGCACCAGGCCGCGTTCGCCGCCGAGATCATCCGCGGCGGCATCATCGCGGTGGACGCCGGCCAGCGCGAGGCCGCCGCCGCGCTCGGCATCCCGCGCTGGCGGCAGGGCCGGCGGATCGTGCTGCCGCAGGCCATGCGCGGCATCCTGCCGGCCGCCGCCAACGAGGTGATCTCGCTGCTCAAGGGCACCTCGGTGGTCTATGTGATGGCCATCGGCGAGCTCTTCTACCAGGCCCAGGTGGTCTACGGCCGTACGGGCCGGGTGGTGCCGCTGCTGATGGTCGCCACCGTCTGGTACGTGCTGCTGACCACCGTGCTCTCGGTCGGCCAGTACTACGTCGAGCGCCACTTCGCCCGCGGCGCCCAGCGCACCCCGCCGCCCACCCCGTGGCAGCGCGTCCGGGCCCTCGCCCGGAGCCTGCCGGACCGCACCCGGCCCGCCGCCGCCCGTACCCCCGGAGGACAGTCGTGACCACCCTGACGAAGCCCGAGCCGAGCCCGGCCGCCCCGAGCCCGGCCGCCCCGATGGTGCAGGTCCGCGGCCTGCACAAGAGCTTCGGCCGGCTGGAGGTGCTGCGCGGGGTCGACCTGGACGTCCCGGCCGGCTCGGTGACCGTGGTGCTCGGCCCGTCCGGCTCCGGCAAGTCCACCCTGCTGCGCGCGATCAACCACCTGGAGAAGCTGGACCGCGGCCACGTCGCCATCGACGGCGAGCTGATCGGCTACCGCCGCTCCGGCGACCGGCTGTACGAGCTCAAGGAGCGCGAGGTGCTGCGCCAGCGCACCGGCATCGGCTTCGTGTTCCAGAACTTCAACCTGTTCCCGCACCTCACCGTGCTGGAGAACCTGGTCGAGGCGCCGGTCTCCGCGCTGCGCCGCCCCCGGGCCGAGGCCAGGGCGACGGCGCTGGCGCTGCTGGAGCGGGTCGGGCTGGCCGACAAGGCCGCCGCCTACCCCCGGCAGCTGTCCGGCGGGCAGCAGCAGCGGGTGGCGATCGCCCGGGCGCTGGCGCTGGAGCCGAAGGTGCTGCTGTTCGACGAGCCGACCTCGGCGCTCGACCCGGAGCTGGTCGGCGAGGTGCTGGACGTCATCAAGGACCTGGCCCGCAGCGGCACCACGATGATCGTGGTCACCCACGAGATCGGCTTCGCCCGCGAGGTCGCCGACACCGTGGTCTTCATGGACGGCGGCGTGGTGGTCGAGCAGGGCCCGCCCGCCGAGGTCCTGGACCGGCCGCGGCACGAGCGCACCCGGGCCTTCCTGGCCAAGGTCCTCTGACCTTCCCCTTTCCCCAACCCCCCTTCACCGAGCAGGAGTTCCGCCATGTCCCTACCCCGTCGCGCCCTCGTGACCGCCGCCGCGCTCACCGCAGCCCTCGTCCTGGCCGGCTGCGGCAGCGGCGCCACGGGCGCGGCGGGGGAGCTCGCCCCGGCCAAGGGCAGCACCGCGCCGGACGGCACGGTGGTGAACCTGTCGCCGAACCAGGAACGGGTCACCACGCCCAAGGTCGACGCGATCGCCGCGCTGGTCCCGGAGGAGATCAGACGGAAGGGGACGCTGAGCGTCGTCGACTCCATCGGCTCCACCCCGCCGCTGGACTTCTACGCCAACGACGACAAGACCATCATCGGCGTCGAACCGGACCTCGCCCTCCTGATCGGCAACGTGCTCGGCCTCAAGGTCGAGTTCAACCCGGTCTCCTGGGAGAACATCTTCGTCGGCCTGGACAGCGGCAAGTACGACGTGGGCCTGTCCAACATCACCGTCACCGAGGCGCGCAAGGAGAAGTACGACTTCGCCACCTACCGGCTGGACGTCCTGGGCTTCGAGGCGAAGAAGGGCGGCGGCCTCAAGGTCACCGGCCCCAGGGACCTCGCGGGCAAGACGGTCGGCGTCGCCACCGGCACCAACCAGGAGAAGCTGCTGGTCTCCTGGAGCGAGGAGAACGTCAGGAACGGCCTCAAGCCGATCGACATCAAGTACTTCCAGGGCACCGAGTACTACCTGGCGCTCTCCTCCGGCCGGATCGAGGTCTACACCGGCCCCAACCCCAGCCTGGCCTTCCACGCCGTGCAGACCGGCGAGACCGAGGTCGTCGGCACCTACTCGGGCGGCGGCGCGGACGTCCTCGGCAAGATCGCGGCGACCACCCGGAAGGACAACGGCCTGGTCAAGGCGTTGAACGGGGCGATCGACGAGGTGATCAGGAACGGCACGTACGGGCAGGTGCTCAAGCGCTGGGGCCTGGACAACGAGGCCGTGAAGAGCTCCGAGATCAACCCGCCCGGGCTGCCCAAGCCGTAGCTGCCGGAAGTGCGCCCGGCTCGTTCACCCGTTCGTCCCCGCCCGCCGCTATGGTGACCCCTCCGACCCCTCCGGCGGCGAACGCCGAGCGGGCGCGGTCGGGTTGGGGGAGGGAATGGAGAAGGGCGAGGTGCTCGGCGGCCGCTTCCGGCTGGAGCAGGAGCTGGGCCGGGGCGGCTTCGGCGTGGTCTGGCGGGCGACCGACACGACCATCGACCGGCCGGTCGCGGTCAAGGTGCTGCTCGCCGAGCACGCCACCGACCGGGAGGCGGTCAGCCGGTTCGTCCGTGAGGCCCGGACGGCCGGCGGCCTCAACAACCCGCACATCGTCACCGTGTACGACTACGGGTGGACGGAGTCCGGCTCCGGGAAGATCCCGTATCTGGTGATGGAGCTGGTCCGCGGCCGGGCGCTGTCCGAGGTGCTCAAGGACGGCCGGCCGGACCACAAGCAGGGGCTGCGCTGGATGCGGCACGTGTGCAAGGCGCTGGACGCCGCGCACCGCTCGGGGATCGTCCACCGGGACATCAAGCCCGAGAACGTGATGATCGTGGAGGACGGGGAGCGGGCCAAGGTCCTGGACTTCGGCATCGCCCGACTGGTCACCCAGACCGTCCGGCTCACCTCCACCGGCAACGTGGTCGGCACCGTCCCGTACCTGGCGCCCGAATGCTGGTCCGGCGGCCCGGTGGACGGTCGGGCCGACCTCTACGCGCTCGGCATCATGCTGTACGAGGTCTGCACCGGCACCCGCCCGTTCCGCGCCGCCTCGGCCGCCGAGTACATGTACAAGCACCTGGAGGAGGTCCCGCCCCGGGTGCGCGGCAAGGACCCGGCCCTGGCCGGGCTGGTCGCCGAACTGCTCGCCAAGCGGCCCGGACAGCGGCCGGCCGGCGCCGCCGAGGTGCTGGAGCGGCTGCGCGCCATCCGGCCCGGGATGCTGCGCCCGGACGACCCCAGCCCGGAGCAGCTGCGCCGGCGGGCCGACCGGGCCTGGCGGCACGGGGAGGCCGGCGAGGCCGCGGAGGCGGTGGAGATCCTCACCGCACTCGTCCCCGACTTCGCCCGGATCTGCGGCCCGGAGGACCCGCGCACCCTGCGCACCTGCCACGACCTGGCCCTCTGGGTGGCCCGGGACGGCAGCCCGGGCGCGGCCGCCGCCCTGCTGGACGAGCTGGCCCAGGTGCCCGGCGCCACCCCGGAGGCCCGGGCGGACGCCCGGCGCGACCTCGCGCACTGGCAGCGGGAGGCCGCCCGGCTCGGCCCGGGCCGGCCGCGGGCCGTCGCCCTGGCGGCGCTGCTCGGCGGCGGCGCGCAGGACGGCTGAGCCGCCTCCGCACGGTCGGCCCCCGGGGTGTCAACCGTGCGGGCCGCCGAGCCGGGGCGGCGGCCGGAGCGCCAACCGGGAGGATTTCGCCCATCGGGACGGTCTGGCCCGCCGCCCCGGCGCGTTGGTATACCTCGTTGCCGGACTCGGGAGCGGCCTCCGGGCCGCCCCGGTGAGCTGCGACGAAAGGCTGGTGACGGATCGATGAAGCTCCTGCGCGTCGGACCCGCGGGCGCCGAGCGCCCGGTCGTCCTGGGTGAGGACGGCACCGCGTACGACCTCTCGGGGCGGACCCGCGACCTCGACGGGGCCTTCCTGGCCGGGCTGGACCCGGCCGCACTGGCCCGGGACGCGGCCGCCGGCGTCCTGCCGGTGCTGGACCTCGACGGCCTGCGGGTGGGCGCACCGGTGCCCCGGCCGGGCAAGGTGGTCGGCATCGGGCTCAACTACCGCGACCACGCGGCCGAGGCCGGGGCCGCGATCCCGGCCGAGCCGGTGATCTTCCTCAAGCCGGGCTCCACCGTGGTCGGCCCGTACGACGAGGTGCTGGTGCCGCGCGGCGGCGAGAAGACCGACTACGAGGCCGAGCTGGCGGTCGTGATCGGCCGCACCGCCCGCTACCTGGACTCGCACGCCGAGGCGGCCGGGGTGATCGCCGGGTACACGATCGCCAACGACGTCACCGAGCGGGCCTTCCAGTTCGAGCGCGGCGGCCAGTGGGACAAGGGCAAGTCGGCGGAGACCTTCACCCCGCTCGGGCCCTGGCTGGTCACCCCCGACGAGGTGGCCGACCCGCAGGCGCTGACCCTGCGGCTGTGGGTCAACGGCGAGCGGCGGCAGCACGGCAGCACCGCGGAGATGGTCTTCCCGGTGCTCGAACTGGTCCGCTACGCGAGCCGGTTCATGGTGCTGGAGCCCGGCGACGTGGTCATCACCGGCACCCCGGCGGGGGTGACCCTGGGCCGCCCCGGCACGCCGTACCTCGCCCCGGGCGACGTGGTCGAGATCGAGGTCGACGGGCTCGGCCGCCAGCGCCAGGTGCTCGGCAAGGCGTAATCACGCAGGCCGCCCCGACCCTTGGCACGGGGGTCGGGAGGGGCGCCGGCACCGCTCGGGTGCGGCCGCGCCGCCTTAGGAGCCGCCGCCCAGCACCGCCCGCAGCCGCTCCGCCCGCTCCGGCCGCGGCCCCTCCAGCGCCAGCACCCCCGCCAGCACCTCGGCCGTCTGCGGGTCGTGCAGCGCGGTAGCCGCCGCCATCGCCGTGAACTGGTCCACCAGCCAGTCGCGCAGCTCCGCCACCGGCAGCGCGCGCCCCTCGTCCAGCCAGCTCAGGGACGCGCCCTCGACCACCGCGATCCAGGAGCGCACCAGCAGCGTCAGCCGCGGCCCGGCCTCCCGCACGCCCAGGTGGCGCAGCGTCCGGCGCAGCGCCTCCCGCCGGACGTCGTCCACGATCGCCGAGGTGCGGGCCGTCTCCACCACCGAACCGCCGCGCAGCAGCGCCGAGTAGCCCGCGTCGTGCTCGGCCACGAAGGCGAAGTAGCCGTCCAGCACCGCCGACAGCTGCTCGGACGGCGTCCCGCTCAGCCGTACCGCGAAGCGGCTGCTCAGCTCGTCCGCCGCGGTGCGCAGCGCGGCCTCGTACAACTGCTGCTTGCCGCCCGCGAAGTAGCGGTACACCAGCGGGCGGGAGGCCCCGGCGGCCTCGGCGACGTCGTCCAGGCCCACCTCCTCGGGCGGCCGGGAGGCGAACAGCTCCAGGGCGACCGCGATCAGCTGCTCGCGCCGCTGCTGGACCGGCAGCCGCCGGTAGCCGGTGCGGCGCGGGCGCGGCTCGGGTGCGGCCGGGGCGGGGCTGGCTTCCATGGCGGCCAAGCGTAATGGGCGCCGGACGGATCGGATCCGGTCGCGCCGAACGGATTTTCGCAGGCGAACCCGGCTCGCAAAGGGGTTGCAAAGCTGCCGCGCCACGAAATGATGTCCGAATGCGTGAAGAACTGATCACCGCCGACGGCGCCACCCCTCGCCGCATCGCCGACGACCACGTCCGCGAACTGGCCGAGCTCGACCCGCTGACCGCGGTGTACCTCGGTCTCAACCTTGACGACGACCGGCTTCCCGACCTCTCCCCGGCCGGTCCCGAGGCCGTCGCCGACCTCGCCCGCCGCACCCTGGCGAAGCTCGACGAGGCCGAGCGGGCCGGTGCCGCCGACGACGAGGCGGAGCGCCGCTGCGCCCGGCTGCTGCGCGAGCGGCTGACCGCCGAACTCGCCGTCCACGAGGCGGGGGAGAACTTCCGCTCGCTGCGCAACCTGGGCTCCCCGGTGCACGACGTGCGGGAGTCCTTCACCCTGATGGGCACCGACACCGAGGCCGAGTGGCAGGTGATCGGCCGCCGGATGGCGCGGCTCCCGGAGGCGTTCGCGCAGTACCGGCGCACGTTGACGGAGGGCGTCGAGCGCGGCCTGCTGTCCGGCCCGCGCCAGGTGGCCACGGTGCTCGGGCAGTTCGCCGAGTGGCTGGGCGAGGACGCGCCCGCCGCCGAGCGGGTGCCCGGTGCCTGGTTCGGCACCTTCGTCCAGGGCGCGCCGGAGGGCCTGCACCCCGAGCTGTCGAAGCACGCGGTGGCCGCCGCCGAGGCGCTGGCGGAGCTGCGCGACTGGCTGCGCGACGTGTACGGCCCGGCCGCGGCCGGCGCCCCGGACACCGCGGGCCGGGAGCGCTACGTCCGCTGGGTGCGCTACTGGACCGGTGCCGACCTGGACCTCGACGAGGCCTACGCCTGGGCCTGGAGCGAGTTCCACGACCTGCTGGCGCAGATGGAGACCGAGGCCGAGAAGGTCCTGCCGGGCGCGGGTCCGCTCGCGGCGATGCGCTGGCTGGAGTCGGACGGCCCGGCGATCGAGGGTGCCGAGGCCGCCCGGGAGTACCTCCAGGGCCTGATGGACCAGGCCGTCCGGGACCTCCAGGGCACCCACTTCGACCTGGCCGAGCCGGTCACCCGGGTCGAGTCGAGGATCGCCCCGGCGGGCAGCGCCGCCGCGCCGTACTACACCGCGCCCTCGCTGGACTTCAGCCGCCCCGGGCGGACCTGGCTGCCGCTGGTCGGCCGGGACCGCTTCCCGGTCTGGGACCTGGTCTCCACCTGGTACCACGAGGGCGTCCCGGGCCACCACCTCCAGCTCGCGCAGTGGAACTACGTCGCCGACCGGCTCTCCACCTACCAGGTGAGCCTCGGCGGGGTCAGCGCCAACCTGGAGGGCTGGGCGCTGTACGCCGAGCGCCTGATGGACGAGCTCGGCTACCTCACCGACCCGGGCCACCGCCTGGGCTACCTCAACGCGCAGATGATGCGCGCGCTGCGGGTCATCGTCGACATCGGCATGCACGTGGGCCTGGACTTCCCGGCGGACTCCCCGTACCGGCCGGGCGAGCCGGTCGCCCCGGAGCACGCCCGGGAGTTCTTCGGCCTGTACTGCGGCCTGTCCGCCGACTTCCTGGACAGCGAACTGGTCCGCTACCTGGGCCTGCCCGGCCAGGCGATCGGCTACAAGCTGGGCGAGCGCGCCTGGCTGCGCGGCCGGGCGGCGGCGAAGGCGGCGCACGAGGCGCGCGGCGAGGAGTTCGACCTCAAGGCCTGGCACATGGCGGCGCTCTCGCAGGGCTCGCTGGGGCTGGACGACCTGGTCGAGGAGCTCTCGGCGCTCTGAGCCACCACGCGGCGCGAGCCGTGGAACCAGGCCCCCGGGACTCGGTCCGCAGCCCCGGGGGCCTGGTTCTTTTGTCCTGAAGGTCTGATTTGGTGAGGTTTTTCCTTGCCATCCGTCCGGAGCGGGGTTTGGCTGGAAGGCGACTGCGTGACCTCTCCGCCCCACTCCGGAAGGCTCGACCAGTGACTGCGAGAACCGTCGCCGGTCATGAGGACGCGGACCGCCGCCGCTGGTGGGCGCTGGCCGTCATCGCCACCGCCCAGCTCATGATCGTGCTCGACATCACCATCGTGAACATCGCACTGCCGTCCGCCCAGCGGGACCTGGGCATCTCGGACGCCGACCGGCAGTGGGTGATCACCGCCTACACGCTGGCCTTCGGCGGCCTGCTGCTGCTCGGCGGCCGGCTGGGCGACCTCTTCGGCCGCAAGCGCGTCTTCACCGTCGGCCTGCTGGGCTTCGCCCTCGCCTCCGCCCTCGGCGGCGCGGCGGTCGGCCCCGCCATGCTCTTCGGCGCCCGCGCCCTCCAGGGCGCGTTCGGCGCCCTGCTCGCCCCCTCCGCGCTGGGGCTGCTCTCCACCACCTTCTCCGATCCGCGGGAACGCAGTACGGCCTTCGGCATCTTCGGCGCGATCGCCGGCGGCGGCTCCGCGATCGGCTTCATCGCCGGCGGCCTGCTGACCGAGTACCTGGACTGGCGCTGGTGCCTGTTCGTCAACGTGCCGATCGCCGCCGTCACCGCCTTCGCGGCCTTCAACGTGCTGAAGCGCGACCACGTCGGGAAGGGCCGCCGGCTGCGGCTGGACCTGCCCGGGGCGCTGCTCGGCTGCGGCGGCCTGCTGGCGATCGTCTACGGCACCTCCGAGGCCGTGACCAGGGGCTGGGGCGACGGCCTGGTGATCGGCCCGCTGGTCCTGGGCGTGGCGCTGCTCGCGGCGTTCGTCCTGGTGGAGCGGCGCACCGCGCACCCGCTGCTGCCGCTGCACATCGTCGCCGACCGCAACCGGGGCGGCGGCGCGCTCTCGGTGGGCCTGGCGATGGTCGGCATGTTCGGCCTGTTCCTGTTCCTGACCTACTACCTCCAGGCCATCAAGCACTTCTCGCCGATCGTGTCCGGCCTGTCCTTCCTGCCCATGACGGTCGCCATCGTGCTGAGTTCGACGGGCTTCGCGGCCCGGATGATGACCAGGGTGCCGTCCCGGAACCTGATCGGCCCCGGCCTGCTGCTCGCCGCGGGCGGCATGGCCTGGCTGACCCAGATGCGGGTGGACAGCCCGTGGGCCGGCATGGTGCTGCCCGCCGAACTGCTGATCGGCTTCGGCATGGGCCTGGTGTTCATGCCGGCCATGAGCCTGGCCACCCTCGGGGTCGCCCCGAACGAGGCCGGCGCGGCCTCGGCCACCATCAACTCGGCGCAGCAGGTGGGCGGTTCGGTCGGCACCGCGCTGCTGAACACGGTCGCCGCGAGCGCCACCGCGAGCTTCCTGGCCACCCGGATCGCCGCCGACCCGGCGGTGCGCGCCCAGGGCGCGGTGCACGGCTACGTCGTCGCGACCTGGGTGGCGATGGGCGTGCTGCTGGCGGCCGCGCTGGTCGCGGTGCTGATGATCGACCACCGGCCGACGCCGGTCGCGGCCACCGCCGTCGAGGGCGGGGCGGCATCGGCGTCCGCCGTACGGGCGGTGGACGGGCGGCCGAGCCCGCGGGCCGTGGCCCGGGCCGACGTCCGGGCGAACGTCGAGACCGGGGCCGAGGTCCGGGCCGAGGCGGGTCCGGAGCGGCCACCTGCCGATTGAAATTTGCAGCAAGTCCTTGCAGTCAACCTCCGGCGCCTGCTTGACTCCTGGCCACCACCGTCCAGGAAGCAAGGAGGCGCCGCCGTGCCGTCCGAGACCGTTTCACCCGAGGCCGCGCCGCCCGAGTTCGACCTGCTCGTCGTCGGCGGCAGCGGCGTGGACACCATCGTCCGGGTCGAGCGGCTGGAACTCCCGCCCGGCGACTCGCGGTTCGTCGAGCCGGTGCGGGACTACGTCGGCCACACCGGCAACGGCGTCGCCCTCGGCGCCCACCACCTCGGCCTGCGCACCGCGTTCATCGACTTCCTCGGCGACGACCCCCAGGGCGACCTGGTCCGCGCCCACTACGCGCGCCACGGACTGCACTTCGCGCACCTGGTGAGCCCGTACGGCACCCCGCGCGGGGTCAACCTGGTGGACCCGGCCGGCCGCCGGTTCTCCTTCTTCGACGGCCGCCACCCCGCCGACCTGCGGCTGCCGCGCGACTTCTGTCTGCCGTACGCCGAGCGCAGCCGGCACGTCCACCTGTCCATCACCGGCGTCAACCGGGACATGTACGGCGACCTGCACCGCCTCGGCCGCACCACCTCCACCGACCTGCACGACTGGGACGGCGCCGACCCGCACCACCGCGACTACGCGCTCGGCTCCGACCTGGTCTTCCTCTCGGTGGCCGGCTGCCGCGGCCGCCACGAGGAGGTGATGCGCGCGATCCTCGCCGAGGGGCGCGCGCGGGTGGTCGTCGCCACCGCCGGCGCCGAGGGCTGCCACCTGCTCACCCGGGACGACCCGGCGCCGCGCCGGCTGCCGGCCGTCGACCCGGGCCGTCCGGTGGTGGACACCAACGGCGCCGGGGACGCCTTCGTGTCCGGCTTCCTGTACGCCTGGTTCCAGGGCCGCCCGCCGCTGGACTGCGCCCGGGCCGGTACGGTGGCCGGGGCCTTCGCCTGCACCGCCGCCGGGACGCACACCGCTTTCGTCGGAGCCGCAGAACTGGACGCGGTGCTGACGCGCTGACGGTATTTCTCATCGAGCTCCAAGGAGCCGGTCACGCCCTTTCCAGGCTGAGGCGCCATAGTCGTTCACCGAACGACGCCACCGACCGCCCCGGCAGGAGAGACAGGCATGGGCAAGCACCGCCGCGAGGGCTCGCGCCGCCGCAGACTCCTGGCCCCGTCCCTGTTCACCGCGCTGTCCGCGGTGGCGGTCGCCGCGGTGCTGACCGGGACGCACGGGCTGGACCTGTCCGACACGACGGCCGCCGGGAAGGCGGCCCGCAGCACCCGGGCCGCCGTGCCCGTCCCGGCCGCCGACCCGGCGGCGGTCGCCCCGCCCGCCCCGGTCGCGGCCCCCACGCCCTCCGCGGCGCCGACCGCCGACCCGACGGCCACCGCGACGGCCACCCCCGCCGCCGCGCCGGCCGCCCCGACCACCACCGCCGCCGACGTCGCGCTCGGCACCACCGCCCCGGCGCCGGCCGGCGACCGTGAGACCGGGACGGTCGGCGCGCTGTTCAGCGGCACGCCGACGGCCGGCGACCACTTCTGCACCGCCAGCGTGCTGCACAGCGCCACCGGCAACCTGCTGCTGACCGCCGCGCACTGTCTCAGCAGCACCGACGGCGTCACCTTCGCCCCCGGCTACCGCGACGGCTCCGCCCCGTACGGCACCTGGCGGGTGACCGCGATCCACACCACCGCCGGCTGGTCCCAGAAGGGCGACGAGGACGAGGACTTCGCGATCCTGGAGACCGCCCCCAGTAACGGCCGCAACGTCGAGGACGTGGTCGGCGGCAACCGGCTGGGCACCGACGAGCCGTTCGGCGCCACCGTCCGCCTCTACGGCTACCCCGCCGACGCCGAGGCGCCCGTCCTGTGCACCAACACCACCGGGCAGCAGAGCGCCTACCAGCGGGTCGTCCACTGCCCGGCCTACCCGGGCGGCACCAGCGGCGGCCCGTGGATCAACACCGCCACCGGCGACGTGATCGGCGCGATCGGCGGCTACCAGCAGGGCGGCGACACCGACGACATCTCGTACAGCGCCCTCTTCGACCACACCATCGCGGACCTGTACACCCAGGCCGAGGCGGCCGCCTCCTGAGACACCGGGTCCGGACCCGGCCCCCACCCGGGCCCGGACCCGGTCGCGCGTCCGCATACGACAAAGGCCCAGATCCGTGGATCAACTCCACTGATCTGGGCCTGACTTGCACTTCCTGCGAAGTGCCCCCGGTAGGATTCGAACCTACGCACCCGCCTCCGGAGGGCGGTGCTCTATCCCCTGAGCTACGGGGGCCTGTTGGCCTGTCGGTCGCTCGCGCTTCCGACGTGAGAACAGTACCAGGCTCCGGCGGTGGTCCGTGCACGGGTTTCCCCGAAGATCGTCCGGGCCGCGGATCGGGCCGCGACTCGGGCGGCGGATCGACCCGGGGATCGGGCCGTGTACCGGGTGGGGGGCGGAAGTGCCCAAAGGCCGGACGGGGCGGCGGGGCCGCCGATACCCTCGGTGAGGTGTCGGGAGTGTCCGGGCGGGTCCTCGTGGTGGACGACAGCGAGGTGATCCGCCAGCTGATCAGGGTCAACCTGGAGCTCGAGGGCTTCGAGGTGGTGACCGCCGCCGACGGCGCCGAGTGCCTGGAGGTCGTCCGCCGGGTGCGGCCCGACGTGGTGACGCTGGACGTGGTGATGCCGAGGCTGGACGGCCTGCGGACGGCGGCCCGGCTGCGCGCGACCCCGGACACCAGCCGGCTGCCGATCGCGATCGTGAGCGCCTGCACCCCGGCGGACCTCGACCTGGGGGAGACGGTCGGGGTGGACGGCTACCTCGGCAAGCCCTTCGACCCGGCCGACCTGGTGGCCCTGGTCCGGCGCCTGATGGGGCTCGCGGAACAGTCCGCCGGTCCGTCCGGCGGGCGCCGTGCCGGTCCGTCCGACGTAGTTCGCCCTGAGCGAACAGAGCGGACGGATCGCGGCTGAGACCCGGTAACCACGGCGCACCGGCGTCTCAACCGGTAAACCGGGTGGCGGGCGGGCACCCCGTCTCGCCTACGCTTGGCGTCGTGACCCCCGCAGACCTTTCCCAGGCAATCCAGGCCGCAGTGAGCTCCGCCGTCGAGGCGGGCGAGCTGGCCGTCGCCGTGCCCGAGCACGTGACGGTCGAACGGCCCAAGAACAGGGACCACGGCGACTACGCGACCAACGTGGCCCTCCAGCTCGCCAAGGCGGCCGGCAAGCCGCCGCGAGCCGTTGCCGAGCTGCTGGCCGACCGCCTGCGAGGGATCACCGGCGTCGCCAAGGTCGACATCGCCGGTCCGGGCTTCCTGAACATCACCCTGGACACCGCCACCGCCGGCGCGCTCGCGCGCACCGTCGTCGAGGCGGGCGAGGCCTACGGCCGCAACGAGGCCCTCAAGGGCCTGAGGATCAACCTGGAGTTCGTCTCCGCCAACCCGACCGGCCCGATCCACATCGGCGGCGTCCGCTGGGCCGCCGTCGGCGACTCGATGGCGCGCGTGCTGCGGGCCTCCGGCGCCGACGTCACCACCGAGTACTACCTCAACGACGCCGGCGTGCAGATCGGCAAGTTCGCCGCCTCGCTGCAGGCCGCCGCGAACGGCCGCCCGGCGCCCGAGGACGGCTACGTCGGCGAGTACATCGTCGACATCGCCAAGGCGCTCACCGACGCGATCCCCGGCGTGCTCGACCTCTCCGAGGAGGAGCAGCTCCAGGTCTTCCGCACCGAGGGCCTCAAGCTCATGGTCGCCGAGATCAAGCGCTCGATGGACGAGTTCGGCACCCACTTCGACGTGTGGTTCTCGGAGAAGACGCTGCACGACTCCGGCGCGGTCGAGAAGGCCATCGACCGGCTGCGCGAGCAGGGCCACGTCTTCGAGCAGGACGACGCGGTCTTCCTGCGCACCACCGACTTCGGCGACGACAAGGACCGCGTCCTGGTCAAGGCCGACGGCGACAAGACCTACTTCGCCGCCGACGCCGCGTACTACCTGTCCAAGCGGGACCGCGGCGCCGAGGTCGCGCTCTACATGCTGGGCGCCGACCACCACGGCTACGTCAACCGCCTCAAGGCCATCGCGGCCTGCGCGGGCGACGACATGGACCACAACATCGAGGTGAAGATCGGCCAGTTCGTGAAGATGCTTCGCGACGGCGAAGAGGTCCGCATGTCGAAGCGGGCCGGCAACATCATCACGATCGACGACGTGATCGAGTGGATCGGCGTGGACGCCGCCCGCTACACCCTGGCGCGCTCCTCCACGGACTCGACGATCACGCTGGACATCAACCTGCTGACCAGCCAGACCAACGAGAACCCGGTCTTCTACGTCCAGTACGCGCACACCCGGATGTGCGGCGTGGCCCGCAAGGCCGCCGAGCTGGGCGTGGACAAGGGCACGGTCGAGCAGTTCAAGCCCGAGCTGCTCGCCACCGAGTGGGAGTCCGACGTGCTCGGCCACCTCGCGGAGTTCCCGCGGGTGCTGGCCACGGCCGGCGAGCTGCGCGAGCCGCACCGGGTCGCGCGCTACCTGGAGGACCTCGCGGGCAAGTACCACCGCCTGTACGAGAACTGCATGTTCCTGCCCAAGGGCGACGAGGAGCTCTCCGACACGCACCGCGCCCGCCTCTGGCTGGTCGAGGCGACGCGCACCGTGCTCGCCAACGGACTCACGCTCCTGGGCGTGACGGCGCCCGAGCGGATGTAGGCACCACCCCCAAGCGCACGGCGGGGGCGGCTGACGGTCAACGTGGACCGTCGCCGCCCCTCGCCATAGGTCTCGAAGGATCTCCGAAGATGAGTCGCTCCGCACACCCGGCAGGCCCCCGTCACGGCGACGTCCTGCCCGAGGGCCACTACCAGGCCCCGCCCGCCGACCTGAACGCGCTCGACCCCAAGGTCTGGTCGCGCACCGTCGCCCGGAACGCCGAGGGCGTGGCGACCGTCGGCGGCATCGACGTCAAGCGGCTGGCCGCCGAGTTCGGCACCCCCGCCTACGTGCTGGACGAGGAGGACTTCCGGTCCCGGGCGCGCGCCTGGCGGGACGCCTTCGGCACCGGCGCGGACGTCTACTACGCCGGGAAGGCGTTCCTCTCCAAGGCCGTCGTGCGCTGGCTGCACGAGGAGGGCCTCAACCTCGACGTGTGCAGCCCGGGCGAGCTGGCGGTCGCCCTGGCCGCCGGGATGCCGCCGGAGCGGATCGCGCTGCACGGCAACAACAAGTCGGCGGACGAGCTCGAGCACGCGGTGAAGACCGGCGTCGGGTACATCGTGGTCGACTCCTACGAGGAGATCGGGCGCCTGGCCGCGATCGCCGCCCGCCAGGGCGTGCGCCAGCGGGTGCTGATCCGGATCACCGTCGGCGTCGAGGCGCACACCCACGAGTTCATCGCCACCGCGCACGAGGACCAGAAGTTCGGGCTGTCGCTCACCGGGGGGGCGGCCGCCGAGGCGGTGCGCCGGGTGCTCGGCCACGACAGCCTGGAGCTGCGCGGCATCCACTCGCACATCGGCTCGCAGATCTTCGACATGGCGGGCTTCGAGGTGGCCGCCCGCCGGGTGGTCGGCCTGCTGGCCGGGATCCGCGACGAGCACGGCGTCCAGCTGCCCGAGATCGACCTCGGCGGCGGCCTCGGCATCGCGTACACCAGCGAGGACGACCCGCGCGAGCCGGCCGAGATCGCGGCCGCGCTGGCCGACATCGTCCGCCGCGAGTGCGCCGCCGCGAACCTGGACGCCCCCCGGCTGAGCGTGGAGCCGGGCCGGGCGATCGTCGGCCCGACGGCGTTCACGCTGTACGAGGTCGGCACCGTCAAGCCGCTGGAGGGCCTGCGCACCTACGTCAGCGTGGACGGCGGGATGTCCGACAACATCCGCACCGCGCTGTACGACGCCGAGTACTCGGTGGCCCTGGTGTCGCGCACCAGCGACGCGGAGCCGATGCTGGTGCGGGTGGTCGGCAAGCACTGCGAGTCCGGCGACATCGTCGTCCGGGACGCCTTCCTGCCGGCCGACCTGGCCCCGGGCGACCTGATCGCGGTGCCCGCCACCGGCGCTTACTGCCGGTCGATGGCGAGCAATTACAACCACGCCCTCAAGCCCCCCGTGCTCGCCGTCAGGGACGGTGCGGCGCGGGTGATCGTCCGGCGCGAGACGGAGGAGGATCTCCTGCGTCTGGATATCGGATGACGAAATCCTCGTCTCAGATCATGGAACGACCGTAGATCCGTACGGAAAGTCCCGGAGACTGGTAGAGACCGAAGTTCCCGGCGGTCCAGGAAAACCCGCCGGAAATTACCGAAGCAGAAGAATGCAGAGCGGAGTCGGATGATGCGTACGCGCCCGCTGAAGGTGGCGTTGCTGGGTTGTGGTGTGGTGGGCTCCGAGGTGGCGCGCATCATGACGACGACGGCCGACGACCTCGCCGCTCGCATCGGCGCTCCGGTCGAGTTGGCCGGGATCGCGGTCCGCCGGGCCGGGCGGACCCGCCCGGGCGTCCCCGAGCACCTGATCACCACCGACGCCGAGGCCCTGGTCAACCGGGGCGACATCGACGTGGTGGTCGAGGTGGTGGGCGGCATCGAGCCCTCCAAATCGCTGATCCTGTCCGCCTTCCGGCAGGGCGCCTCGGTGGTCAGCGCCAACAAGGCGCTGCTCGCCAAGGACGGCACCGAGCTGCACGCCGCGGCCGCCGAGGCCGGGGTGGACCTGTACTACGAGGCCGCGGTGGCGGGCGCGATCCCGCTGCTGCGCCCGCTGCGCGAGTCCCTCGCGGGGGACAAGGTCAACCGGGTGCTGGGGATCGTCAACGGCACCACCAACTTCATCCTCGACAAGATGGACACCACCGGCGCCGGCTACTCGGAGGCGCTGGAGGAGGCCACCGCGCTGGGCTACGCCGAGGCCGACCCGACGGCCGACGTCGAGGGCTTCGACGCCGCCGCCAAGGCCGCGATCCTGGCCGGCATCGCCTTCCACACCAAGGTCACCGCGGCGGACGTCTACCGCGAGGGCATCACCGAGGTGACGGCGGCCGACATCGCCTCCGCCAAGGAGATGGGCTGCGTGGTCAAGCTGCTCGCGATCTGCGAGCGGGCCGCGGACGGCGAGTCCGTCACCGCGCGCGTCCACCCGGCGATGATCCCGCTGTCGCACCCGCTGGCCTCCGTCCGCGAGGCGTACAACGCGGTGTTCGTCGAGGCCGAGGCGGCCGGCCGGCTGATGTTCTACGGCCCCGGCGCGGGCGGCTCGCCGACCGCCTCCGCGGTGCTCGGCGACCTGGTCGCGGTCTGCCGCAACAAGCTCGCCGGCGCCACCGGCCCCGGTGACTCGGTGTACACGCGGCTGCCGGCCAAGCCGATGGACGAGGTGGTCACCCGCTACCACGTCAGCCTCGACGTGGACGACCGCGCGGGCGTGCTCGCCCAGGTGGCATCCGTCTTCGCCGAGCACGGCGTCTCCATCGACACCGTGCGCCAGCAGGGCCGCGACGGCGACGCCTCGCTCGTCGTGGTCACCCACCGTGCCACCGACGCCGCGCTGTCGGCGACGGTCGACAAGCTCCGCGCGCTGGACAGCGTGCGGGACGTGGCCAGCATCATGCGGGTCGAAGGGGAATAAGGAACCAGCCATGAACGCCGTTGCCGAGAACGTCGTCCGAGGCGCGCACACCCACCAGTGGCGCGGCCTGATCGAGGAGTACCGGGACCGCCTGCCGGTCACCGCGGCCACCCCGGTGGTCACCCTGTTGGAGGGCGGCACGCCCCTGGTCCCCGCCCAGGTGCTCTCCGAGCGCACGGGCTGCGAGGTCTACCTCAAGGTCGAGGGCGCCAACCCGACCGGCTCCTTCAAGGACCGCGGGATGACGATGGCCATCTCCAAGGCCAAGGAGGAGGGCGCGCAGGCGGTCATCTGCGCCTCCACCGGCAACACCTCGGCCTCCGCCGCCGCGTACGCGGTGCGGGCCGGGATGGTCTCCGCGGTGCTCGTCCCGCAGGGCAAGATCGCCCTCGGCAAGATGGGCCAGGCGCTGGTCCACGGCGCCAGGATCCTCCAGGTCGACGGGAACTTCGACGACTGCCTCACCCTTGCGCGTGAACTGTCCGAGAAGTACCCGGTGGCGCTGGTCAACTCGGTCAACCCGGTGCGGATCGAGGGCCAGAAGACCGCGGCCTTCGAGATCGTCGACATGCTCGGCGACGCCCCGGACATCCACGTCCTGCCGGTCGGCAACGCGGGCAACATCACCGCGTACTGGAAGGGCTACCGCGAGTACGCGGCCGACGGCCTCGCCACCCGCACCCCGCGGATGTGGGGCTTCCAGGCCTCCGGCTCGGCCCCGATCGTGGACGGCGCGCCGGTGTTCAAGCCGCAGACCATCGCCACCGCGATCCGGATCGGCAACCCGGCCTCCTGGGACTTCGCGCTCGCCGCGCGGGACGAGTCCGGCGGCCTCATCGACAAGGTGACGGACCGTCAGATCCTGTCCGCCTACCGGCTGTTGGCCTCGCAGGAGGGCGTCTTCGTGGAGCCCGCCTCGGCCGCCTCGGTGGCCGGTCTGCTGGCCAAGGCGGAGGCCGGCCTGGTCGACCCGGGCCAGCGGATCGTCTGCACCGTGACCGGCAACGGCCTGAAGGACCCGGACTGGGCGGTGGCCGGCGCGCCGCAGCCGCAGATCGTCCCGATCGACCCGGAGGCGGCCGCCCGCAGCCTCGGACTGCTCGACCGGTAAAGGGTCCTGACGCCCCGACGGGCCGACCCTTTCGAGGGTCGGCCCGTCGGAGTTCCCCCCTGACACTTTTGTGTCCATTGGGTTCCGCATTGCGATCCTTTTCCACCCCTCCCGTCGACGGGGAGGGGTGAGCATTTCCGGCCAGAACGGCAACACACCAGATCGAAGGCCCACGGGGTGTACCGCTCGGGAACCTCTCTTCGATACTCTGGCTTCGGCCGTGTGGCACATGCCCCGGGCCCGGCGGGTCCGGGCCGCGCCGACACCGCGACCGCCCGCCCCCCGGAGGGGCCGCGGTCCGTTCCCACCCTCGCACCGACGACGCGCTCCGCGCCGCCCGATTTACCCCAGGAGAGTCCACCGTATGGCCGGTCCCGCGTTCCGTGCCGCCGCCGTCCGGGTCAGGGTTCCCGCGACCAGCGCCAACCTCGGCCCGGGCTTCGACGCCTTCGGGCTCGCGCTGGGTCTGTACGACGACGTGGTCGTCCGGGTCGCCGACTCCGGCCTCTCCGTCGACATCGCCGGTGAGGGCGCCGAGACGCTGCCGCGCGACGAGCGCCACCTGCTGGTCCGCTCGATGCGCGCCGCCTTCGACCGGCTCGGCGGCCAGCCCCGCGGCCTCGAAGTGGTCTGCGCCAACCGGATACCGCACGGCCGCGGCCTCGGCTCCTCCTCGGCCGCCATCTGCGCCGGCATCGTGGCCGCCCGCGCGGTGACCATCGGCGGCCGGTCCGCGCTGGACGACGACGCGCTGCTGGCCCTCGCCTCCGAGCTGGAGGGCCACCCCGACAACGTCGCGGCCTGCCTGCGCGGCAACTTCACCATCGCCTGGACCGACGAGGAGTCGGCCAAGGCGGTCGTGCTGGAGCCGTCCGAGCAGGTCGTCCCGGTGGTGTTCGTGCCGGCCGGCGAGGTGCTCACCGAGACCGCGCGCGGACTGCTGCCGAAGACCGTCCCGCTGGCCGACGCGGCCGTCAACGCGGGCCGTTCCGCACTGCTGGTGGAGGCGCTGACCAGGCGCCCCGAACTGCTCCTCGCCGCCACCGAGGACCGGCTGCACCAGGACTACCGCGCCTCCGCCATGCCGGACAGCGCCGCGCTGGTCGGCGCCCTGCGCGCCGAGGGCTTCCCCGCGGTCGTCTCCGGCGCCGGTCCGACCGTCCTGGCCCTCACCGACGAGGCGGGCGCCGACAAGGTGCTCTCCTTCGCCGGACACCACGGCCACGGCGGCGACCCGGCGTTCGCCGCGCACCGGCTGGACGTCGACCGCACCGGGGCCGTCGTGCTCCCGCTGGACGTCTGAGCAGCCTGAACGGGCCGCTCGGGACCCGGCGCCGGCACCCTGCCGAGCCGGGTCCGACGGACACGATTGGCAAGCGCAAGGCTGGGGAATGTCTGAGGGGGTCGGTAGTGTTAACCTCATTGCTGCACCAGGTGCCCTCCGGGGCTAGGTGCGCCGCGTCCCGATCCCAGCGCTCCACGGCAGTGGAGTCCCGGCGATGCACGGGGCGACGATTCTCCGGGAGCCCACCGCAGCGCGTACGCAGCCTGCCTGCGCGACATGCGGCCGCATCCCGAAGCCGTGACGGCACCTGACTCCCACCCGCAGCCTCCCACCTGAGGCCAGGACGGGCGGAGCACGGGCCACCGTCACGCGACGGGGGCCCGGGATTCGCAGGAAGCGTGGGGGTTACGCCCTCAGGGGAGGTCGACACACGACCGGCCCACGCGCCACTCAGCACCACCGTGCTTCACGCACCGCACCTCGCACGTAACCCTCTCTCGACAGGCTCCCGCCATTCGAGGGATCACCGCCTCGGACCGACGCAGTCGAGCGTTGGTCAGGACAGCACAACCGGTCGCCGAGCCAGACAGGCCGACGTCCGCTCCAGGGAAGGACCCTTAGTGAGCGACTCCACCGATCTGATGGGCGCGCGCCCGGACGCAGAGGCGTCGGACGCAGCCGCCGCCCCCGCTGCTCCGGCGCGGCGCCGCCGCAGTGCCGCCGCGGGCCTGGACGGCATGGTCCTGGCCGAGCTCCAGAAGCTCGCCGCGGACCTTGGCATCACCGGTACCGGACGCATGCGCAAGAGCCAGCTGATCGAGACCATCAAGGAGAAGAGCGGCGGGGACCCGCTGCTCGCCGCCGGCGGCACCGCCCCGGCCGCCAAGCGCACCGCCGCCAAGGCGGACGCCGAGGCCCCGGCCGAGAAGCCGGCCCGCCGCACCAAGGCCGCCGCCGCCAAGGCCGAGGCCCCGGCCGCCGCCGAGCCGCAGGCCCAGATCGAGATCCCGGTCCAGGCCGCCGCGGAGACCGCCGCGCCCGCCCGTACCGAGCGCACCCGCCGCCGGGCCACCTCGGCCGCCGGCGCGCCCGTCGCCCCGGTCGCCGAGGCCGCCGCCGAGCCCGCCGCCGTCGCGGTCGCCGAGCCGAAGCAGGCCGAGGCCCGCCCGGCCGAGACCCGCGGCTTCGAGGGCCGCGAGGACGGCCGCGAGTCGCGTCGCGACCGCCGCGAGCGCCGTGACCGCCGCGAGGGCACCGAGCGCACCGAGCGCACCGACCGCCAGGAGGGCGGCGAGGCCCAGGACGGCGACAGCCGCGAGTCGCGCCGCGACCGCCGCAACCGCCGCGAGCGCGCCGACCGCCAGCCCCAGCAGGGCGGCGGCCAGCAGCAGGGCGGCCAGGCCGAGCAGCAGGGCCGTCAGGGCCAGCAGACCCAGCAGCCGCAGGCCCAGCAGCAGGGCGGCTACGAGGACGACGAGTTCGGCGAGGGCCGCCGCGGCCGGCGCGGGCGCTACCGCGACCGCCGCGGCCGTCGTGGCCGTGACGGCTTCGAGGCCGCCGGCGTGGCCGAGCCGCAGGTCGGCGAGGACGACGTCCTGATCCCGGTCGCGGGCATCCTCGACATCCTCGACAACTACGCGTTCGTGCGCACCTCCGGCTACCTGCCGGGCCAGAACGACGTCTACGTCTCGCTCGCCCAGGTCCGCAAGAACGGCCTGCGCAAGGGCGACGCCATCACCGGTGCGGTGCGCCAGCCGCGCGAGGGCGAGCGCCGCGAGAAGTTCAACGCCATGGTGCGCCTGGACTCCGTCAACGGCATGGACCCGGAGAGCGGCCGCGGCCGCCCCGAGTTCAACAAGCTCACCCCGCTCTACCCGCAGGAGCGGCTGCGCCTGGAGACCGACCCGGGCGTGCTGACCACCCGGATCATCGACCTGGTGTCGCCGATCGGCAAGGGCCAGCGCGGTCTGATCGTCGCGCCGCCGAAGACCGGCAAGACCATGGTGCTCCAGGCGGTCGCCAACGCGATCACCCACAACAACCCCGAGTGCCACCTGATGGTCGTCCTGGTCGACGAGCGTCCGGAAGAGGTCACCGACATGCAGCGGTCGGTGAAGGGCGAGGTCATCTCCTCGACCTTCGACCGCCCGGCCGAGGACCACACCACCGTCGCCGAGCTGGCCATCGAGCGCGCCAAGCGCCTGGTGGAGCTGGGCCACGACGTGGTCATCCTGCTGGACTCGATCACCCGCCTCGGCCGCGCCTACAACCTGGCGGCGCCGGCCTCCGGCCGCATCCTGTCCGGTGGTGTCGACTCGACCGCGCTGTACCCGCCGAAGAAGTTCTTCGGTGCCGCGCGCAACATCGAGAACGGCGGCTCGCTGACCATCCTGGCCACCGCGCTGGTCGAGACCGGCTCGCGCATGGACGAGGTGATCTTCGAGGAGTTCAAGGGCACCGGCAACATGGAGCTCAAGCTCGACCGGAAGCTCTCGGACAAGCGCATCTTCCCGGCCGTCGACGTGGACGCCTCCAGCACCCGCAAGGAGGAGATCCTGCTCGGCAGCGAGGAGTTGGCCATCGTCTGGAAGCTCCGCCGGGTGCTGCACGCGCTCGACTCTCAGCAGGCGATCGAGCTGCTCCTGGACAAGATGAAGCAGACCAAGAGCAACGCCGAGTTCCTGATGCAGATCGCCAAGACCACCCCCGGCTCCGGCGACTGACCGTAGCCGGACGGCTGTCGAAGCACGGAACCCCGGATCGCGCGAGCGGTCCGGGGTTCCGTGCGTCCTGGCCGCTTTGTTCCAGAGTCGGGACACCTTGGGGGCGTTTGGATCATGTTGTCCGATTTACTCTGGACCGTATGGCCGAGCACAAGAGGGTCCTGAGTCGCCGCCGCAGAATCCTGCGGACGGCCGCCTGCGCGTTCGCCGCGCTCGTCGTCCTCGGCGCCGGCGCGGGCCTCTTCGCCTACTTCAGGCTCAACGGGAACATCACCAGCGTCGACATCGACGCCCGGCTCGGCGACGCCCGGCCGCCGGCCGCCACCGACGGCTCCTTCAACATCCTGGTGCTCGGCTCCGATTCGCGGGCCGGCGACAACGGCTCGGTCGCCGGCGGGGACACCGGCGGCACCGCCCGCTCGGACACCGCGATGGTGGTGCACGTCAACCAGGCCCACTCCGGCGCCCAGATCGTCTCGATCCCGCGCGACACCCTGGTCGCCCGCCCCGACTGCGTCGACGCGAACGGCAAGCCGGTGCCCGGCGCCAAGCGCGCGATGTACAACAGCGCCTTCGAGAGCGGCGGCGCGGCCTGCGCGGTCAAGACCACCGAGCAGCTCACCGGGCTGCGGATGGACCACTACCTGCAGGTCGACTTCGCCGGCTTCGCCCGGGTCGTGGACGCGATAGGCGGGGCCACCGTGACCACCACGGTGGCCATCCACGACAAGGACAGCGGGCTCGACCTGCCGCCCGGCGAGCACCACCTGGACGGACAGCAGGCGCTGGCCTTCGTGCGCACCCGGCACGGCGTCGGCGACGGCAGCGACCTCGGCCGGATCGAGCTCCAGAAGCAGATGGTGAAGTCGCTGCTGCAGCAGGTCGGGGGGAGCGGGATGCTCACCAACCCGGTCAAGCTGTGGTCGGTCGGCGACACCGTGACCAGGAGCATCACCACCGACTCCGCGCTCGGCTCGGTGAACTCGCTGGTGGGGCTGGCCCAGGAGCTCAAGGGGATAGGTCCGGACCAGCTGAGCATGGTCACCCTGCCGGTGGAGACGGCCCCCAGCGACCCGAACCGGGTGGTCCCGCTGCAGCCGCAGGCGGGGCAGGTCTGGGCGGCGCTCAAGGCCGACCAGCCGTTCCCCTCCGCGATCGTCTCCGAACAGCCGGAGAACCCCGCCCAGGCGGCCCCCACGGCCCCCGCGCCGGCCGCGGGGAAGCCGTCCGCGAAGGCCACCGCCACCCGCTGAGGGGGGTCCGGAATATCCCGGAACGCGACCCGGTTTGGGAAGATGCGGCCGGTCCTGGCAGACTGGTCCGTCGGTCCCGGTTCACGTGCGGCGCCCCAGCCGCCGACCCGGTACCCTCCCGAAACCTAGGAGAACCCCTTGAAGCCCAACGTTCACCCCGAGTACGTGGTCACGCGCGTGACCTGCACCTGCGGCGCCGAGTTCACCACCCGCTCGACCGAGACCAGTGGCGAGATCCGCGCCGAGGTCTGCTCGCAGTGCCACCCGTTCTACACCGGCAAGCAGAAGATCCTCGACACCGGTGGCCGCGTGGCCCGCTTCGAGGCCCGCTTCGGCAAGCAGCACAGCGCGAAGGCCTAGCGCTCCCTCGGCGCCGGTTCCCGGTGCCCCCGTACTCGTTGTCGGGGGCGCTGGGGGCCGGCGCCGTTCGCGTCCCCCCGCGAATTCCCCACCCCCCACACGTTTCCGAGTCACCGGGAAGAAGGCCACCCCATGTTCGAGGCAGTCGAAGAGCTCCTCGTCGAGCACGCCGACCTCGAGACGAGGCTGGCCGACCCGTCCGTCCACGCCGACCAGGCCAACGCCCGCAAGCTGGCCAAGCGGTACGCCGAGCTGACCCCGATCACCCGGGTCTACCGGCAGTGGCGGCAGGCCGGCGAGGACATCGAGGCCGCGCGCGAACTCGCCGCGGAGGACCCGGAGTTCATCGCCGAGGCGAAGGCCTCCGAGGCCCGCAGGGACGAGCTCACCGAGGAGCTGCGGCTGCTGCTGGTGCCGCGCGACCCGAGTGACGACAAGGACGTCATCCTGGAGATCAAGGCGGGCGAGGGCGGCGAGGAGTCCGCGCTGTTCGCCGGCGACCTGCTCCGGATGTACCTGCGCTACGCGGAGCGGATCGGCTGGAAGACCGAGATCATCGACTCCAACGAGTCCGACCTCGGCGGCTACAAGGACGTCTCGGTGGCCGTGAAGACCAAGGGCAACGCCGAGCCCGGCCAGGGCGTCTGGGCCCGGCTGAAGTACGAGGGCGGCGTGCACCGCGTGCAGCGCGTCCCCGCCACCGAGTCCCAGGGCCGCATCCACACCTCCGCGGCGGGCGTGCTGGTCACCCCCGAGGCGGAGGAGGTCGAGGTCGAGATCGTCGCCAACGACCTGCGGATCGACGTCTACCGCTCCTCCGGCCCCGGCGGCCAGTCGGTCAACACCACCGACTCCGCGGTCCGGATCACCCACCTGCCGACCGGTATCGTGGCGTCCTGCCAGAACGAGAAGAGCCAGCTCCAGAACAAGGAGCAGGCGATGCGCATCCTGCGTTCGCGGCTGCTGGCCGCCGCGCAGGAGGAGGCCGAGCGGGAGGCCTCGGACGCGCGCCGCAGCCAGGTCCGTACGGTCGACCGCTCCGAGCGGATCCGCACGTACAACTACCCCGAGAACCGCATCTCGGACCACCGCACCGGATTCAAGGCGTACAACCTGGACCAGGTCCTGGACGGCGAACTGAACGCGGTGATCCAGTCCTGCGTCGACAAGGACGCGGAGGCCAAGCTCGCCGCCGCGGCCCAAGAGAACTGAGACCGGCGCGCCCCAGCCCGCGCTTCGCCCGAAGCCGGAGCGCAGAAACAAGAGGTCGTACGGATGAACCTGCTGCTCGCCGAGGTGGCCCAGGCCACCCAGCGGTTGGCCGCGGCCGGCGTGCCGTCGCCGCGCTTCGACGCGGAGGAGCTCGCCGCCTACGTCCACCGCGTCAAGCGCAGCCAGCTGCACACGGTGAAGGACGCCGACTTCGACGCCCGCTACTGGGAGGCGGTCTCCCGCCGCGAGGCGCGCGAGCCGCTCCAGCACATCACCGGGCGGGCGTTCTTCCGCTACCTCGAACTGGAGGTCGGCCCCGGGGTGTTCGTGCCCCGGCCGGAGACCGAGACGGTCGTCGAGTGGGCGATAGACGCGGTGCGCGACATGGACGTGGCCGAGCCGCTGGTGGTGGACCTGTGCTCCGGCTCCGGCGCGATCGCGCTCGCCCTGGCCCAGGAGCTGCCGCGCTCCACCGTGCACGCCTTCGAACTGGACGAGGGGGCGCTGGAGTACACCCGGCGCAACATCGAGGCCAGCCCGGACCGCGCCCGGGTCACCCTGCACGCCGGTGACGCCACCAAGGCCTTCGAGGACGACCGCTCCTGGGACGGCCGCTTCGACCTGGTCATCTCCAACCCGCCGTACATCCCGCTCACCGAGTGGGAGTACGTCGCGCCGGAGGCCCGCGACCACGACCCGCAGATGTCCCTGTTCTCCGGCGAGGACGGCCTGGACACCATCCGCGGCATCGAGCGGGTCGCGGCCCGACTGCTGCGCCCGGGCGGCGCGGTGGTGATCGAGCACGCCGACCAGCAGGGCGGCCAGGTGCCGTGGATCTTCAACGAGGAACACGGCTGGACGGACACCGCCGACCACCGCGACCTGAACAACCGGCCCCGCTTCACGACCGCCCGGAGGGTCGGGTCGTGAACAGTCGGGCACAGGACGACCGCCCGGAGGGTCGGGTCGTGAACAGTCGGGCACAGGACGACCGCCCGGAGGGTCGGGTCGTGAACAGTCGGGCACAGGACGACGGCCCGGAGGGTCGGGTCGTGACCACCGAGCACCGTACGACGGCGCGCAAGGCTGCGCTGTAACGCCATGAGCCACTCCGGAAGGGGACCGCACCGATGAGCCGCCGTTACGACTGTGCCGATGCCGGGGACCGCGCCACCGGTCTGCGCGAGGCCGCCTCGGCCATCCGCCGCGGCGAACTCGTCGTGCTGCCCACCGACACCCTGTACGGGGTCGGTGCGGACGCCTTCTCCCCGGAGGCGGTCGGCGAGCTGATGGCCGCCCGCGGCCGCGGCCGCAACACGCCCTCGCCGGTGCTGGTCGGTTCGCCGACCACCCTGCACGGCCTGGTCACCGACTTCTCCGAGCAGGCCTGGGAGCTGGTCGACGCCTTCTGGCCGGGCGGGCTCACCCTGGTCGCCCGGCACCAGCCCTCACTGCGCTGGGACCTCGGCGACACCCGCGGCACCGTCGCGGTCCGGATGCCGCTGCACCCGGTCGCCATCGAGCTGCTGAACAGCACCGGCCCGCTGGCCGTCTCCAGTGCCAACCGGATCGGCGGGGTCTCCCCGCTGACCTGCGACGAGGCACAGGCCCAGCTCGGCGACGCGGTCTCGGTCTACCTGGACGGCGGGGCGGCCGAGGACTCCGCCACCTCGTCGATCGTGGACGTCACCGGCAAGGTCCCGGTCCTGCTGCGGGCCGGTGCGATCAGCGTCGAGCAGCTGAGGGAGGTCGTCCCCGACCTGGAGGCCGGCAGTTGACGCCCACCGCCTCGCTGCACGCCGGGCCGGGCATAGCGCCGTACCTGAGCGTGGGCCCCAGGCCGCTGGACCACTTCCGGATCCTGTTCGTCTGCACGGGGAACATCTGCCGATCGCCGATCGCCGAGCGGCTGACCCGGCGTGAGCTGGACACCCGGCTGAGCCCCCGGGTGGCCGGCCGGATCCTGGTGGAGAGCGCCGGCACCTGGGGCCACGAGGGCGCGCCGATGGAGGACCACGCCGCGACGGTGCTCGACGAGTACGGCGCCGACAGCGGCGGCTTCACCGGCCGCGAGCTGCTGGACGAGCACGTGGTCGAGGCCGACCTGGTGCTCACGGCGACGCTGGACCACCGCGCCCAGGTGATCTCGATGGGCCACGAGGCGGGGCTGCGCACCTTCACGCTGAAGGAGTTCACCCGCCTGGTGCGGACGATAGACCCGGGCACCCTGCCGGACCCGAGGCGCGGCGCCGACGTCACCGAGCGGGCCCGCGCGCTGGTCCGGGCCGCCGCCGCGCTGCGCGGCTGGCTGCTGGCCGCCACGCCGGAGTCGGACGAGGTGGACGACCCGTACGGGGCGCCGATCGGCATGTTCCGCAACTGCGGCGAGGAGATATTCCACGCGGTCGACCCGGTGGTCACCGCGCTGACCGGCGTCCCCGCGCCGCGCTGACGGGCCGGGCCCGGGCAGGGCGCCGCACGGGGCCGTTCGGCCGCGGCCCGGCGGGCCGGGTGGCGGGAGCGGTCCTACGCTGGGTGACACAGTCCCCGCAGCGCCCGGGAGCCCCGCCATGACCGTCACCGATGCCGCGTCCGGCCCGACCGCCACGACCGGGCGCCCCTGGGCGTCCGAGGCGCTGCACCGGGCCGATCCGCAGCTGGCCGACCTGCTGGCCGCGGAGGCCGAGCGGCGCGCCGAGACGATCCAGCTGCTGGCGGGGGAGAACCTGACCACCCCCGCCGTCCTGGCGGCGCTCACCGGCCCGCTGATCGACAAGTACGCCGAGGGCTACCCGGGCCGACGGCACCACACCGGCTGCGCGCTGGCGGACGCCGCCGAGCTGCTGGCGATCGACCGGGCCCGCGAGCTGTTCGCCGCCCCGCACGCCAACGTCCAGCCGCGGTCGGCGACTTCGGCGATGCTGGCGGCGTACGCGGCGCTGCTGCGGCCCGGCGACGGGGTGCTGGCGATGTCGCTGGAGCACGGCGGCCACCTCAGCTGCGGCTCGCGCGCCAACTTCTCCGGGCGCTGGTTCGACTTCACCGGCTACGGCGTGCGCGAGTCCGACGGGCTGATCGACCTCGACCAGGTCCGCGACCTGGCCCGGCAGCACCGCCCCAAGGCCATCGTGGCGGGTTCGATCTCGCACCCCCGGCACCCGGACTGGGCGGCGTTCCGCGAGATCGCCGACGAGGTGGACGCCTACCTGATCGCCTCCGCCGCGCAGACCACCGGGCTGATCGCGGCCGGGGTGGCGCCCTCCCCGGTGCCGTACGCGGACGTCACGGTGGCGGCCACCCACAAGCTGCTGCGGGGCCCGCGCGGCGGGCTGCTGCTGTGCACCGCGGAGCTGGCCGAGCGGATCGACCGGGCGGTGTTCCCGTTCAGCCAGGGCGGCGCGGCGATGAACGAGGTGGCCGGCAAGGCGGTGGCCCTCGCGGAGGCCTCGAAGCCCGCGTACCGGGCGTACGCGGAGCGGACGGTGTCCGGGGCGCGGGCGCTCGCCGCGGGGCTCGCAGAGGCCGGAATGCGCCCCCTGACGGGCGGTACCGACACCCATCTGGTGACCGCCGACGTGAGCCCGCTCGGCGTGACCGGCGCGGAGGCCGAGCGGCGCTGCGCGGCGGCCGGGCTGCTGCTCGGCAAGTGCGCGCTGCCGTACGACCCGGCGCCGGCCGCCGAGACCTCCGGCATCCGGCTGGGCACGGGCACGGTCACCAGCCAGGGGATGGGGGAGCCGGAGCTGGCGGAGATCGCCGGGCTGATCGCCCGGGTGCTCGCCGGGGACGCGGTCGTCCCGGCCGCGGCGCGGGTCCGGGAGCTGGCGGCGGCCTTCGCCGACCGGGCCTGACGGCGGCCTTCCGCGGGTATCCGGATCTCCTACCCGGGAGGGCGAACCGCGATGCACGGTCCGGGCGTCCGACTCAATAAGGTGTGTGCCGTGGCGACGCACCTCGAACCCCGGGAAGGCAGGGGAGTACCTTCGGTACTTCCCCGTTCGACAGTGATGCAGGAGGCCAGTGGTGCGTGAGTATCTGCTGGTGCTGTTCTGCACCGCCGCCGTCACCTACCTGTTGACGGGCCCGGTCCGGAAGTTCGCCATCGCGGCCGGCGCCATGCCGCCGGTGCGCGCCCGTGACGTGCACCGCGAACCCACGCCGCGGCTCGGCGGCATCGCGATGTTCGGCGGACTGTGCGCGGGCATCCTGGTCGCCTCGCAGCTGGACAACCTGAGCAAGGTGTTCTCCCAGGGCACCGACATCCGCGCGCTGCTGTCCGGGGCCGGGATCATGTTCCTGCTCGGGGTGCTCGACGACAAGTGGGGCGTGGACGCGCTGGTGAAGCTCGGCGGCCAGATGATCGCCGCCGGCGTGATGGTCTGGCAGGGCGTCACGGTGATCACCCTCCCGGTGCCCGGTGTCGGCCCGGTCGCGGTGAGCCCGACCCAGGGCATGGTCATCTCGGTCACCCTGGTCGTCGTCATGGTCAACGCGGTGAACTTCATCGACGGCCTGGACGGCCTGGCCGGCGGCATGGTGTGCATCGCCGCGATGGCCTTCTTCCTGTACAGCTACCGGCTCTGGTACGGCTACACGATCTCCGACGCGGCCCCCGCCGTGCTGTTCAGCGTGCTGCTGATCGGCATGTGCCTGGGCTTCCTGGCGCACAACATGCACCCCGCGCGGATCTTCATGGGCGACTCCGGCTCGATGATGCTGGGCCTGATGCTGGCCGTCGCCGCGATCTCCATCACCGGCCGGGTCGACCCGGACCTGATCAGCAACGAGGCCGGTTCGCAGACCGCCGCCGTGCACGCCCTGGTGCCGATCTACATCCCGCTGCTGCTGCCGCTGACGGTCATCGCGCTGCCGCTGGCCGACCTGCTGCTCGCGGTGGTGCGCCGCACCTGGGCGGGCCAGTCCCCGTTCGCCGCGGACAAGCGCCACCTGCACCACCGGCTGCTCCAGGTGGGGCACTCGCACAGCCGCGCCGTGATGATCATGTACTTCTGGGCCGCGCTGATCGCCTTCGGCTCGGTCGCCTTCTCGGTGACCAACACCGGCCGCACCGTCGTCCTGACGCTCGCCGGGCTCTGCCTGGTCGGCCTGGTGGTGCTGCTCACCCCGCGGTTCCGGCCGCGCGCCCCGCGGGCGGTGCAGTCCTTCGTCCCCCCGCGCTACCGCCGGCAGCAGAGCGGTCCGATGGCTGAACTGTCGGCCAAGGACAAGGAACTCCTGGGTGAAGCCGGGCGGGAGTCCGGTGTGGGCTCCACCGCGGTCGGCTCCCACCCCAAGGCCACCGGCCGCCACTGACAAGGGAGTTGATGCCACGACAGGTGGCCGTCACCCGAACGGCGGAATCGTTGCGCCGTTGGTGTGACAGGTGCCACACATTCATGGTAAAGCTCTCATCAAATAGTTTGTGATACCGTTCACGAGTATCGAGAACACGCCGAAAGACCTGACAGGTGGATGACTTCCGTCCCTGTCGGTCTCCCTCACCGGGCCCGTCGCTCACATGGCGGCCCGCGGCGATGCCTCGGTCCGGTGTCACCCGCCACCGCAGTGCCCGTCCCCCGCCACATCGACATGCCGCCGGAGCTGCCGACATGCCGTCCACCGACGCCCGGATCCTCCGAGGCGCCGCGATTCCCACTGCGGTCGCCGGAATCATCGCCATGGTGATCTCCTTTGCCGTTGCCGGTGGGAAGGGGCTGCTCGGCGCCCTCTTCGGCGCGCTCCTCGTGATGGCCTTCTTCAGCTTCGGCCAGGTCGCGCTCGACCGGCTGACCAGGTCGAACCCGCAGATCATGATGGCCGCGGCGCTGCTGGTGTACACCACGCAGATCCTGCTGGTCGGCATCGTGCTCGCGGTCTTCAAGGACACCGAGCTGTTCAACCGGCAGGCCTTCGCGTTCACCCTGCTCGGCTGCGCCCTGATCTGGACGGGCTTCCAGGTGCGCGGTGCGCTCAAGGCCAAAACCTTCTACGTCGACCCCGACGCCTCCGAAAAGAAGGGCGACAAGCCCTCCGACAAGGGGCGTCAACAGTGACGAGGCCCAACTGTCCCCCCAACGAGGGGGGCGGTGTTTATGCCGCACTGACGGGCTGCTATCGTCCGTCGCAACAACGGAGTACGGGAAGAGGCCTGGTCTGTCCGGAGAGCGGACGGATCGCCCCCCTGATCCGCGCAGTCTTCGATGATCCCGCTGTGGTGCCGTGCACCGGCGCGCGGGGTCGGCGAGAAACCCATCAAGTTCCAGTGCCGCTCCGTGGTCGCAGGCCACGCCGACACACCGAGGTTGCCGTAACCATGCGTCACGACGAAGGAGTCCGCGGTGAGTGCTGAACTCACGTCCCTCGCCTCAGGCAGTTGCCACTTCGGGGACGCTGGCTGTGGCTTCCCGGCCCCGGGTCTGAACGAGTTCCAGTTCAAGCCGATCTTCTCGATCGGCAGCATCGAGTTCAACAAGCCGATGCTGCTGTCGATCATCGTCGCGCTCCTGGTCGTCGTGTTCTTCTGGGCCGCCTTCGCCAAGCCGCGCCTCGTCCCCGGCAAGCTGCAGCTGGTCGGTGAGATCGGCTACGACTTCGTCAAGCGCTCCATCGTGCTGGAGACGATCGGCAAGAAGGGCGAGAAGTACGTCCCGATGCTGGTCTCGATGTTCTTCTTCATCTGGTTGATGAACATCATGTCGATCATCCCGTTCGCACAGTTCCCGGTGTCGGCGGCGATCGCGTTCCCGGCCGGCCTCGCTGCGGTCGTGTGGATCACCTACATGACGCTGACCTTCAAGAAGCACGGCTTCGTCGGCGGTCTCAAGAACCTCTGCTGGCCGTCGGGCATCCCCGGCTGGGTCATGTTCATCCTGGTGCCGATCGAGTTCTTCTCGAACATCTTCGTGCGCCCCTTCACGCTCGCGGTCCGAGCCTTCGCGAACATGTTCGCCGGCCACCTGCTGATCGTGATGTTCTCCATCGCCTCCTGGTACCTGCTCAGCCCGTCCCTGGGCGCGCTGTACGGCTCGGCCTCGTTCATCGTGGCCGTCGGCCTGACCGCCTTCGAGCTGCTGGTCCAGTTCCTGCAGGCCTACATCTTCGTGATGCTGGCCAGCAGCTACATCGCCGGTGCCCTGGAAGAGGCGCACTGAGCCCCGGGGCCCCGGCCCCGCCGAGAACCACTTCCCGTCCCGGATCGCCCGGTGGCCAATCACCACCGGTTCACCACCCTGCAAAGGACAACGTCAATGAGCATCCTCGCTGAGGGCACTGTCTACGGTTCCGTCGCCTCCCTGGGCTACGGCCTCGCCGCCATCGGCCCCGGCATCGGCGTCGGTCTGATCTTCGGTAACGGTGTCCAGGCCATGGCCCGCCAGCCCGAGGCTGCCGGTCTCATCCGTTCCAACATGTTCATCGGCTTCGCGCTGACCGAGGCGCTCGCCCTCATCGGCATCGTCATGCCGTTCGTCTTCGGCAACAAGTAATCCCGCCGTAGACCCTTTCTGAGGAAGGTCCAGATATGAGCATGGCGATCGTCCAGCTCGCGGCCGAGGAGAAGATGAACCCTCTCCTCCCCGCGTGGCCCGAGATCATCATCGGCCTGCTCTGCTTCTTCATCGTCTTCGGTCTGCTCGGCAAGAAGCTCCTCCCCAGCATCGAGAAGGTGCTGTCGGAGCGCCGGGACGCGATCGAGGGCGGGATGGAGCGCGCCGAGGCCGCCCAGGTGGAGGCCCAGGCCCTGCTTGAGCAGTACCGCGCCGAGCTCGCCGAGGCGCGCCACGAGGCTGCCCGCATCGTCGAGCAGGCTCGCGAGCAGGGTGCCGCCCAGCTCGCCGAGATGCGCGAGGAGGGCCAGCGCCAGCGCGAGGCCATCGTCGCCGCCGGTCACGCCCAGATCGAGGCGGACAAGAAGCAGGCCACTGCCGCCCTGCGTCAGGACGTGGGCTCGCTGGCCACCCAGCTGGCGTCCCGCATCGTGGGTGAGTCCCTCGAGGACCACACCCGGCAGAGCGGCGTCATCGACCGCTTCCTGGACGAGCTGGAGGCCAAGGCCGCCGTTGCTCAGGGTGCGGCCAAGTGATCGGCGCCAGCCGTGAGGCCCTCGTCGCCGGCCGGCAGAACCTGGAGAGCCTGACCGACTCCACCTCGGTGGACGCGGCCAAGCTCGCCGAGGAGCTCACCGCCGTCACGGCCGTGCTGGACCGCGAGGTGTCGCTGCGCCGCGTCCTGACCGACCCCTCGCGGTCGGGCCAGGACAAGGCCCAGCTGGTCACCTCGCTGCTGACCGGCCAGGTCTCCGGCGAGGCCGTCGACCTGGTCTCCGGCCTGGTCCGCTCCCGCTGGTCGGGCTCGCGCGACCTGGTGGACGCGACCGAGGAGCTCGCCGCCTACGCGGAGATCATCGCCGCGGACAAGGCCGGCGCCCTGGACGACGTCGAGGACGAGCTCTTCCGCTTCGGCCGGGTGGTGAGCGGCTCGCACGAGCTGCGCGCCGCGCTGACCGAGCCGAAGGCCGGTGCCGTCGCGAAGGCCGGGCTGATCGGCAAGCTGCTCGGCGGCCGCGCCAACGCCGGTACCGTCCGGCTGGTCACCGCCCTCGTCAACGTGCCGCGTGGCCGTAGCCTGGAGCAGGGCCTGGAGTCCTACTCGAAGCTCGCCGCCGCGCGCCGCGGCCGCGTGGTGGCCCTGGTCACCACCGCGGTGCCGCTGTCGGACACCCAGAAGGAGCGCCTGTCCGGTGCTCTGGCCCGGATGTACGGCCGCCAGGTCCACCTGAACATCGACGTCGACCCCGAGGTCGTCGGCGGCGTCCGGGTGCAGATCGGCGACGAGATCATCAACGGCACCGTGTCGAGCCGCCTCGAGGGCGCTCGCCAGTCGCTCGAAGGCTGAGCACCCAAGCAGCACATCCGACCCTCGGTCGGGAAACCGGCTCCCCAAGGAGCCGGCACATCGTACGGCCGGTTCGGAAGACCCGGCCGAGAGTCGAATACTTGCGGCCCTCAATGGCGGGCCGAGGATCGCAAACTAGGAGAGCAGGGAAGCCTGATGGCGGAGCTTACGATCCGTCCGGAGGAGATCCGGGACGCGCTGGCCGACTTTGTCCAGTCGTACCAGCCGGACGCCGCTTCTGTGGAAGAGGTCGGCAAGGTCACTGACGCGGCGGACGGCATCGCGCATGTCGAGGGCCTGCCCTCGGTCATGGCGAACGAGCTGCTGAAGTTCGAGGACGGCACGCTCGGCCTCGCGCTGAACCTCGACACCCGCGAGATCGGTGTCGTCGTCCTCGGTGAGTTCGGCGGCATCGAAGAGGGCCAGACCGTGCGCCGCACCGGCGAGGTCCTCTCGGTTCCGGTCGGCGACGGCTACCTCGGCCGCGTCGTGGACCCGCTGGGCAACCCGATCGACGGCCTGGGCGACATCGCCGCCACCGGTCGCCGTGCCCTGGAGCTGCAGGCCCCCGGCGTCATGGCCCGCAAGTCGGTCAAGCAGCCGCTGCAGACCGGTATCAAGGCCATCGACGCGATGACCCCGATCGGCCGCGGCCAGCGCCAGCTGATCATCGGCGACCGCCAGACCGGCAAGACCGCGGTGGCCGTCGACACGATCATCAACCAGCGTGACAACTGGCGCTCGGGCGACCCGGAGAAGCAGGTCCGCTGCATCTACGTCGCCGTGGGCCAGAAGGGCTCCACCATCGCGTCCGTCCGCGGCGCCCTGGAGGAGGCCGGCGCGCTGGAGTACACCACCATCGTGGCCGCTCCCGCCTCCGACCCGGCCGGCTTCAAGTACCTCGCCCCGTACACCGGTTCGGCCATCGGCCAGGAGTGGATGTACGACGGCAAGCACGTCCTGATCATCTTCGACGACCTGTCGAAGCAGGCCGAGGCCTACCGTTCCGTCTCCCTGCTGCTGCGCCGCCCGCCGGGCCGCGAGGCCTACCCGGGTGACGTCTTCTACCTGCACTCCCGCCTGCTGGAGCGCTGCGCGAAGCTGAACGACGCCCTGGGCGGCGGCTCGATGACCGGTCTGCCGATCATCGAGACCAAGGCCAACGACGTCTCGGCGTACATCCCGACCAACGTCATCTCCATCACCGACGGCCAGTGCTTCCTGGAGTCCGACCTGTTCAACGCCGGCATCCGCCCGGCCGTGAACGTCGGTATCTCGGTCTCCCGCGTCGGTGGCTCCGCCCAGATCAAGGCCATGCGCTCGGTCGCCGGCCGCCTGCGTCTGGACCTCGCCCAGTACCGTGAGCTGGAGGCCTTCGCCGCCTTCGGTTCCGACCTGGACGCGGCCTCCAAGGCCCAGCTGGAGCGCGGTGCGCGCATGGTCGAGCTGCTGAAGCAGGGCCAGTACCAGCCGTTCCCGGTCGAGGAGCAGGTCGTCTCCATCTGGGCCGGCACCACCGGCAAGCTGGACGACGTCCCGGTCGCCGAGATCCGCCGCTTCGAGCGCGAGTTCCTGGACCACGTCCGCCTCCAGCACAAGGACCTGCTGGCCGGCATCGTGGAGACCGGCCTGCTGGCCGACGGCACCGTCGACGCGCTGACCAGCGCCGTCGAGGCCTTCAAGCAGGGGTACCAGACCGCTGACGGCAAGCTGCTCTCCGAGCAGGCCTGAGTCCGGTAGCGAGGGAAAGGACGTAACGACCCATGGGAGCACAGCTTCGGGTCTACAAGCGCCGGATCCGCTCTGTCACCGCGACGAAGAAGATCACCAAGGCGATGGAGATGATCTCCGCGTCGCGCATCGTCAAGGCGCAGCGCGCGGTGGCCGCCTCCACTCCGTACGCCGATGAGCTCACCCGGGCGGTGACGGCGGTGGCCACCCGGTCCAACGCCAAGCACCCGCTCACCACCGAGAACCCGGCCGCCAAGCGCGCCGCGGTCCTGCTGATCACGGCGGACCGCGGCCTGGCGGGCGGCTACTCGACCAACGCCATCAAGGCCGCCCAGGTGCTCAGCGAGCGCCTGCGGTCCGAGGGCAAGGACGTGGTGACGTACATCATCGGCCGCAAGGGCGTCTCGTACTACACGTTCCGCGGCCTGACGGTCGCGGACTCGTGGACGGGGTTCTCGGACAAGCCGACCTACGGTGACGCGAAGACCGTGGCGGCCGACCTGATCGAGGCCTTCACGGCCGAGACCGGCGGCGTGGACGAGCTGCACCTGGTCTCCACCGAGTTCGTGTCGATGCTGACGCAGAACGCGGTCGAGGCGCGGCTGCTGCCGCTGAAGCTGGACGAGGTCCAGCTCAGCGACCAGTCGCCGGCCAAGTCGGAGATCTTCCCGCTGTACGACTTCGAGCCGTCGGCGGAGGGCGTCCTGGACGCGCTCCTGCCGCGGTACGTCGAGAGCCGGATCTACAACGCGCTGCTGCAGTCGGCCGCTTCCGAGCACGCCGCCCGCCGCCGCGCGATGAAGAGCGCGACGGACAACGCCGGCGAGCTCATCAAGTCGCTCACGCGGCTTGCCAACTCGGCCCGTCAGGCCGAGATCACCCAGGAAATCAGCGAGATCGTCGGCGGCGCCAACGCCCTCGCCGACGCTAGCCGCGGGAGCGAATGAGTATGACCACCACTGTTGAGCCGACCACGGCGACGGGCCGCGTCGCGCGGGTCATCGGCCCGGTCGTCGACGTGGAGTTCCCCGTCGACGCGATTCCGGACATGTACAACGCCCTGCACGTCGAGGTGGACAACCCCGACGGCACGGGCAAGAAGATCCTGACCCTCGAGGTCGCCCAGCACCTCGGCGACGGCATGGTCCGCGGCATCTCGATGCAGCCGACCGACGGCCTGGTCCGCGGTTCGCAGGTCTCCGACACCGGTGCGGCGATCTCCGTCCCGGTCGGCCAGATCACCAAGGGCAAGGTGTTCAACGCCCTCGGTGACGTGCTGAACGTCGACAAGGCGGAGTTCGACAAGCAGGTCGAGGTCCGCTGGCCGATCCACCGCAAGGCTCCCGAGTTCAAGGACCTCGAGTCCAAGACCGAGATGTTCGAGACCGGTATCAAGGTCATCGACCTGCTCACCCCGTACGTCACGGGTGGCAAGATCGGTCTGTTCGGTGGTGCCGGTGTCGGCAAGACCGTTCTGATCCAGGAGATGATCTACCGCGTCGCCGAGAACTTCGGTGGTGTGTCGGTGTTCGCCGGTGTCGGCGAGCGCACCCGTGAGGGCAACGACCTCATCGACGAGATGGTCGACTCGGGCGTTCTGGACAAGACCGCGCTGGTCTTCGGCCAGATGGACGAGCCGCCGGGCACCCGTCTGCGGGTCGCGCTGTCCGCGCTGACCATGGCGGAGTACTTCCGTGACGTCGAGAAGCAGGACGTGCTCCTCTTCATCGACAACATCTTCCGGTTCACCCAGGCCGGTTCCGAGGTGTCGACCCTGCTCGGCCGCATGCCCTCCGCGGTGGGCTACCAGCCGAACCTGGCCGACGAGATGGGCCTCCTCCAGGAGCGCATCACCTCGACCCGCGGTCACTCGATCACCTCGATGCAGGCGATCTACGTCCCCGCGGACGACCTGACCGACCCGGCGCCGGCCACCACCTTCGCCCACCTGGACGCGACGACCGTTCTGTCGCGCCCGATCTCGGAGAAGGGCATCTACCCGGCCGTCGACCCGCTGGACTCCACGTCCCGCATCCTCGACCCGCGGTACATCGCGCAGACCCACTACGACACGGCCATCCGTATCAAGGGGATCCTGCAGAAGTACAAGGACCTCCAGGACATCATCGCGATCCTCGGTATCGACGAGCTGTCCGAAGAGGACAAGATCACGGTGCACCGTGCCCGTCGCATCGAGCGCTTCCTCTCGCAGAACACCTACGTGGCGAAGCAGTTCACCGGTGTCGAGGGTTCGACCGTGCCGCTGTCGGAGACCATCGAGGCCTTCAACGCGATCGCGGACGGCAAGTACGACTCCGTCCCGGAGCAGGCCTTCTTCATGTGCGGTGGCATCGAGGACCTCGAGAAGAACGCCGCCGAGCTGGCGAAGAAGTAATCGCGGCCGGTAGCAGCTGAGCGTGACCGTGAGGGGTGGGCCCCAGCCCTGGGACCCACCCCTCGCGTCGCATCGGCTGTGATTCCGGTCAAATCCGTGCCGCCGGTTTCATGCCGGAGGCGCGGGGCCGTTATTCTTACCGAAACTCCCGAGTAATCGGGCGTTGCATGAGCCTAGGAGCCCACGTTGGCTGAGCTGCACGTCGAGCTGGTCGCAGCCGACCGCAAGGTGTGGTCCGGTGCGGCCACCATCGTCGTCGCCCGTACGGCCTCCGGTGACACCGGCATCATGCCGGGCCACACCCCGGTGCTGAGCGTGCTGGAGACCGGTCCCGTCACCATCCGCACGGTGGACGGCGGCACCGTGATCGCCGCGGTGCACGGCGGCTTCATCTCCTTCGCCGACAACAAGCTGTCTCTGCTCGCGGAGATCGCCGAGCTGGCGGACGAGATCGACGTCGCGCGTGCCGAGCGCGCACTGGAGAAGGCCAAGTCGGGCCTGGACGAGCACGCCGAGCGGCGCGCCGAGGTCCGTCTGTTCGCGGCGCGCGGCCTCAAGGCCCACGCCTGAGTGCGCCGGACCCCGGTTTAGCGGGGTCGACCGACGGTCCCGGGGACGCGCGAGCGTGACCCCGGGACTGTCGTCGTAGTTGGTAGGTCAGCGCGGTCGCTTGATACGACCGTTACGGGGAACGCGGGTAGCGAGGAGGTAGGTGAGCATGGTCCTCGCGCTTGTGGTGTGTGCGGCGGTCGTGGCCCTGGGAGTGATCGGGCTGATGGCCTTCGCCGTCCGACGCCGCCTGATCCAGCGGGTCGGCGGCACCTTCGACTGCAGTTACCGGCTCAAAATGCCCGCCGACGCCTCGACGCAGCCCGACCTCGACGAGAACGGCAAACCCACCTCAGCCCCGGTCCCCCCGACCGACGGCAAGGGGTGGGTTTTTGGTATCGGCCGCTACAGCGGTGACTCGATCGAGTGGTTCCGGGTCTTCTCGTACGCCCCGCGCCCGCGCAAGATGCTTCCGCGCCGGGAGATCGAGGTGCTCGGCCGGCGCTACCCGGAGGGCCAGGAGGAGCTGGCGCTGCTGTCCGGCTCGGTGGTGCTGCGCTGTCTGCACAACGGGGCGCCGCTGGAACTGGCGATGAGCGAGGACGCGCTGACCGGCTTCCTGGCCTGGCTGGAGGCGGCCCCGCCGGGGCAGAGGGTGAATGTCGCGTAGCGGCCGCTCCAGGCGGGGTTAACGCCGCCTAACCCGGCGGCTACGCTGGCCGCATGGTCAATCTGACGCGCATCTACACCCGTACCGGCGATGACGGCACCACCGCGCTCGGCGACATGAGCCGGACCAGCAAGACCGATCCGAGACTGATCGCGTACGCGGACGCCAACGAGGCGAACGCGGCGATCGGGGTGGCCCTCGCCGTGGGGGAGCTGCCCGAGGACATGACGGCGGTGCTCGTCCGGGTCCAGAACGACCTGTTCGACGTCGGCGCCGACCTGTCCACCCCGGTGGTGGAGGACCCGAAGTACCCGCCGCTGCGGGTGCTGCAGTCCTACATCGACCGGCTGGAGGCGGACTGCGACGACTACCTGGCGCGGGTGGAGAAGCTGCGCAGCTTCATCCTGCCCGGCGGTACGGCCGGGGCGGCCCACCTGCACCTGGCCTGCACGGTGGTCCGGCGGGCCGAGCGCTCCACCTGGTCGGCGATCGCGGAGCACGGCGACAGCGTCAACCCGCTGACCGCGAAGTACCTCAACCGGCTGTCCGACCTGCTGTTCATCCTGGCCCGGGTGGCCAACAAGGAGCGCGGCGACGTGCTCTGGGTCCCGGGCGAGAACCGCTAGAACGCGACGAGGGCCCGTCCCCGGACTCCTCCCCCGTGGGGGTCCGGGGACGGGCCCTCGACGGTTCAGGGCCGGTCGGCGGGCGTGCCGCCGGGGGTGGTCCCGGCGAGGGTCTTCTCGGTGACCACCCGGCCGTCCTCGACCAGCACGCCGGCCGGCGGCTGCTTGGGCCAGAGCGAGTAGCAGCCGGCCACGATCACGTTGACCACGGCGGCGATGCCCAGCTTGAGGTACCACTGGAGGAAGGTGCCGAAGTGGGCGGAGCCCGCGGAGAGCGGGACGAGCAGGGTGATCAGGCTCAGCGTGACGGCGGCGGACACGACGGTCCGGCCGGCGATCTGCCACTCGTACCTGGTCCGCTCGGGCCCGTACTTGGGCGAGGGCAGCGGCTTGGGGCCGCCGGCGAAGCGGTGCAGGAAGTGCCGGTCGGCCCAGCGGACCAGCGAGGGGCCGTAGCCGATCGAGAAGCCCGCGTAGCTCGCGGCCAGGGCGTGCGTCCAGCTCGCGGTGGAGCCGCCGCGCAGGTCGAGGACGGTGAGGGCGTAGAGGGTGAGGTCGACCAGTGGCAGGCCGACCAGCAGCGCGGTGCTGGTGCGGCGCCACCGGAGCAGGTAGCGGGTGGCGAGGCCGAGGCCGAGCAGGATCCAGAAGGAGATCTCGGCCGCGACGATGAGGGTGACGATCACGTTCTGCTCCCGGGTGTTTCGGCGGTGCTTCCAGCCTGGTGCGCGGGCGTGCCGCTGTCGTCGTCGCGCGGTGCCGTAGCGGCCTGCACCTTTCGATGTAGCGGGCTCCTCCGTGGACCGGAGCCGGGCCGGCCGCCGGGGGTGGTGAGATGGGAACGTGCCCCTCCCGTTCCCCGCCCTCTCCCCGCGCCGGCAGGACCAGCTGATCGCCCTCTGCGGGCTGCTCGGCGGTTCGGTGCTGATCGTCTTCAAGGTGTACGACCGGGCCGACCGGGTGCCGCTGTGGGCGGTGGTGCTGCCGCTGGTGGTGCTGGCGGGGCTGGAGCTGGTGCGCCGGACCAGGCCGGTGCTCGCGGTGTCGCTGGGCGGGCTGGCCTTCGCGGGCAGCCTGTTCGCCGGCAGCCTGCTGGCGACGCTGATCATGTACACCGACCTGCTGTACGCGGCGGTGATCTACGGGACCCCGCGGATGTCCCGGGTGCTGCACCTGAGCGGCGGGGCCACCGTGCTGGCGCTCTCCACCCTCGCGGCGATCTACGGCGGGACGCCCGGGGCGCTGCTGGTGGTGGTGGTCAGTTCGCTGGTCTTCCTGGCCCCGGTGTGGACCGGGGACGTGGTGCGCAAGCACCGGGAGGAGGCGGAGACCGAGCGGCTGCGGGCGGAACAGACCGCGCTGCTCTCGGAGATGGACCGGCGCGAGGCGATCGGCGCCGAACGGGCCCGGATGGCACGGGAGTTGCACGACGTGGTGGCCAACCACCTGTCGGCGATCGCGATCCACGCCACCGGCGCCCAGTCGGTGGCCCGGCGCCGGAGCCTGCCCGAGGACGATCCGCTGGTGGAGGTGCTGGCGGTGATCCGGGAGAACAGCGTCCAGGGATTGGCCGAAATGCGACGCATGATCGGGCTGCTCCGGGACAGCGGCGGGGGAGAGGTGGACGAGTCCTACGCGGCGCCCGACCTGGCCGCGGTGGACGCCCTGCTGGCCAAGGCCCGGGCGGCCGGCCAGGACGTCGGGCTGGACTTCGAGCTGTCCGAGTCCGGCGAGCGCGGCGACCTGCCGGTGCCGGTCGGGCTGGCCGCGTACCGGATCGTCCAGGAGTCGCTGACCAACGCGCTCAAGCACGCCGGGCCCGGACTGGTGAGCCTGCGGCTGGAGTTCGCGCCCGAGGAGCTGCGGATCGCCGTGGACAGCCCGTACCGGGGCGGGCCGGGCCGCGGGCTGCCCGGCGCCCGGGCGGGGCTGGTGGGCATGGCGGAACGGGCCGGGCTGCTCGGCGGCAGCTTCGAGGCCGGGCCGCGGGACGGGTACTGGAGGGTGCGCGCGGTGCTGCCGCGCGCCCAGGGGAACGAGGGGCGGGCATGACGATCCGGGTACTGGTGGCCGAGGACCAGGCGGCGGTGCGGGCGGCGCTGGTGATGATCCTGCGCGCCGAGCCGGGGTTCGAGGTGGTCGGGCAGGCCGCCGACGGCGAGGAGGCCGTCCGGCTGGCGCTGGAGCTGCGGCCGGACGTGGTGCTGATGGACGTGCAGATGCCCCGGCTGGACGGCGTCTCGGCGACCCGCGAGGTGGTCGCCGCCGGGGCCGGGCAGGTGCTCGTGCTGACCACCTTCGACCTGGACGAGTACGTCTACGGCGCGCTGCGGGCCGGGGCGTCCGGCTTCCTGCTCAAGGACCTGGAGGCGGACACCCTGGTCGAGGGCATCCGTACGGTGGCGCGCGGGGACGGCATGCTGGCGCCCTCGGTGACCAAGCGTCTGATCGGGGCCTTCGCCCGCCCCGAGCGGGCGGTCGGACCGGAGGCCCGGGCGGCGGTGGGGGCGCTGACCGGCCGCGAGCGGGAGGTGCTGGCCTGCATCGGCTCCGGGATGTCCAACGGGGAGATCGCGGCCCGGCTGGAGATGGCGGAGGCGACCACCAAGACGCACGTCAGCCGCATCCTGGCGAAGCTGCGGCTGCGCAGCCGGGTGCAGGCGGCGATCCTGGCCCAGGACCTCGGGCTGACCATCTGATCACCCTCTTGTCGCCCTCCGGTCGCCTTCTTGGGCGACCGACCAGGTCGGTTGCAGATCACACTCCCGATTGCTATTGCACGGGGGATTTGGGCATTAGAGTCCGGCCAGAGCGATGCGGCTCCTACGGCGGGTGACCCCTGTCCTGAGCCGCCTTCAGGGCCCGCCCGCAGGGCGGCGACGGCATCGGGAGACCCAGCCATGAGCAATGCGTCCAGCAAGCAGATCGCCGTGATCGGTGCCGGCCTGATGGGCGCCGGCATCGCCCAGGTGTCCGCGCAGGCCGGCCACCCGGTGGTGCTGCGGGACGTCACCGAGGAGGCGCTCCAGCGGGGCCTGGCGGGCATCCGCGCCTCGTACGGGAAGTTCGTCGCCAAGGGCAGGCTGAGCGCCGAGGACGCCGAGGCCGCGCTAGGCCGGATCACCACCACCACCGACCTGGGCGCCGTCGCCGAGGCCGACATCGTGGTCGAGGCCGTGTTCGAGAAGCTGGAGGTCAAGGAGGGCGTCTTCCGCGAGCTCGACAAGCTCGCCAAGGACGGCGCCGTGCTGGCCTCCAACACCTCCGCCATCCCGATCACCCGGATCGCCGCCGCCACGGAGCGCCCGGAGTCGGTCGTCGGCGTCCACTTCTTCTCGCCGGTCCCGATGATGAAGCTGGTCGAGCTGGTCCGCGGCTACAAGACCAGCGACGAGACGCTGGCCACCGCCCGCGCCTACGCCGAGGGCGTCGGCAAGGAGGTCGTGGTGGTCAACCGCGACGTGGCCGGCTTCGTGACCACCCGCCTGATCACCGCGCTGGTCGTCGAGGCCGCCAGCCTGTACGAGTCGGGCGTGGCCACCGCCGAGGACATCGACACCGCCTGCCGGCTCGGTTTCGGCCACGCGATGGGCCCGCTCCAGACCGCCGACCTGACCGGCGTGGACATCCTGCTGCACGCCGCCCGCAACATCTACGACGAGACCCAGGACGAGAAGTTCGCCGCGCCGGAGATCATGGCCCGCATGGTCACCGCCGGTGACCTGGGACGCAAGAGCGGCCGCGGCTTCTACCCGTACGAGGGCAAGTGAGCCGGCGGGGCTGAACGACCGGCGGGCCGTGCGATCGGAGCATCGTACGGCCCGCTCCGCCGGGCCGGGTGAGTTTCCTCACGCAGCGTGCCGCAGACGGGTGATTTGGGCGGTAATCGAGCGTAGGTGTGGGGCCGACCTGCGTATATTCCCTCGGACGGGTGAAGTTGCTTCAGATCTGGCCGGAACCAGCAACCTGCGGAGCCGGTTCACCGTCAGATGAGGGAACCCGGCATTCCGCCCGGGGCCGGGTGAGGGGCTGCGGCCCGCCCGGACGACCCCCCCCGCCCCCCGTACCCGGCACGGCCGGGGCGGACCCGCCCCGCACCAGGCCGTCCAGGCGAAGGAGGAGAGCATGCGCATCACCGGCGACCACACGGCGCTGGCCATCGAAGGCCGCCTCGACGTGCGCACCGCCGCCGACGCGCGGGTCCGGTTGCACCAGGCCGTGGACGGCGGCCTCGGCGACCTCGTGCTCGACCTCGCCCGGCTGGAGTTCTGGGACGCCACCGGGCTCGGCGTGATCATGGGCACCCACCGGCGGGCCGGCCGGATCGGCCGCCGCCTGGTGCTGCGCTCCGTCCCGGCCCAGCTCCAGCGGCTGCTGGTGGCCACCAAGCTGCACCGCATCCTGGCCGTCGACGGCGCCGCGGGCGTCGCCGAGGCGCACGGGGTCGCGCTCTAGGGCGTGTCTTTAAACTCGCGTCTGCGGGCCGACGCCGGTGCACGCACCTCGCCGCGTTGTCGTCGGTCGCCAATGCTCCGCAGTGGCTCCCTCCTCCGCCTTGCGATGCACGCACCCCAACGCCGCCCCGCCCACCCTCCGGGCGGACGACGGGAGTTTGAAGACACGCCCTAGACACGGTTGCCCCGCGCGCCGGACCGCACGCCCGCGTACGTCCGACCCCGCCCGCGCAACGCCCCTGGTCAGCGCCGCCGACCGGTCGTCAGCCACGGACCGCTCTGCACGGTCGGGGCCGGATGTGCAAGAGTCTGCCCGTCAGAAGACGGCCGCCGGGGCTGCCTCCAGCCCGGCCGCGGCCGCGAGCGGGACGTCAGCCGGGCGGCGCGGGGCGCCGACGGCCGAGCACGATGCGGAGCAGAACGTGTCACAGCCATCCGGTGAGTTCCGGCAGGAGGCCGTCCGCACCCGTGGCGGTGAACTGGTCTCCGGCGGCCTGCTGGTGGGCGTCGGCGCACCGGACGGCTCCGAGGCCAGGACCTGTCCCGAGGAGTGGCGTCCGCGTCCGCGCCGGACCGGACGCAGCGAGCCCGCCCGCGGTCCGGTCGGCGGCGTCGGCCGCGCGGTCGGCCCGCTCGCGCTCGGCGCCGGGCCCGCCGACCTGCCGATGCTGGACCGCGAGGTCGACGTCGTCGAACTGCTCGGCCTGCTCTCCGAGGGCCGCTCGATACGCCTGGTCGGCCAGGCCGGCTCGGGCCGCAGCGCGCTGCTGTCGGCCGTCGCCGAGGCCGCCGCCGACCTCGCCCCCGGTGGAGTGGTGCAGCTCTGCGGCCACCGCCGGACCCTTCCCGACCTGCTCCAGGACCTCTTCGCGGCCACCCACCACGCCCCCGGCTACCGCCCCGACCCCGGGCAGCTGGCCGCCCACCTCGCCGAGGTCGGCGCGATCGTGGTGATCGACTCCGCCGAACCCGCGGGCGCCGAGCTGGAGCAGCTGCTCGCCGCCGCCCCCGGCTGCGCCTTCCTGATCTCCGCCGCCCCGGACGGCCCGCCGCTGCCGGCCGGCTCCCGGCTCCAGGACCACCTGGTGGCCGGGCTCTCCCGCTCCGCCTGCCTCGCCCTCACCGCCCGGCTGGCCGGGCGGCCGCTGGACGTCGACGAGAAGGCCTGGGCGGTGGACCTCTGGTTCGAGTCCGAGGGCCTGCCGCTGCGCTTCGTCCAGGCCGCCGCCCTGCTGCGCCAGCGGGACGTCGCGGTGGACGCGCTGGTCGCCGCCGAGGACGACCGGATGGACGTCTTCGGGGCCGTCGACGGGCCCGTCCACGACCCGGACCCGGCGATCCGGGAGGACGCGCTGCGCCGCACCGTCCCGCTGCCCTCGGTGGCGGAGACCGCCTCGCCCGCGGTCCGGCTCGCCGAGGGGCTGAGCGAGCCCGCGCAGGCCGTGCTGCGGCTCGCCGTCGCGCTCGGCGGCGAGTGCCCCACCGCGCCGCACCTGCCGGCGCTGATCGACGTCGGGCAGGGCGAGGCCGCGCTCGCCGAACTCGCCGACGCCGGACTGGCGGTGTCCATCGGCGGGCACCACCGGCTGACGGCCGGCGCGCAGGACCTGCTCGCCCCGCACTGGCCGGCCCGCGGCTGCGTCGACGGCGCCGCCCAGCACTTCGCCTGGTGGGTCGGGCACAGCTCGGTGACGCTGGAACAGATCGCCGCCGAGGCCGAGGTGATGATCGGGGTGCTGCTCGCCGACCGCACCGCCGGGCGGCACGACGCGGTGGTCCGGCTCGCCCGTGCGGCGGCGCCCGCGCTGGCGCTGTCGCTGCGCTGGGGCGCCTGGGAGCGGGTGCTCCAGCTCGGCCTGGAGGCGGCCCGCCAGACCGGTTCGGCGGTCGACCAGGCCTGGTTCCACCACGAGGCGGGCGTGCACGCGATCTGCCTCCAGCAGCCCTCCCGGGCCATCGCCGAACTGGAGACCGCGCTCACCCTGCGGGCCGCCGCGGGCGACCAGCGCGGGGTGGCCGCCGTCGGCCGGATGCTCGACCTGCTGCGCGCCGAGGGCCGGCAGCTGCCGGCCGCCGCGCCCGCCGTGGCGGGGCCCGGCCGCGCCCCGGTGATCCGCAAGATCGCGGCCCGGGTGCCGGCCCGCCTGAAGTCCAGCAGGCGGCGGCGGGCGGCCGTGGTCTCCACGGCGGTGCTGACCCTGGGGGTGCTCGGCACGGCGGTGGCGATGAGCTTCAGCGGGCCGGACGAGGTCAAGGGGAAGGACCCGTACAGCGGCCGGATGGACGGCGGCGGCGACACCCAGGAGGCGCCGTTCCCGCAGCCCTCCGGCAGCACCGGGGCGGGGACGGCCGGTGCCGGGCCGGGCAGCCCGGCGGGGCAGGGGAGCGGCCCGCAGCCGTCCACGAGCGGCAGCGCCTCGCACGCGTCGAGCGCCTCGCCGACCAGGCGGCCGAGCTCCTCGCCGGGGGCGGGCGAGTCGCAGGCCCCGCAGCAGTCGCAGCCGCCCGCACCGGGCCAGTCGCAGCCGCCGGTCCAGCCGCCGGGTCAGTCGCCGCCGCCCCAGCAGACGGGGCAGCCCTCGCAGCCGCCGACGACGGGCCACAGCGCGTCGGCCCCGGCGTCCACCACGAGCTCGCCGTCGGCCACGTCCGGGTCGCCGACGACCCCGAGCGGGACGGCGAGCGCGAGCCCGCCGTGAGCGGTCAGAACAGCTTGAGCTTGTCGTCGTCGATGCCGCGCAGCTCGTCGTAGTCCAGCACCACGCAGCCGATGCCGCGGTCGGTGGCCAGCACGCGGGCCTGCGGCTTGATCTCCTGCGCGGCGAAGACGCCCTTGACCGGGGCCAGCAGCGGGTCCCGGTTGAGGAGTTCGAGGTAGCGGGTGAGCTGTTCGACGCCGTCGATCTCGCCGCGGCGCTTGATCTCGACGGCCACCGTGGAGCCGTCGGCGTCGCGGCAGAGGATGTCGACCGGGCCGATCGCCGTGGGGTACTCGCGGCGGATCAGCGACCAGCCGGCACCGAGCACCTCCATCCGGTCCGCGAGCAGCTCCTGGAGGTGTGCCTCCACGCCGTCCTTGATCAGGCCCGGGTCGACCCCGAGCTCGTGGGACGAGTCGTGCAGCACCTCCTCCAGCGTGATGATGAGCTTCTCGCCGGCCTTGTTCTCCACCGTCCAGACCCCGTCGGCCTCCTTGAGGACGCACGGCGGGGACATCCAGTTGAGCGGCTTGTAGGCGCGGTCGTCGGCGTGGATGCTGACGCTGCCGTCGGCCTTGACCAGGATCAGCCTGGTGGCGGAGGGCAGATGGGCGGAGAGCCGACCGGCATAGTCGACTGAGCAGCGGGCAATTACGAGACGCACGGTCGACCACGCTAGCCCACCGGGGCCAGTTGATGCGATTCCGCGACGGCTGGGTGAAGAAAGCGCGAACCCGGCCAACATTGAGGTCCTGCGGTCCGGCTACCGCCCGTCGAGGCCTGGCGCCCCCACCCTCGGGTCGCTACGGTGTGTGACGACACGCTCGCGGGATCGCTGTCAACGGGGATGGAGACTTCAGATGAACGATCCGACGGGATCCGGCCAATCTGGTGCACCGCACTGTGTTTCCGAAGCAATCCACAGGAATGACGGGCCCGCCGCTCCGTTGACTGCCACGCTGTTGTGAGCGCGTTCGGTGTCCGGGACGTCACGTCCCGTGGCGCCGCCGCCGTCGCGAAGGCGCCGGAAACCCCTGTCCCTCGGTGTTCCGGACGCCCCATGCGAAACCACCACCCTCACTGTGAGCTTGACCTACGCACGACCACCCGGGCGCCGCGCGGGTGGACCGCGAGAGGAGAATCCATGTCGCTCGACGTCTCACCGGCCCTGCTGGAGAAGGCCGAGCGGGGCGAGGTCGACGAGCGGGAATTCGTCGACTGCGTCCGCGTCTCGCTGCCGTACGCCTGGGACCTGATCAGCTCGCTGGTCGCCCAGGCGAAGGTCGACGGCACCGACTTCGCCGACAACCAGGTGCCACCGCCCAGCGAGCAGGCCCGTGGCCAGCTGCTGCGCGCCCTTGCCAGCGACGCCATCCGGGGCGCCCTGCAGCGCCACTTCGGGGTCCGGCTGGCGTTCCAGAACTGTCACCGGGTCGCGGTGTTCCTGCCGTCGGAGGCCAACGCGGCGCGGTACGACCGCTTCACCTCGGTCCGGGAGCAGCTGCTCAACCAGTCCGAGGAGCTGCGGGACTGCTGATCGCCTTCCCGCGGTGCCGCAGCGCCGGCCGCCCCGTTCCCCGGTGCGGGGGGAGGGGCGGCGGCCCGGGCCCGTGACCCGTACGGGGCTCAGCCCAGTTGCGGCAGCACCTCGGAGCCGAGCCGGGCGATGTTGTGCAGGGTCGCCTCCTCGTCGCCGCTGCCCTCGGCGAGCAGGGCGAAGCGCCGGATGCCGGTGCGTTCGGCGGTGGCCAGCAGCCGGTCGGCGCACTGCCGCGGGGTGCCCACCGCGTGCAGGTCGCAGAGCAGCTCGGTGTACTGGCGCGGGTCGCGCATCCTGCGCTCGCGGCCGTCCACGGTGCGGTGGGCGCCGAGCCCGTACTCGAACCAGCCGGGCATCGCGTTCAGCAGCGTGGACCGGGCCGCCGCGGCGCGGTCGTCGACCTGGGCCACCCCGGCCGCGACGTGCCGGCGGCCGATCCGGCGCAGCTGCTCCTCGGACCGCCCGGCGGCCAGCCAGGCGGACCGGTACAGCTCCAGCATCCGCAGCTTGTCGTCGTCCCCGGAGTGCATGCCGAGCAGCATCGGCAGGCCGCGCTCGGCGGCCATCCGCACCCCGCCCGGCGAGGTGCAGGCGACCACCACGGGCGGTCCTGACACCGGCCGCCCGGAGGCGGTGAGCTCCTCGCCGAGGCCCCCGTCGTCCCGGCGCTGGCGCGGGAAGCGCACCGGGCCGGACCGCTGGCCCAGGCCGAGCCAGCTGCTCAGGCCGGGCCGCCGCACCGGCTCGGTGGCCCGCGGCACCACCGCGACCTCGGGGAAGGCGAACTGCGGGCCGTCCGCGCCCACCCGGGAGCCGCGCAGCCATCGCAGCAGCAGGTCCAGCCGCTCCGGGAAGCCGTTCTCGAAGGCGTCCACGCCGCCGCCGAACACGTCCAGGTCGATCCACGGGCCGCCGCGGCCCACCCCGAGCGTGAACCGTCCGCCGGAGGTGAGGTGCAGCAGCGCGGCCTGCTCGCCGAGCCCCACCGGGTGGCGGGTGGAGAGCACGCTGACCGCCGTGCCGACGCCGATCCGGCGGGTGCGGCCGAGCAGCAGCCCGGCCAGCGTGGCGGCGTCCGGGCACACCCCGTACGGCACGAAGTGGTGCTCGGCCAGCCAGACGCTGTCCAGGCCCGCGCGTTCGGCCTCGACGGCGGAGTGGACGGTGCGCTCCAGCGCCTCGCCGTGGCTCTGCCCGGGGAACTGCGCGGACAGCAGGAACAGGCCGACCCGCACCGGACCGGTGGCCGGCGGCAGCGCGCCGGCCCACTGGGTGGCCGGCAGCGGCTCGCCCGCGACGGCCGTCACCGGGGGGACGGAGGTCAGCGTCGGGCCGGGGGCGGGTGACCGGACCCCGACGGGCCGGCCGCTCTCGGCTCGGGCGCTGGTCTTGCTCATCGTGGGGCCTCCTCGGGTGCGCGCAGGGTCTGCGGGCCCCGCCTTCTCCCCCTGTGGGTATCGGATGTCATGTGCCAATGGCACGCCGAACCCCGAATTTCCCCGATGATCGGGTGGATCTCGGCAAAAACGCCGAAGTGCCGGACGGAGCCGTGGTAGTGGCCGTACGGGGCCCCGGGCGGCCGTAGGCTGGAACGACCCAGAGGCCAGCAGGAGAGGGAGTCCGCCGTGTCGCCGCGCCGCAACCGGATCAAGAGCGCCGCCCCCCACGAGAGCGCAGAACCGGCCGCCCCGCTCGGCGGTTCGCTGCGCCGCACCGAGAGCTACCAGGGCGACGACTGGGTGGTCCAGACGGTCGCCGGGACGGCCGGACGGTTCTACCGCTGCCCGGGCTGCGACCAGGAGATCCCGCCGGGGACGGGCCACGTGGTGGCCTGGCCGATGCACGGCGCGGGCGTGGACGACCGGCGGCACTGGCACCGCGCCTGCTGGGGAGCGCGGGAGCGCCGGGCCTCCAACCTGCTGCGGGGCCGCGGCGCTCCGCGGTACTGACGGCCGGGCCGCCGGGACGGCTACGCGTCGCGCTTCTTGAGCACCAGCGCGCCGCCGACCAGCGCGGCCGCCGTCCAGGCCAGGCAGATCAGGAAGCCGGTCCACGGCCCGTACGGCTGGCCGTGCTGCTCGTAGACCAGCAGCATCCGGGAGCCCGCGTAGTCGGGGAAGTAGTGGGCCAGGGTCTTGACCTTCGGCACCGCCGAGAGGATCGGCGAGAGCAGGAAGAAGAACGGCACCAGCACGCCGAGCGCGAGCGTCTGGTTGTGCAGCATCGTGGTGACGCCCGCCGAGAACAGGCAGAGCAGCGTCAGGTACAGCGCCGCCCCGAACACCGCCCGCAGCACGTTCGGTTCGCCGATCGTGGTGGAGTGCGCGCCGAGCAGCGCCTGGCCGGCGAAGAAGGTGGCGAAGGCCGTCACCAGCGAGACCGCGAGGGCCAGCGCGCCGAGCACCACCGCCTTGCCGGTGAGCAGGGTGCCGCGCTGCGGGACGGCGGCCAGGGTGACCCGGACCATGCCGCTGCTGTACTCGTTGCCGATCGCCAGCACCCCGAAGACGATGATCGCCAGCTCGCCGAGCATGATGCCGGAGAAGGACGTCCCGGTGGCGTCGAACGGGGACTGGTCGCCGCGGCGGAACTCGGTGAAGTTGTTGTTGGTGAGCAGGGACAGCAGCGCGCCGATGCCGACCGTGACGACGAAGGTCAGCGCGAGCGTCCAGACCGTCGAGCGGACGCTGCGGATCTTCGTCCACTCGGAGCGCAGGACCGCCGGGAAGGACGCCATCTCAGTTCTCCTCCTGCCGTGCCGTGGTGTTCTGCGGGGTGCCGTCCGCCTTCCAGCCGGCGCCCCACTCGGTGGGCGCGCCGGCCGCGTCCAGGCCCGGTCCGTCGCCCGCGTGGTACTCCACCGAGTCGGCCGTCATCTGCATGAAGGCCTCCTCCAGCGAGGCCTGCTGCGGGCTGAGCTCGTGCAGCACCACGCCCTGGCCGGCGAACAGCTCGCCGAGCCGGGCGATGTCCCCGTCGACCACCTCGTAGGAGCCGTCCGGACCGGGTTCGTGCCGCAGGCCGGCCCGGGCCAGCACGTCGAGCAGCCGCTCGGGCTCCGGGCCGCGCAGCCGTACGGCGGAGCGGGAGTTGCGCCGGATGAACTCCGGCATCGGCAGGTCGGCGAGCAGCCGGCCCCGGCCGATGACCACCAGGTGGTCGGCGGTGACGGCCATCTCGCTCATCAGGTGGGAGGAGACGAAGACCGTCCGGCCCTCGCCGGCGAGGCGCTTCATCAGGTTGCGGATCCAGAGGATGCCCTCCGGGTCCAGGCCGTTGACCGGCTCGTCGAACATGACGATCTCCGGGTCGCCGAGCAGCGCGGAGGCGATGCCCAGGCGCTGGCCCATGCCGAGCGAGAAGCCGCGGGCCCGCTTGCGGGCCACCGGGGTGAGGCCGACCAGGGCGAGCACCTCGTCCACCCGGCGCTCGGGGATGCGGTTGCTCTGGGCGAGCCAGAGCAGGTGGTCGCGGGCGGTGCGGCCGGGGTGGACGGCCTTGGCCTCCAGCAGTGCGCCGATGTACTTGAGCGGCTCGCTGAGCTGGCCGTAGCGCTTGCCGTCGATGGTGACCCGGCCGGAGGTCGGGCGGTCGAGGTCGAGGATCATGCGCATGGTGGTGGACTTGCCGGCGCCGTTGGGGCCGAGGAAGCCGGTCACCACGCCCTGGGGGACCTGGAAGCTGAGGCGGTCCACCGCGAGGGTCTTGCCGTAACGTTTTGTCAGGTCGTGCAACTCGATCATTCGCGCTCCCTCAGGTCTTTGCCAGGCTAGGACAAAGGGGGTATCGCGGCCCGCTGAGTGGGCCCGCCGGGCGTGCCGGAATAGGTTGGACGCATGACCCAGCTCCCCTCCGCAGTGTCGGTCCGCGAGAGCGGTACCGGAACACCACTCCTGCTGCTGCACGCCTTTCCTCTGAACGCCTCGATGTGGTCGTCCCAGCTGGACGCGCTGCCCGGCCTGACCGGGGACGAAGCGCGGGTGCTCGCCCCCGACCAGCGGGGGTTCGGCGGCACCGGGCTGGGCGACGACGAGCCCTCGCTGGACCTGGTCGCGGACGACCTCGCGCTGCTGCTGGACGCCGCCGGAATCGAACGCGCGGTGGTCGCCGGGCTCTCCATGGGCGGCTACGCGGCGCTGGCCCTGGCCCGCCGCCACCCCGACCGGCTGGCCGGCCTGCTGCTCGCCAACACCCGGGCCACCGCCGACACCGACGCGGTCCGGGCCAACCGGGAGCGGATGGCCGCCGCCGTCACCGCGCGGGACAGCGTGCGGCTGCTGCTGGACGAGCGGGTCGCGGCCGGGCAGCTCGGGCCGGACTCGCAGCACCTGGTGGAGCGGGTGGAGGCGATGGTCGCCGCCGCGTCGCCGGCCTCCGTCGCCTGGGCCCAGCGGGCCATGGCGGCCCGCCCGGACTCCCTGGACGTGCTGGCCGGCCTGCCGGTGCCGGTCGCGGTCGTGGCGGGCGCCGAGGACGCCCTGGTGGCGCCGGAGGAGGCCGAGGCGATGCTGCGGGCCCGGCCGGACGCCGAGCTGACCGTCCTGCCCCGGGTGGGCCACCTGAGCGCCCTGGAGGCGCCGGAGGCCTTCGACGCCGTCGTGCGCGCCCTGCTCGCCCGGGTGGCCGCCGGATGAGCCAGGAGAGCCAGGACGCGGCGGCCTGGGACTTCTCGGCGCTGGAGGTGAGCGGCCGGATGCCGGTGACCAACCGGGGCGAGGGGCTGGTCGAGCTGACCCTGGAACCGCTCGGCGAGGACTACTGGATGCGCCCGGGGGAGACCTTCATCGTCACCTCGTACGGCGACTACGGGCCCGGGCACCCCTTCGAGGTGCAGTACTGGCCGGACTCGGTGTCGGTCTGGTGCACCTCCTGGTTCGGCACCGTCTCGGACGACGAGGGCAACCAGCTCAGCAGCGGGTACCAGCGGCCGGACGGCGCCTACCCCCGCTAGGGACCCTTCGTCAAGCCGCGCCGGAGGCGATGGCGGCGCGACAAGCCGACAGGCCCTCACCCGGGCGGGTGAGGGCCTGCGGTGCGGCTCGGCCGGTGTGCGTCAGCGCGACTGCTGGGCGGGCACGCCCAGGGTGTCGTCGGTCGGCAGCGAGGCGGCGGCCACGGCCGCGCCGGTCAGCGTCGCCAGCATCTCGCGGACGTTGGTCAGCTGGGCGTTGATGCTGTCGCGGCGGTTGGTGAGCGCCGCCAGCTCGCGCTCGGATTCGCTGCGGATGCGGTCGGCCTTGGCGTTGGCGTCGGCCACGATGTCCTCGGACTGGCGCTGGGCCGTCTCGACGGTCTGGCGGGCGCGGCGCTCGGCGTCGGTGCGCAGCTTCTCGGCCTCCAGGCGCAGCTGCTCGGCCCGGTGCTCGATCTCGGCCAGGCGCTTCTCGGCCTTGGCCTGACGGGCGGCCAGGTCGCGCTCGGACTGCTCGCGGCGCTTGGCCAGGTTGGTCTCGAACTCCAGCGCGGCCTGGGCGGCCTTGGTGCGGGTGTCCTCGAAGAGGGCGTCCGCCTCCTCGCGCTTGTTCTGGGCGTCCTTGTTGGCCTCGGCGCGCAGCTGGGCGGCGTCGCTCTTGGACTTGTCGACGATCCGCAGCCCCTCGTCCTCCGCCTTGGCCTTGCGGTCCTTGGCGTAGTTCTCGGCCTCGGTGCGGACCTGCTGGGCGGCGGCCTCGGCGAGCTCGCGGTGCTGCTCGGCGGCGCGGTGCGCCTCGTCGCGCAGGTCCTTGGCCTCCTCCTCGGCGAGTCGCAGGATCTTCTCGACCCGGGCGCCGAGACCGGCGTAGGAGGGCTCCGCCTCGGTGACCGCCGCCTGGGCGGACTGGGTCTCGAGGTGAAGCTCCTCGATGCGCTTCTCCAGCGCGCTGATCCGGGTCAGGGCACTGTCACGGTCGGCCACCAGCTTGGTGATCCGCTCGTCGACCTGGGCGCGCTCGTACCCACGGCGCACCAGGTCGAAGCCGTGAGGGGAGTGACTGTCGCTCATGGGGTTCTGGGCTTCCTGTCGTCAAACCGCTGAGGTGGTTGAGGGAATCCTGACACGGTACCGGAGTGTCGACGGCGTTATGCCGTTCTCTCACGGACAATGACCGCCAATGTCCGCTCAATCGGGTGGTGAGCTCTTGGAGCGATTGCCACCCGACCGGGGGGAGCCAACTCCGGCACCGGCCTTGGCGCCCCCGTCCTTCTTGGTGCTGCTTCCCCCGTTGGCCTGGGCGACCGGTGACGGCGCCTCGAACGCCTCCAGGGCGGACAGCACGTCCTGGACCCTGGAGATCTCGGTGTTGATGTCCTTGCGGCGGCGCACCAGTTCGTCCAGCTCGCGCCGGCCCTCGTCGGTGACCCGCTTCGCCTCGGCCTTCGCCTCGGCGAGCAGCCGCTCGGCCTCCGCCTTCGCCAGCTCGACCTGCTCGTCCGCGGACTCGTCGGCGTCCCGCAGCCGCTTCTCCGCCTCGGTGGAGGCCCGGTCCAGCCGCTCCTCGGCCTCCGCCTCGGACGACCGGAGCTTGGCCTCGGCCTTCTCGATGAGCGCCTCGGCGCGGTCGGTGGAGTTGGCGAGCTTGGTCTCCGCCTCCTTGAGTAGGCCCTCGGCCTTGCGGACGGCGGACAGCCGGACCTTGCTGGCCTCCGCGGAGGCCTCCGAGGTCAGCTCGGCCGCGCGGTCCTCGGCCGCCGCGACCAGGGCCGCCGCGCGGTCCTCGGCCTCGGCGACGGTGGCCACCGCCTGCTCCTCGGCCTCGGTCAACTGCTCCTGGGCGGCCGTCACCAGCGCGTCCACCCGCTCGCCGGCCGACTTCATGGCCGCCGCGTTCTCCTTGCGGGCGCGCTCGTGCAGGGCCTCGACCTCGGCGTCGGTGCGCTCGCGCAGCTCCTCGGCGCGCTCGCGGATCGCGGTCGCGTCCCGGCGGGCCTCGGCGAGCAGGGTGTCCGCGTCGGAGCGGCCCTTCTCGACCTCGGCCTGACCGGCCGCCTCGCCGGCGGCGACCAGCCGGTCGGCCTCCTTGCGGGCGGCCGCGACCATGGCGTCCGCCTGCTCCTCGGCGGCGGCGGTGGTCGCCAGCGCGGTGGTCTGGGCGTCCTCGCCGAGCGCCTCGGCGTCCGCGAAGGCCTTCTCCAGGACGGACTTGGCGTGCTCGCGGGTGGCCTTGTCGAACTGCTCGGCGGCCTCCCGGGTCTCCGCGTCGTAGGCGTCGGCGCGGGAGTGGGTGGCGGAGTCGTAGTCGTCGGCCAGGGTGCGGGTGGCGAGGGCGTACTCGTCGGCCTCGGCGCGCAGGGCCGCGGACAGCTCCTCGGCGTCGGCGATGCTCCGGGCGCCCTGGGCCTCGGCCTCGGCCACCGTACGGGCGGCCTGCGCCTCCGCGTCGGCGCGCAGCTGCTCGGCGGCCTCCTGGGCGGCCCGCAGCTCGGCCTCGGCCTCCGCGCGCAGCTGCCCGTCGTAGGCCCGGGCCTCGGCGCGCTGCCGGCCGAGCTCGTCCTCGACGGCCTCCCGCTCGGCGGCCAGCTCCAGCTCGGTCTGCTCGCGCAGGGCGGTGGTCTCGGCCTCGGTGCGGGCCCGCAGGTCGGCGGTCTCGCGGTCGACGAGCTCGCGCTGCTCGGCGCTCTCCCGCTCGACCAGGCCGCGCAGCTCGGCGGCGTACGCGTCGGCGGACTCGCGCTGCTTGGTACTCTCCCGCTCGGCCAGCTCCCGCTGCTCGGTGGTCTCGTACTCGGCGAGGGTGCGCAGCTCGGTGGCGTCCTGCTCGGCGGCCTCGCGGAGTTCGGTGACCTCCTGCTCGGCGGCGGCCTTGAGCGCGGCGATCTGCTCGGCGGCGGCCTCGTGCATGCCGGCCACCGACTGGCGGACCTCGGCGGCCTCGTCCTCGGCGGCGGCCACCAGCTCGGCGCCCTCGGCCTTGGCGGCGGCGATCAGCTCGGCGCGGTCGGCCCTGGCCTGCTCCAGCTCGGCGCCGGCCTCGGCGCGGATGCCGTCGGCGGTGGCGCGGGCCTCGGACAGCTCGCGGCCGGCCTCGGCCCGGACGGTCGAGGCCTGCTCGTTGGCCAGGGCCAGTTCGGCGGCGGCCTTCTCGCGGGTGGCCTTGGCGTCCTTGGCGGCCTCGGCGCGGCGCTGCTCGGCGGTGGCCTCGGCGCGCTCCAGGGCCTCGTCGGCGGCGGCGCGCTGCTCGGCGGTGTGGGCGTCGGCCTGCTCGCGGACCTCGGCGGCGTAGGCGTCGGCGGCGGTCTGCTGCTCGCCGGCGTACGTGTCGGCGGCCTCGCGGACCTCGACGCTGTGCTTCTCGGCGGCTTCGCGGACCTCGACGCCGTACCGGTCGGCGGTCTCGCGGACCTCGGCGCCGTACCGGTCGGCCGCCTCGCGGACCTCGGCGGTCTCCGCCGCGGTGCGCTTGGTGAGGTCGGTGGCGTGCTGTTCGGCCTCGGTGCGGACCCGGTCGGCGTGGGCCTCGGCGGCCTCGCGCTGCTGGGTGGTCTCCTGCTGGGCCAGGGCCCGCAGCTCCCCGGCGGCCTGTTCGGCCTCGGCCCTGGTCTCCGCGGCGTAGGCGTCGGCCGCGGTGTGCTGCTCCGTGGCGTACGTGTCGGCGGCGGTGTGCTGCTCGGTGGCGTACGTGTCGGCCGCGGTGCGCTGCTCGTCGGCGTAGGCGTCGGCGGCTTCGCGGACCTCGACGCTGTGCCGGTCGGCCGCTTCGCGGACCTCGGCGCCGTACTGGTCGGCGGTCTCGCGGACCTCGGTCGTCTCCGCCGCGGTGCGTTCGGTGAGGTCGCCGGCGTGCTGTTCGGCCTCGGTGCGGACCCGGTCGGCGTAGGCCTCGGCGGCCTCGCGCTGCTGGCTGGTCTCGCGCTGGGCGAGCGCCCGCAGCTCTCCGGCGGCCTGTTCGGCCTCGGCCCTGGTCTCCGCGGCGGCCTGTTCGGCCTGCTCGCGGGCGGCCTCGGCCGCGTCCAGGTGCTCGGAGGTCTCCTCGCGCTCGCGCCGCAGGCCGTCGGCGGCCTCCTCGCGTTCGCGCCGGCTCTCCTCGCGCAGCGCGTTCGCGGCCGCCTCGGCCTCGGCCCGGGCCCGGGCGGCCTCGGTGTCGGCCTCGGTGCGCACCCGCTCGGCGTCGGCCACCGCGGCGTCCCGGACGGCCTTCGCCTCGGCCTGTGCCTCGGTGGTCGTAGCCTCTGCCGCGGCGGTCGCCTCGGCGCGCACCCGCTGGTCGAACTCGGTTGCGTCGCGCCGGAGTTCGGCGGTCTCGCGCTCGGCGGCGGACCGGTTCTCGGCGGCCGCGGCCTTGGCGGCGGCGAGCGCGTCCTGGCCCTGCTGCTCGGCGGCCTCGGTGATCTTCCCGGCCTCGGCCCGGGCCCGGGTCAGGGTCTGCTCGGCCCGGCCCTGGGTCTCGGCGGCCTGCTCCTGGGCCTGCTCGCGCAGCCGCTCGATCTCCCCGGCGGCACCCGCGCGCAGCTCGTCCGCGTCGGCCTTGGCCTTGGTGAGCAGCTCCTCGGCGTTCTTCGCCGACTCCTCGATCTGGACCACGGCCTGGCGGCGGGCCTCGCCGCGCACCCGGTCGGCCTCGGCGGCGGCCTGGGCGCGCAGCTCCTCGGCCTCGGCCCGCAGCCGGGCCGCCTCGTCCTGCATCTGCTCGATCCGCTCGCGGATCGCGGCGGCGTCGTCCAGGGCGGCGTTCTGGGCCTGCTCGACGGCGGCCTGGGCCTGCTCGCGCAGGCGCTGCGCCTCGGCGGCGGCCTCGGCGCGGATCCGCTCGGCCTCGGCGGCGGCCTCGCCGCGCACCGTCTCGGCGTCCTGGTCGGCCCGGCCGAGGACCTCCTCGGCGGTCTTGGCGGCCTTGGCGAGGTGGACGGTGGCGTCCTTGGCGCCGGCCGCCCGGCCCGCCTCCTCGGCCTCGCCGCGCAGTCGCTGGGCGTCGGCCTCGGCGTGCGCGCGCAGCTCGGCGACGTCCCGCTCGGCCAGGGCGCGGAGTTCGGCGATCGCCGCCTCGGCCTCGGCCTTCAGTTCGGAGGCCACCGACTCGGCGGTGGCCCGCAGCCGCTCGCTCTCCTCGGCGGCGGCGGCCCGGGCGGCGTCGGCCTCGGCCTGCTTGGTGGCGGCCTCGGTGCGGACGCCCTCGGCCTCGGCGCGGATCGCCGAGGCCTCCTTGGTGGCCTGGGCGACCATCCGGGCCACCTCGGCCCGGGCGGTCTGCGAGCGCTGCTCGTTGGCGGCCTCGCCGTCGGCGACCCGGCGCTCGGCGGCGGCCTCGGCGTCGGCCTGGAGCTGCTCGGCGGCCTGCTCGGCCTGGGCGCGCAGTTCGGTGGCCTCGTGGCGGGTGCGCTCCGCCTCGGCGATCGCCTCGGCGCGCAGCCGCTCTATCTCGGCCTTGGCGGCGGCGAGCTGCTGCTCGGCCCGGGCCTGCTCGTTGGCGGCCTGCGCCTTGAGCCGGCCGATCTCGGCCTGGGCGGCGACCAGCTGGCCCTCGGCGGCGGCGTGCGCGGCGGCCAGCTGCTGCTGGGCCTCGCCGCGGGCGGCGTCCACGTCGGCGGCGGCCTGGGCGCCGGCCTGCTGGGCCTGCTCGGAGGCGGCGCGCAGCAGGCGCTCGGCGTCGTTCTGGGCCCGCTGCAGAGCGGCCTCGGCGGCGGCCTGGGCCTCGCCGCGGGCGGCGTCCACGTCGGCGGCGGTCTGGGCGCGGGCGTGGTCGGAGAGGGCGACGGCCTCCGCACGGGCGGCGGCGACCATCCGCTCGGCCTCGGCGCGGGCGTCCTGGAGCAGCCGCTGGGCCTCCTGCTCGGAGCCGGCCCGGGTCTGCTCGGCCCAGCCGTTGACGTGCTGCTCGGCGGAGCGGCGCAGCTCGGCGAGCTCGTCCTCCAGCTGGCGGCGGCGGGCGGCGAGGTCGGCTTCCAGCCGGGCGGTGCGCTCGGCGGCCTCGGCCATGATCCGCTGGGTGGCGGCCTGGGAGTCGCGCAGCTGGCGCTCGGCGTCGGCGCGCAGCTGCTGGGCCTGCATCTCGGCGGTGCGGAGCATCTGCTCGGCCTGGCCGGAGACGGCGTCGAAGGCGCGCGGCTGGGCCAGCATCCGGCGGGACTCGTGCAGTTTCGCCCGCAGGACCTCCACCTGGTAGGCGAGGTCTTCGGCATGCTCGACTGCCTTGTCGCGCTCCTTCCGAGTCCGACCCATCTCGGCCTCGAACTGGGAGAGGTGATCGTCAGCCTCGTAGCGGTCGTTGCCCCGCACTCCGCGGTCCCATCCATCTCCTGGTCGCGTCCTCGACCCGGCCGGTTCCGGGCTCCGGTATCCCGGGCGCCGGTCCGACTGGTCCTTGCATCCGCAGCCGGTGGACGGTCCCCCGCCATGCCGGGGCCGCCCGCCGCGGTCGTCGGAATCCGGGGCGCGGGAGCGCGGGGGTGCCGCGTTCCCCCGTCCGAGTGGACTCCTGGGCGAACTCTTGCCTTGTGGAGAATGGTGACAGATCCGTCTTGCGACTGTTCAGCCGTGCCCGCGTAATGGACTCCCCTTGCGACGGGCCGACCGCCGGAGGGCGGACAGGCCTGTCTTCGGCCGTGCCCGTCGCCTCCGTCCCCCGGAGCCTTCGCGCACCTGGGCATTGTAGTGGGAGCGCACTGCGGGGGAATGGCCGCAGGGGTGTTTTCCGGCTCTTCCCGCCAGGTTACTGACGGGTCATGACCGACGGACCGTCGGCTGCCCCCGGGACGCCGCGCGCCCGGGGGCGGGCCGGGAGGGGGTCAGTGCCCGTCGTGGCCCTGCTGCGCGGAGGTGACCAGCTCGGTCAGCACGCCGCCGCAGTCCTTGGGGTGCAGGAAGGTGATCCGCGAACCCATCGAGCCGATCCGCGGCTGGTCGTAGAGGACCCGGACGCCCTTGTCCCGGATGGCCTCGGAGTCGCCGTCCACGTCGGCGGTGCCGAAGGCGATGTGGTGCACGCCCTCGCCGTTCTTCTCCAGCCACTTGGCCACGGTGGAGTCGGGCCGGGTGGGCTCCAGCAGCTGGAGGTACGAGGCGCCGCCGTCGTCGGTGCCGTTGATCCGGAGCATGGCCTCGCGGACGCCCTGCTCCTCGTTGACCTCGGAGTGGAAGACCTCGAAACCGTAGGTGGCGCGGTAGAACTCGACCGTCTTGTCGAGGTCTCGGCAGGCGATGCCGATGTGGTCGATGCGGGTCAGCACGACGGCCTCCGGGAGGTGGGGAGAAGGTGGTGGGGCTAAAGGTGCACCCAGTGCAGCGCATGGCCCGCGACGGGCGCCAGTGCCGGGCGTGCGAGCCTGCTCACACGGCGGGCCGCCCGCCGGACGGCCCGCGGGCGGTTCACCCGGAGCGGGTCGGCACGGTGTTGACTGGATGGTGCCAGTGCGCTCGATCACACCGTCGCTCCGGTGACGGGCGGGTAACGGGTCAGTACATTGAGCGCATCCTCACCTGGCCACGACGTGCGAAGGGGCCCGTCCCATGACCAACACCACCTCTGTGATCGTTGCCGGTGCGCGGACCCCGATGGGTCGCCTGCTGGGTTCCCTCAAGGGCTTCTCCGGCGCCGACCTCGGCGCCGTCGCGATCAAGGCGGCCCTGGAGCGGGCCGGGATCACCGGCGAGCAGGTCCAGTACGTGATCATGGGCCAGGTGCTCCAGGCCGGCGCCGGCCAGATCCCGGCCCGCCAGGCCGCCGTCAAGGCCGGCATCCCGATGAACGTCCCGGCGCTGACCGTCAACAAGGTCTGCCTCTCCGGCCTCGACGCCATCGCGCTCGCCGACCAGCTGATCCGGGCCGGCGAGTTCGACATCGTGGTGGCCGGCGGCCAGGAGTCGATGACCAACGCCCCGCACCTGCTGCCGAAGTCCCGCGAGGGCTTCAAGTACGGCGCGATCGCGATGCTCGACGCGATGGCCCACGACGGCCTCACCGACGCCTACGAGAACATCCCGATGGGCGAGTCCACCGAGAAGCACAACACCCGCCTGGGCATCCCGCGCGAGGCGCAGGACGAGATCGCCGCCGCCTCCCACCAGCGGGCCGCCAAGGCGCAGGCCGACGGGGTCTTCGACGCCGAGATCGTCCCGGTCGCCATCCCGCAGCGCAAGGGCGAGCCGGTGCTGTTCAGCCAGGACGAGGGCATCCGCGCGGACACCACCGTGGAGGGCCTGGCCAAGCTGCGCCCGGCCTTCACCAAGGACGGCACGATCACCGCCGGCACCTCCTCGCAGATCTCCGACGGCGCCGCCGCCGTGGTCGTGATGAGCAAGGCCAAGGCCGAGGAGCTGGGCCTGACCTGGATCGCCGAGATCGGCGCGCACGGCAACGTGGCCGGCCCGGACAACTCGCTCCAGTCGCAGCCGTCCAACGCGATCAGGCACGCGCTGGCCAAGGAGGGCCTGGAGGTCGCCGACCTCGACCTGATCGAGATCAACGAGGCCTTCGCGGCCGTCGCCCACCAGTCGATGAAGGATCTGGGCGTCACCTCCGACATCGTCAACGTCAACGGCGGCGCCATCGCGCTCGGCCACCCGATCGGGATGTCCGGCGCCCGCGTGGTGCTGACCCTGGCGCTGGAGCTGCAGCGCCGCGGCGGCGGGGTGGGCGCGGCCGCGCTGTGCGGTGGCGGCGGCCAGGGCGACGCGCTGATCGTGCGCGTCCCGAAGGCCTGACCGGCTCCGACCCGACTTCGGGGCTGCGGACCGCCGGTGGCGGTCCGCAGCCCCTTCGGCATCCGCGCAAGGAGCTCCTGATGATCGATGTCGCCACGCTGGTCGAGCAGGCCCGGGCGGGCCGGCCGCGGGCGGTCGCCCGGCTGATCACGCTGGTCGAGAACGCCGCGCCGCAGCTGCGGGAGGCGATGGCCGCGCTCGCGCCGTACACCGGGCGGGCGTACACGGTGGGCCTGACCGGCTCGCCCGGGGTCGGCAAGTCGACCTCCACCTCGGCGCTGGTCTCCGCCTACCGGCGGCTCGGCAAGCGGGTCGGGGTGCTGGCCGTCGACCCGTCCTCGCCGTTCTCCGGCGGCGCGCTGCTGGGCGACCGGGTCCGGATGCAGGACCACGCGACCGACCCCGAGGTGTTCATCCGCTCGATGGCCACCCGCGGCCACCTCGGCGGGCTCTCCTGGGCGGCGCCGCAGGCGCTGCGGGTGCTGGACGCGGCCGGCTGCGAGGTGATCCTGGTGGAGACCGTCGGGGTGGGCCAGTCCGAGGTCGAGGTCGCCGCCCAGGCCGACACCACCGTGGTGCTGCTGGCCCCCGGGATGGGCGACGGCATCCAGGCCGCCAAGGCCGGGATCCTGGAGATCGGCGACGTCTTCGTGGTCAACAAGGCCGACCGGGACGGCGCCGACGCCACCGCGCGGGAGCTCAACCACATGCTGGGCCTCGGCGAGGCGCGGGAGGCGGGGGACTGGCGTCCGCCGATCGTCAAGACCGTCGCGGCCCGCGGCGAGGGCGTGGACGAGGTGGTCGAGGCGCTGGAGAAGCACCGCGCCTGGCTGGAGGAGCACGGCGAGCTCGCCGCGCGGCGCCGCCGCCGGGCCGCCGAGGAGATCGAGGCGATCGCGCTGGCCGAGCTGCGCGCCCGGATCGGCGACCTGCGCGGGGACCGGCACCTGGCCGTCCTCGCCGAACGCGTCGCCGAGGGCGCCCTGGACCCGTACGGCGCCGCCGACGAGCTCGTCGCCGGCCTGACCCGCGGCTGACCCGGGCCGGGCGCGCGGGCCCGCGAACCGTTTCCGCCCCGCCGCGATCGGATCGCGGCGGGGCGGAGTGGTGCGTGCGGTGCTACGGCTTGCCGCGCAGGCCGCGGAGGTGTTCGGCGACGGGGGCGAGGGCCTGGTACATGTCGTCGAGCTGCTCCGGGGTGAAGCGGTCGATGAAGTGGGCCCGGACGCTGCGCACGTGGTCGGGGGCGACCCGCTGCATGGTCTCCCAGCCGTGTTCGGTGAGGTGGGCGTAGAGGCCGCGGCGGTCGCCGGGGCACTCCTGGCGCAGCACCAGGCCGGCGTTCTCCATCCGGGTGATCTGGTGGGAGAGGCGGCTCTTCGACTGGAGGGTGGCGGTCGCGAGGTCGGTCATCCGCATCCGGCGGTCCGGGGCCTCGGAGAGCACGACCAGGATCTCGTAGTCGTTGATCGCGAGGTTGTGCGGCTGGAGTTCGCGGCTGAGCTGGTAGTCCAGCAGCTTGGCGACCTCCAGATGGGCGCGCCACATCCGCTGCTCCCTGGCGGTCAGCCAGGGAGTCTCCTCCTCGGGCTGCGACGGAGGGGTGTCCGCGGTCTCGATCGTGTGCGTATCCATGCCCTCTAGCATAGCCGATTTAGTTCAATCTTGTACAAGTTTACAGACCGAAACGTCGTCCGAGGTCGCCCAGGTTACCGAGCCCGGGGATGTTGGGGTTGCCGCCGCCGTGCCCGGCCGTGCCCGGCTGGGACGGCACGCCGCCCACCGGGACGCCCGCCTCGGCGTCGACCGCTCCGACCGACCGCTCCGCCATCAGCTTCTCGCTCGACTGCAGCAGCACCTGGCCGGCGCCGATGAACTCGAACTGGTGCTCCTCGCCGGAGGCCCCGCCGATGCCGGTCAGCCGGCGCAGGCCGCCGATCAGCCCGTGCATGTAGTCGTGGTCGTAGTGGTGGCACGGCGCCGGGCAGTCCGCCCAGCCGACCAGCGCCTGCGGGTCCACCCGGATCGGCGGCTCGACGAAGTGCACCGGGCCGTTGGAGGCGGCGACGAAGCGGCCGGTGCCGATCAGGGTCAGGAAGCCCGGGATGATCGACTGCTTGAGCCGCAGCGTCGGGTCGAAGGCCAGCAGGTTGCCGGAGCGGACGGTCAGGTTGCCCTCGTCCAGGTCGTACGAGTTGAGGTCGAACGCCCGGTCGGCCAGCAGCAGTTTGCCGCGGCCCTCGGCGACCACCCAGTCCGCCGCGTGCATCGGCGAGTTGAAGTGCTGGCCGAGCACCCGGTCGACCGCCCCGGCGCCGACGCCCTTGAAGGTGATGTCGCCGTAGTAGGCGACCATCTTGCCCTTCTGGAGGAAGTAGGAGCCGTTCAGGTCGACCGAGAAGGCGTACGGGTTGACGTTGTCGCCGGCCGGCAGGCTGTGGGCGTCCCACACCACCGGCCCGGTGCCGCCGTGGCCGGTCGGCAGCGGGGCCAGTGGGCCGCCGAACTGCTCCTGGGCGTACGGCTGTTGCTGGCCGTACGGCTGCTGGGGCGGCTGCTGGTACTGCTGCTGGGGCTGGTGGCCGGGCGGGGGCGGCGGGTAGCCCTGCGGCGGGGGCGGCGGGTACCCGCCGGGCTGCGGGTAGCCCGGCTGCGGGCCGTACCCCGGCGGGGGCGGCGGGGCCGCGAAGCCGGGCTGGGTCGGCTGGTTGTGCGGCGAACCGTACGGGGGCTGCGGCGGGTAGGACATCAGAGCTTCTCCTCGCTCGCCTGGACGTACACCGCGCCCTGCCCGGACAGTTCCAGCTGGAACGCCTCGCCCGAGCCGCGGCCGATCATGTCGCGCCAACCCAGCGCCGTGGAGAGCTTGTTGCGCACGTCGCCGCGGTGCGCCACGTACGCCTGCGGGTCGACGTGCACCGACTGGCCGGGGGTGATCGGCAGCTCGAAGACGCCGCCGTGGGCCATCACCGCGACCGAGCCCTGGCCCTCCAGCTTGGTGGTGAACAGGCCCTGCCCGGTGACCTGGCCGCGGACCATGCCCATCACCCCGCCCTGCGAGCCCATGAACATGGTGGACTGCCGCAGCGTGCCCTCGAAGGCGAGCAGCCGGTCCGCCTCGACGTACAGGGTGTCGCCGAACAGGTCGATCACGTGGACGTGGTGGCCGCCGTGGCCGAACATCACCCGGCCCTGGCCCTCGACGGTCATCAGCGGGGTGTCCTCGTTGGCCACCCGGCGGCCGATCATCGACATCACGCCGCCCTGCCCGCCGGTGATGTTCGGCGTGAAGCGGACGTCGCCGCTGTACGCGAGCATCGCGCCGCGCTGGCTGAACAGCCGCTGCCCGGGCACCACCTGGGCTTCGACCATCTTCCCGTTGATCTTCGTGAAGCCCATCAGACGTCGCCCCCGATGGTGGCCTTCTCGGAGGGCTGGACGTACACCAGGCCCTCGCCGGTGAACTCGATCTGGACGGCCTCGCCGCCGCCCTCGCCGATGATCGTGGTCCAGCCCGCGCCCGACTTCAGGCTGCGCTGCAGGGTGCCGGTGTGCGCCACGTACGCGCCCGGGTCCACCCGCAGCGGCATGCTCTTGTCGACCCGCAGGATGACGGCCGGACCGTTGGAGGTGACGGCCGCCCAGCCGTGGCCCTCCACCTTGGTGGTGAACAGGCCGTTGCCCGAGGACATGCCGTTCAGCCCGGTGAAGCTGGTGCCGGTGTGCAGGGCGGACTCGGTGCAGAGCAGGTTGTCCGACTCGACGTACAGCGTCTCGCCGTTCAGCCGCACCAGGCTGATCTCGGTGGCCTTGTCGGCGAAGTAGCAGGTGCCCTGCCCCTTCACTTCCATGACCGTCATCTTCTCGCCGGTCAGCCGGCGGGTGACCATGCCGCGCAGGCCGTCCCCGCCGCCGGTCAACTTCTTGAAGGCCATCTGCCCGGTGTAGGCGACCATCGAGCCGTGTCGCGCCTTGACGGCGTCGCCGCCCAAGTCGACGGCGAGCACGCGCGATCCCTGGAGTCTGAACTGTGCCACGGCCGCAATCTAGCCGCTGCGGCCGTGGCGCGGGGAGGGTGCGTGGGCCGACTGGTACCGGTCTGGGACAAACGCGCCGGTCACGCCCGGCGCACGCGCCCCGGTCAGGCCCGGGCGTGCGCCCCCTGTCCGGGGCTCGGAACGGTGCCGGCCGCCTGCTCGACCTCCAGCAGCGAGGCCGAGTGGCGCTCCGCCTCGAAGGCCACCACGCCGCCGCGCAGCCCGAACAGGCGCTTGGAGAGCATGATCCAGAGCACCGCCGCGATGTTCAGCACCAGGGTGCAGATCTTCAGCGCGCTGACGTGGTGGCTCAGCTCGTAGCCCTCCAGCGGCAGGAAGGCCGCGGTGGCGACCACCGTCAGGTACTCGGCCCAGCGCTTGTTCAGCCAGAGGCCGACCGCCTCGACGATCTCGATCACCGCGTAGGCGATCAGCGCGCCCGCGACGATCAGCAGGGTGCTCTTCTTGAAGTCGAAGGTCTTGCGGATGGTCTCGACGATCGGGGCGTGTTCGAGGTCCCAGTGGAAATGGTCGGTGACCGGCCGGAACACCGTGAGGTTCTCGTCGAAGACCCGGTGCACCGCGTCCTGGCTGTTGGAGAACTTCCACACGGCCCACGCGACCACGATGATCAGCAGTCCGCGCAGCACCCGCTCGACGGCCAGGAAGCGCAGGATGAACAGGTCCCGCAGCGCCTTGCCGCGCGGCACCAGCGGCGCTTCGTCGGCCGGGCCGGAGCCGTGCGGGGCGCCCAGCGCGAAGTCGCCGCAGCGCAGGCAGCGCCAGGCGTCGCCGAGGGCGGTCGACGCGTGCAGCCGGGAGGCCAGCTCCGGCTCCGTCGGCGCGTAGGTGGTGTGGCCGCGCTTGGCGCAGGTCCTGCGGTCCCAGTCGCGCTTGAACATGTGGTGAGTACCCCCCGTGTGCGATGCCTCGGCGCCCGGATCGGTGGGCGCGCGGGCAGCAGGATAGGGGTTCCCGGTGACGGGCGGTCGCGCTCGGTGGCGTTCCGGCACAGAGCTGTGACAGGGCGGGCGGGCGCCGGACGGGCTCCGGGCAGGCGCCGGGCCGGCCGCTGTGAGATGGGGCACGGTGGCCACCCCCGGCCGGGGTCCCGTCCGTGGGCTCGGCGATAATGGGCCGGAATGCTTGTGAGTCGCTTCACAAGCGAGCCCGCGCCGCCGACCCCCCATATCGAGGTATCCATCGTGAACAGCAGCGCCGTCCACCGCCTGCGCCTGGTCTCCGGCCCCGAAGGGGTCTCCTTCATCCTGCTGCTGATCTGCTCGGTGCTGAAGCGGACGACCTCGTTCGACGCCGTCCCGGTGATGGGCATGGTGCACGGCGTCCTGTTCATCCTGTACGTGGTCTTCTGGATCCAGGCCTGGCAGGCGCAGAAGTGGGGCGCCAAGCGCGGCGTCCTGATGTTCGTGCTCGCGGTGCTGCCCACCGGCGGCTTCTTCGCCGAGCGGATGCTGGCCAAGGAGGAGCGGGGCGAGCTGAAGCCCGCCACCGCCTGAGCCGGCCGCCCGGGCCCCCGCTCGGGCTCCGGCCTCCTCGTGGACGGTCGACAGGCTGCCACGGCCTCCTCTCCCAAAGGGCCGCGGCAGCCTGTCGCCGTTTCTTACCGGGGGTGGCTCGATTTCCTACCGGTTGCTACCGGAGGTGGTGCGGGTCAGCTGACGTTGACGCCGCTCCAGGCCGCCGCGACCGCGTTGTACTCGGTGCTGGAGGCGCCGTACAGGTCGGTGGCGGCCTTCAGGGTCGCGGTGCGGGCGGCCTTGTAGTTGGTGGTGGAGGTCATGTAGACGGTCAGCGCGCGGTACCAGATCGCCGCCGCCTTGGTCCGGCCGATGCCGGTCACCGTCGAGCCGTTGGAGGTCGGGCTGTTGTAGCTGACCCCGTTGATGACCTTCGCCCCGCTGCCCTCGGCGAGCAGGTAGAAGAAGTGGTTGGCGACGCCCGAGGAGTAGTGGACGTCCTTGTTGCCGACCGTGGAGGACCAGTAGTCGGCCGAGGCGCCGTCCTTGGAGGGCTTGTCCATGTAGCGCAGCGGCGTGCCGTTGCCGTTGATGTTGAGCTTCTCGCCGATCAGGTAGTCGCCCGGGTCGACCGCGAGGTTGGCGGACCACTCGACCATGGTGCCGAAGATGTCCGAGGTGGCCTCGTTGAGGCCGCCGGACTCACCGGAGTAGTTGAGGTTCGCGGTGGCGGAGGTGACGCCGTGGCTCATCTCGTGGCCGGACACGTCGATCGCGGTCAGCGGGTGGGTGTTGCCGGAGCCGTCGCCGTACGTCATGCAGAAGCAGGAGTCGTCCCAGAACGCGTTGACGTAGTTGGTGCTGTAGTGGACCCGGCTCGCCGCGCCGACGCCGTTGTTCTTGATGCCGTTGCGGCCGAAGGTGTTCTTGTAGTAGTCCCAGGTGGCCGCCGCGCCGAACTGGGCGTCCACGGCGGCGGATTCGCGGTTGGAGGCCAGGCCGTTGCCGAAGCTGTTGGTGGTGTTGGCGACGAGCGTGCCGCTGCCCGAGGTGCCGCCCTTGAGGTCGGTGGTGGACTGGTTGCCCCGGGAGGCGTCCTTCAGCTGGTAGGAGCTGCCGCTCTGGGTGGTGGTGAGCGAGACGCTGCCGACGTTGACGCCCTTGCCGGTGCCGGTGGCGGTCTTCACCTGCTCGTCGGTGGAGAGCACCTGGCCGGTGGCGGCGTCGGTGACGACCACCTGGCGGCTCGGGGTGCCGTCCGCGCGCTGGCCCTCGACCGTGGTGCGGTGGGCCAGTCGCGGGGTGCCGTCGGCGGCCCAGACGACCAGCTCGGGCGCGCCGGCGCCGTCGACCCGGCTGAGCGCGGCCTCCTCCTGGTCGGCGGCGCCGACCGTGGCCCGCACGGCGGCGGTGGCCTTCTCGGCGGCCTGGGGCGCGGCGAGGCCCGGGGTCAGGCTGGGCACGGACAGCTGTCCGGCGAAGGCCCGGTCGACGGACCTCACCGAGCCGTCGGCCTTCTGGTGGACGACCAGGTCGCCGCCGAGCACCGGCAGGCCCGCGTAGGTCCGGTCGTACCGCAGGTGGCGGGTGCCGTCCTTGTCCACCACCACGTCCTTGGGCACCAGCTTCTCCTGGCCGCCGAGGGCGAGGGCCTGGGCGACCGGGGCGCTCTGCCCGGAGGCCAGCGCGAGCAGCGCGGACTGCTGCTGGGCCGGCGAGGGGGCGGCGGCCTGGGCGGGGACGGCGGCGATCTGGATGACGCCGGCCAGCAGTGCGGTGGCGGAGAGTACGGCTCCGACAGTCAGCTTTCGCTTCACGTGCGGGGGTTCCTTCCACGAGACCCGCGGGTGCGTGCGGGTGCGCCGCGTACCGGGGCGCCGGGGTTGGCACCTTGGGGGCGGTAGGGCGCGGACGTGCCGGTCCCGTGCGGTACCTGACGATCCGCCGGAAACGGGTGGGGCGGCGGATGGTCGGACGGGACTTGGTCAGAAGCATGACAATCGTTGGCAGGGATGGACAGGGCGCCTACCGGGATTGGCCAAGAACCGCCAGTGCCGGTACGGATGGTTCGGTTGCCGCCCGTTGCCCGGTTTCGGCGGTTCGTCCCCCTGGCGGGACTTCGCCAGCCGGACGGCCTTGACAGCCCCGGGCGGCTCGGGTGGCCCCGGACGGTCTCGACGGTCCGGGACGGCCCGGGCTACCGCCCTGAAAGGCGGACGCCCGGGCCCTCCTGCCGGAGGATCCGGGCGTCCGACGCGCCTGTGCGGTACGTCAGTTGACGTTGACGGCGGCCCAGGTCGCGGCGACGGCGCTGTACTCGGCGCTGGAGGCGCCGTACAGGTCGGCGGCGGCCTTCAGGGTGCCGGTGCGGGCGCCCGCGTAGTTGGTGGTGGAGGTGAAGTAGGTGGTCAGCGCGCGGTACCAGATCTGCGCGGCCTTGTCCCGGCCGATGCCCGCGAGCGTGGAGCCGTTGGAGGTCGGGCTGTTGTAGCTGACGCCGTTGATGGTCTTCGCGCCGCTGCCCTCGGCGAGCAGGTAGAAGAAGTGGTTGGCGACGCCCGAGGAGTAGTGGACGTCCTTGTTGCCGACGGTGGAGGACCAGTAGTCGGCCGAGGCGCCGTCCTTGGACGGCTTGTCCATGTAGCGCAGCGGGGTGCCGTCCCCGTTGATGTTGATCAACTCACCGATCAGGTAGTCCGGCTTGTCGGAGGGCAGGTTGGCGTAGAACTCGACCATCGTGCCGAAGATGTCCGAGGTGGCCTCGTTCAGGCCGCCGGACTCGCCCGAGTAGTTGAGGTTGGCGGTGGCGGAGGTGACGCCGTGGCTCATCTCGTGGCCGGCCACGTCGAGTTCGGTGAGCGGGTGGGTGTTGCCGCTGCCGTCGCCGTACGTCATGCAGAAGCAGGAGTCGTCCCAGAACGCGTTCACGTAGTTGGAACCGTAGTGGACCCGGCTGGTGGCGCCGACGCCGTTGTTCTTGATGCCGTTGCGGCCGAAGGTGTTCTTGTAGAAGTCCCAGGTGACCGCCGCACCGTACTGGGCGTCCACGGCGGCGGACTCGCTGTTGGAGGACAGGCCGTTGCCGAAGCTGTTGGTCGTGTTGGCGACCAGGGTGCCCGAGCCGGAGGTCTTGCCCTTCAGGGTGTACGTGGCCTGGCCGCCGCGGGTCGCGTCCTTGAGCTGGTAGCTCGAACCGCTCTGGGTGGTGGTCAGCGGGACGGAGCCGACGAAGACGCCCTTGCCGGTGCCGGCGGCGGTCCGCACCTGCTCGTGGCTGGAGAGCACCTCGCCGCTCGCCGCGTCGGTGACCAGCAGCTGGCGGCTCGGGGTGCCGTCGGCGCGCTCGCCCTCGACCGTGGTGCGGTACGCCAGGCGCGGGCTGCCGTCGGTGGCCCACACGACCAGCTCGGCCTTGCCGGTCTGGTGTACGGCGGTCAGCGGGGACTCGTCCTTGTCGGCGGCGATGCCCACGGTGGACTGCACGGCGCCGGTCGCCTGGTCGGCGGCCTTGTCGGCGGGGATCTGCGGGGTGAGGCTCGGCAGGGCGATGGTGGCGCCGGTGGCCTTGTCCACCGAGGTGGTCGAGCCGTCGGCCTTCTGGTGCACCACCAGGTCGCCGCCCAGGACGGGGAGGCCGGCGAAGGTGCGCTCGTAGCGCAGGTGGCGGGTGCCGTCGGCGTCCACCACGGCGTCCTTGGCCACCAGTTGCTCCTGGCCGCCCAGGGCCAGGGCGTGCGCGACCTTGCCGGCCTGGCCGTTGGCCAGGGCGATCAGGTCGGCGCGCTGCTTCGCGCCCTGGGACTGCGGGGCGGGGTCCGCGACGGCTGCGGTGCTCACCTGGACGACACCGGTGAGCAGGGCGGTGGCGGAGAGTACGGCGACTGCGGCGAGCTTTCGCTTCACGAACGAGTCCTTCCGGAAAACCGCGAGCGGGCGCGGTCGCGCGGCGTTCCGGGGGCCGGGGACGGCACCTGAGGGGCGGAACGGGCGCTGACGTGCGGGCCCCGTGCGGACTGAGCGGCTTCGCCACCGGTGGGTGGGGGTGGTGGCTGCCGAACGGGGTTGATCGAAAGCATGACAATCGAGCAAATCAAATGACAGGTCTTGCTCATGAATTGGCCAAGTCCCGCCACGGTGGAGGAATGTGAACGGATGGACAAAGGGGGCAAATCGTCCTGGTTTGCAGCGGGTTACCGTCCGAACCGAAGCCTGGTGGCGCGGCGCCGGGCCGCTCCGGGGTCAACCCCGGTGCGCCGGTGGCCCGTTGCCGCGCGTTCACACCGGCGCAATGTCCTGGTATGGACCTGGCCGTCCGATTGGCGGGTTCCCGCCACGTGTTGCGCTTGTCCACCATCAGGACGCCTGGTAGCACACGTCCCGTCCGCCGGTACGGTAAGGAGGTGGCCAAGCCCCTCGCTCTCGACTTCGACCCGATCGCCCGCGCCGACGAGCTGTGGACCCGCCGTTGGGGCGGGGTCCCCTCGATGGCGGCGATCACCTCGGTCATGCGCGCCCACCAGATCCTGCTCTCCCGGGTGGACGCGGTGCTCAAGCCGTACGGGCTGACCTTCGCCCGCTACGAGGCCCTGGTGCTGCTGACCTTCAGCCGGACCGGCGAGCTCTCGCTCTCCAAGATCGGCGAGCGGCTCATGGTCCACCCGACCAGCGTCACCAACACCGTCGACCGCCTGGAGCGGGCCGGCCTGGTCGCCCGCCGCCCCAACCCGCTGGACGGCCGCGGCGTGCTGGCCGCGATCACCGGGCGCGGCCGCGAGGTGGTCGAGGAGGCGACCCGGGAGCTGATGGCGATGGAGTTCGGGCTGGAGGAGTACGACGCCGAGCAGTGCCACCAGGTGTTCGAACTGCTCAGGCCGCTGCGGATCGCGGCCGGCGACTTCGCCGAGCCGTCCGAGGGGGCTGCGAAGGGCCGGGCGTGAAGGCGGCTACCCTCGTGTGAGCGGTGCGCGGATCCGGGCGTACCGGCGGACCGTGCCGAGCGAGGCGAGGAAGATCATGAAGGCGACCCCCCTGCTGGGCTGGTACCGGGCCCTGGCCATTGCGACCGGTACGGCGCTGCTGGTGTTCTGCGGCTTCATGGTCGCGAAGTACGGCTTCGACGCGGCCAAGGACGTGACCACGTACGTCGCGATGCTGCACGGCTACCTCTACATCGGGTACTTCGTGGTGACCTTCATGCTCGGGCAGAAGCTGAAGTGGCCGATGGGCCGGCTGGTGCTCACCCTGGCGGCGGGCTGCATCCCGTTCCTCTCCTTCGTCTTCGAGCGCAAGGTGGCCCGCGAGGCGGCCGAGCAGCTCCCGGCGGGCGGCGGTGCCCGCCAGCCGGCCGGCGTCTGAGCAGCGGGCTCCGACTCCCGGGCTCCGACTCCCAGGTTTCGCGAGAGCGCCCCTTCCCCGACCGGGGGAGGGGCGCTCCGGCGTTCCCGGGCCCCGTTCGGGCGGCTCCCGGGGCCCCGGGCCGGATCCCGGGTCCCTTTCGGGGGATCGCGGGCCGTGCGGGCGGGTTGTCCATCGACAAGTACTAGGACGTCCGAGTAAATTGTTAGGACGTCCTACTAGCTGTGCCGCCCCGTCGCCGCGGCGGCCGTACGGAGCGGAGTTCGGGATCATGGACGCCGAGGAGATCGAGCGGGGCCGGCAGCGCTGGCAGCAGCGGTACGACAAGGCCCGCAAGCGCGACGCGGACTTCACCACCCTCTCCGGCGACGAGGTCGAGCCGGTCTACGGCCCGCCCGCCGGGCAGGCCTACGAGGGCTTCGAGCGGATCGGCTGGCCGGGCGAGTACCCGTACACCCGCGGTCTGCACCCGACCGGCTACCGGGGCCGCACCTGGACCATCCGCCAGTTCGCCGGCTTCGGCAACGCCCAGCAGACCAACGAGCGCTACCGGATGATCCTGGACGCGGGCGGCGGCGGCCTCTCGGTCGCCTTCGACATGCCGACCCTGATGGGCTACGACTCGGACGACCCGAAGTCGCTCGGCGAGGTCGGCCACTGCGGTGTGGCCATCGACTCGGCCGCCGACATGGAGGTGCTGTTCGACGGCATCCCGCTCGGCGGGGTCACCACCTCGATGACGATCAGCGGCCCGGCCGTGCCGGTCTTCTGCATGTACCTGGTGGCCGCCGAGCGCCAGGGCGTGGACCCGGCGGTGCTCAACGGCACCCTCCAGACGGACATCTTCAAGGAGTACATCGCGCAGAAGGAGTGGCTCTTCGCCCCCGAGCCGCACCTGCGCCTGATCGGCGACCTGATGGCCTACTGCGCCGAGGGCATCCCCGCGTACAAGCCGCTGTCGGTCTCCGGGTACCACATCCGCGAGGCCGGGGCCACGGCCGCGCAGGAGCTGGCGTACACCCTCGCGGACGGCTTCGGCTACGTCGAGCTGGGCCTCTCCCGCGGCCTGGACGTGGACGTCTTCGCGCCCGGCCTGTCCTTCTTCTTCGACGCGCACCTGGACTTCTTCGAGGAGATCGCCAAGTTCCGCGCCGCGCGCCGGATCTGGGCCCGCTGGATGCGCGAGCGCTTCGGCGCCAAGACCGACAAGGCGCAGTGGCTGCGCTTCCACACCCAGACCGCCGGCGTCTCGCTGACCGCGCAGCAGCCGTACAACAACGTGGTCCGCACCGCCGTCGAGGCGCTGGCCGCGGTGCTCGGCGGCACCAACTCGCTGCACACCAACGCCCTGGACGAGACCCTGGCGCTGCCCTCCGAGCAGGCCGCCGAGATCGCCCTGCGCACCCAGCAGGTGCTGATGGAGGAGACCGGCGTCGCCAACGTCGCCGACCCGCTGGGCGGTTCCTGGTACGTCGAGGCGCTGACCGACCGGATCGAGCAGCAGGCCGAGGCGATCTTCCAGCGGATCCTGGACAAGGGCCGCGAGGACCACGAGATCGGCCCGATCACCTCCGGCATCCTGCGCGGCATCGAGGAGGGCTGGTTCACCGGGGAGATCGCCGAGGCGGCCTTCCAGTACCAGCAGTCGGTGGAGAAGGGCGACAAGCGCGTGGTCGGCGTCAACTGCCACCCGCGCAGCGTCACCCCGGAGCTGGAGATCCTGCGGGTCAGCCACGAGGTCGAACGCGAGCAGGTCCGGGTGCTGCGGGAGCGCAAGGCGGCCCGGGACGACGCGGCCGTCCGGGCCGGGCTGGACGCCATGCTGGCGGCGGCGCGCTCGGGCGAGTCGATGATCCCGCCGATGCTGGACGCGGTGCGCGCCGAGGCGACGCTGGGCGAGATCTGCAACGCGCTGCGCGAGGAGTGGGGCACGTACCAGGAGAACGCGATGTTCTGAGGCCGCGGCCGACGCGGAGCCGCCGTACGGGATCCCGTACGGCGGCTTTGCCGTGTCTTCGGCCGGGGTGCTCTCAGCCCGCGAGCATCGGTCCGAGCAGCAGGTCGGTGAAGCGGCGGGTCCACTCCGGGGTGATCGGCTCGCCGCTGACCAGGACGCGGTGCTCGACGGTGCCCGCGATGGTGTCGAAGATGATGTCGACCTCCTCGCGGGCCGAGGTGTCGTCGGTGTCCGCCTCCAGCTCGCCGCGGGCCTGGGCGGCCGCCCGGCCCTGGCGGACCAGCCGCTTCTGCGGGTCCACGATGGCCTCGCGGATCCGCCGCCGCAGCTGCCGGTCGCGGGTGCCCTCGGCGAACAGCGCGAGCAGCGCGGCCTGGGTCTCCGGGCGGGCCAGCAGGTCGGCGAACTGGGCCACCACGGCCTCGATGTCGGCCCGCAGGCTGCCGAGGTCGGGCATCACCAGCTCGTCGAAGAGGGTGGCGACGGCGTCCACCACGAGCTCGTTCTTGGACGGCCAGCGGCGGTAGAGGGTGGTCTTGGCGACCCCGGCCCGGCTCGCCACGTGGCCCATGGTCAGTCCGCCCCAGCCGAGTTCGGCCAGGGTCTCGCGGGTGGCGTCGAGGATGGCGCGGTCGGCGGCGGCGCTGCGCGGGCGGCCCTTGGCCCGGGCGGTGCCCGCGGGCGCCGGGCAGTCCTGGTGCGTGCCCTGCGGGCTCGCTGGGGGCTGGGCGGCCGGCACCGGGCCTCCTTGCGCTCTACTGGTAAGTAACTTGGGTGGGGCTGGTAACGGTAGCGACTGTTCGTCCGTTCGGGCAGCGGGGCACCCCGGGAAAGTGGGGCAGGTCACGTCCCCGAACCACCGGAGGGGCTTGCGGCCGGGCCACCGGCTCCAGTTACGCTACGACTCGTAGCGAAAGCAGTGACAACCAGGCGCCGCGTCCCGTGGGACGGGAGCGGCGCGGGCGCGGGTGGGGATCCGCGCCGAACGGTCCAGGCTACCGGGGGAGGGGCACGGCGCCCGGGAACCCGCACCGCGCGGCCCGCGCGGGGCGACTTTCCGGAGGTTGGTGCCCGCGAGCAGCGCGGACGGGGGAGGATGGTGCCATGCAGCCACGGAATTCGCGTCTCAACAGCTCCGCCCTGCGCGGTGCGGTCGACCTCGCCGCAGTGAAGGCGGCCGGCGAAGCCGCCCAGAAGGCCGAGCAGGCCCGGGCCGAGCGGGCTCGTCAGGCGTCCGCCGCCGATGCGGACGGAGCCGCCCCCGCCCAGTCCGCCCACCAGCTCGTCATCGACGTCACCGAGGACACCTTCGAGACCGAGGTCGTCCAGCGCTCCACCGAGGTGCCGGTCGTCATCGACTTCTGGGCCGAGTGGTGCGGGCCCTGCAAGCAGCTGAGCCCGGTCCTGGAGGGCCTGGCCGAGGAGTACGCCGGCCGCTTCGTGCTCGCCAAGATCGACGTCGACGCCAACCCGCTGCTCTCCCAGCAGTTCGGCATCCAGGGCATCCCGGCCGTGATGGCCGTGGTGGCCGGCCAGCTGGTGCCGCTGTTCCAGGGCGCGGAGAGCGCGGCCAACATCCGTCAGATCCTGGACCAGCTGATCCTGGTCGCCGAGCAGCGCTTCGGCGTGGCCGGCCTGGCCGGTGGCGCGGCCGCCCCGGGCGAGGCCCCGGCCGCCGCCCCGCAGCGCCCCGAGGACCCGGCGCTGTCCGCCGCGCACGACGCGCTGGACGCCGGCGACCTGGGCGGTGCCATCCAGGCCTACCGGAACGTGCTGGCCGAGCAGCCGGGCAACACCGAGGCCAAGCTGGGCCTGGCCCAGGCCGAGCTGCTGAAGCGGATCGAGGGTCTGGACCTCCAGGCCGTCCGGTCGGCGGCCGCCGCCGACCCGAAGGACGTCGGGATCCAGCTCAAGGCGGCCGACCTGGACCTGGTCGGCGGTCACGTCGAGGACGCCTTCGGGCGCCTGGTGGCCACCGTCGGGCGGACGGCCGGCGAGGACCGGGACACCGCCCGGCTGCGCCTGCTGGAGCTGTTCGAGGTGATCGGCCCGGAGGACCCGCGGGTCGTCGCGGCCCGGACGGCGCTGGCGCGCGTGCTGTTCTGAGCCCGCTCCGGGCCGGTTCCCGGTCCGTCCCGAGCCGGTTCTGAGCCCGGATCAGGTCCGCTGCCTGGCACGGCGGATGACCTGCGGTGTCGCTGGTGATTTGGCGACAATCCGGTCAACTGAACAGAGGTTTACCAAATCTTGATTTCACCCGTGGGTGGTCACCTTGTGTGACCGCCCATGGGTGTTTCGCTTGCGTTTCCGGCAGATTTCGCCGTCACGTTTCCTTCAAGACGTCACGCAGGGTGCGGCCCGGGTCGATTCCATGATCAACGCCACCTGATGTTGCATTACCCGTCAGTAAGGAACCTCTTGTGCTTCGCCCGGGATTCAAGCACGATCGGCCACGCCCGGTCCCGGGCTCCACACCCCGACCCCGGTCGGCCACGCGGAGCGCGGGATCCCCACCGGGCGGCCCGTCGGCCCCGGCCGGCGGGAGGGAGGGCAGGGGGGTATCCGCGGTCCCACGGCGGTTCCTGTCCTTCGACCGGCCGCGCGGCCCTGCGCGGTCGCTGGTTGTCGCTCGGGGGTGATCGCCGATGTCGTCGGTCCTGCCCGCCGCCCCGCAAGGACGGCCGGTGCTTGGACGGGAGGTCCGCTGCACGCGGGCCGCTCCCGCGTCCGACGACGCCCAAGGCGCTCTCCGCTACCGAGGACGTAGCTCTCTCCCATCCCAGGTCCCCACCGGTGCGGGACGCGCCGCCGGGGAGCCGGAGATGTACGTCCTAGAAGGAGGACTCGCATGTCCCAGACCTACGGCAAGACCCGCTGGAAGCGCTTCGCCCTGGTGATGGTGCCGAGCATCGCGGCCACCGCCGCGGTGGGCGTCTCGATCGCCAACAACGCGCTGGCGGCTTCGTTCAGCGTCTCCGGCCAGAGCTTCAAGGTCACCACGCCGGAGCTGCACGGCAGGAACTTCGCCCAGTTCGGCTCGATCGACGCGGAGTCGAACGGCACGCCGCACCCGGTCGCCGTCTCGGCCTTCGACGAGGCCACCATCAAGGGCCTCTGCCAGTCGGTGGTGACCGACCCCAACGTCATCCCCGGCCTGCCGTGGAAGCTGCCCAAGATCATCCTGCGTCTGGAGGCCGGCAACAGCGAGGACGTCAAGAAGCAGGTCTACGCCAAGAACCTGCTGATCGACCTCGACCAGCTGAACGCCGACGCCGAGTTCTCCAACATCAACATCGGCCAGGAGGCGTCGACCCTCAAGGGCGAGGCCACCCAGGGCTGGAAGTCCAAGCTCGGCGGCCTGCCGTCCGGGCAGACCGGCTTCGCCCAGGCCGCCGAGAAGGCCGACCTGTACAACGTGCAGCAGACCGCCTGGGCCACCTCGGCCGGCACCTTCAAGCTCCCGGGCCTGAAGCTCGCGCTGCACACCGACGGTTCCGGCGAGTGCTACTAGGCCGTTGACGGCGGCGGGCCGGGCCCGGCCCGCCCGCCCCGACGGCACCCGCGGGACCGGGGACGGTGCGTGCGCCGTCCCCGGATCCCGTGTCTCCTCCATCCCTCGTTCACACCATCGAGGAGCTGCACCGTGTCCAGCGCCCTTGCCTCCTACCGGCCCGCCGAGCACGAGAACCCCGCCCAGTGGCTGCGCCGGGTGTTCCGTACGTTCCGTCGGACGCGGCCGTACTACGGCGGTCTGCTGGCCATGATCGCCGGCGTCCCGATCATGTACTTCCCGTACGCCAAGCTCTCGTTGGGCGGCATGACGGTGGCCATGGCCACCACGGCGGGTGCCGGGTCACTGATCATCGGCGTGCTGCTGATCGTGCTCGGGCTGACCGCCTGGTTCCAGCCGGCCGTACGGGTCTTCGCCGGCATCGCCACCACGCTGCTGACGCTGGTCTCCCTCCCGGTCTCCAACCTGGGGGGCTTCGGACTGGCCCTGCTGCCGGGCCTGATCGGCGGTGGGCTGATGGTCTCCTGGGCGCCGCTGCCGGAGCCCAAGGCCGCGAAGGCGGCCGGGCACGGACGCTGGGGCCGGGCCAAGGGCGGCGCCGGGGACGCGGCGGCCGGGAACGCCGTGGCGCGGAGCGTCGCCACCGAGCCGGCCACCGACGGCGCCGTCGAGGCGCCCACCGCCGAACTGCCCGCCCAGGGCGGGCCGCAGGCCGCCGAACCCGCGGCCGCCGTCCCGAAGCAGGCCGACACCGCGGACCGGAAGCGGGCCGGCGCCGTGGACCAGGAGGAGGCGCGGTGACCGGGCCGGCCGAGCAAGCCGACGGTACGACCGTTCCCGCGCAGCGCTCCGGCCGGCACGCGGCCCCGCGCACGCCCGTACGGGTCCGGCTGAGGGGCCGGGCACTGGCGCTGGCCGCGGTGCCGACCGCGCTGCTGATGGCCGCCGCCTACACGCCCAACCCGGCGGTCGCCGAGTCGGCGGCGGGCAAGCCCTGCGGCACCGCGCCGGCCGCCGTGCCGGACGTCGCGCCGGTCGAGACGCCGGTGCCCAAGAGCGAGCTGCCCGAGCCGCCGCCGGGCCCGTCCACGGCGCCGAGCACCGCGCCGAGTACCGCGCCGGGCACCGCGCCCACCGCCGGCCCCTCGACGGACCCGGGCTCGGTGCCGACCCCCGCACCGACCACCGGCCCGGCCCAGCAGCCGACCTCGCCGGTCAAGCCGTCGGCCGTCGCGACGCCCACCACCACCGGCCCGGCGGCCCGGGCGGGGCTGATCGACGGCCTCGTCGACGGCGTCAACCGGCTGCTCACCCCGAACGGCTCGCCGAGCCCGACCCCGGGCGGCGCCCCGACCACCACCCCCGCGGCGCCCGCCGGCCCGGCCGCTCCGGCCGCCCCCGCCCCGCACACCGAGGCCCCGCATACGGACGCCCCGGTGCAGGCCCCGGCCGCCGCCCCGCAGGCCGCGCCGCCCGCGACCCAGCCCGCCGCCGACGAGCCCTCGCCCACCGCCACGCCGAGCGGCAGGGCGAGCGGCAAGCCGAAGCCCTCCGCGACCCCGTCCGCGGACGCCTCGGCGACGCCCTCCGCGGGCGCCTCCGGCAGCCCGTCCGGCACGCCGACCGAGAACCCCGACTGCGATGTGGACGCCCGGGGCCTGACCGCCGGCGCGCCCGCCCCCGGGCACGTCGTCCCGGAGCAGAACTGGACCCTGAAGACCAGTCGGCTCGCCCTGCACGGCGCGGCCTTCCACGGCGTCTACGACGTGAAGACCGTGACCGGCAGCAAGCGCGTCCTGAAGTTCGTGGTCGACAGCGTGGACATCGACAACCTCGACATGTCGACCCTGGAGGGCAACGGCGTCACCTTCCACGTCCAGGGCGCCCCGGGTTCCACCTCGACGATGCGCAAGGGCCCGGTCACCATGTACGTGGAGCGGCTGTCCGGCCACCTCTCCAAGGTGCTCGGCCTGCCGATCCCGATCGACCTGGGCGAGATCACCCTCACCCCGGACACCCTGCCGCGCTGGCTGTACGACCTGATCGGCTCCATCCCGATCCCGCTGGACCTGGAGCTGACCGGCGTCACCGCCAAGCAGGCCGGCCAGTTCGGCGGCACCCTGCGCATCCCCGGGATGCGCCTGTTCAACGACGACGCCCCCTACAGCGACAAGTAGCGGACGCCACAAGGACCGTGGGGCGGCCCTCCGGAAGGAGGACCGCCCCACGGGCGTTCAGGCCTGACGGGTGCTCACTCGCCCCGGGTGCCCAGGTGGTGCACCTGCACCATGTTGGTGGTGCCGGGGACGCCGACCGGGACACCGGCGGTGACGATGACGGTGTCGCCCTCGCCGAGCCGGCCGAGCTTCAGCAGCTCCCGGTCGACCTGCGCGACCATCGCGTCGGTGGTGGCCACCTGCTCCGTGACGTACGCCTCGACGCCCCAGCTCAGCGAGAGCTGGTTGCGGGTGGCGCTGTCCGGGGTGAAGGCGATCACCGGGATCGGCGAGCGGTAGCGGGACAGCCGGCGGGCGGTGTCGCCGGACTTGGTGAAGGCGACCAGCGCCTTGCCGTCCAGGAAGTCGCCCAGCTCGCACGCGGCGCGGGCGACGGAGCCGCCCTGGGTGCGCGGCTTGCGGCCCGGGTTGAGCGGCTGGAGGCCCTGGGCGAGCAGCTCGCCCTCGGCCGTCTCGCAGATCCGGGCCATGGTGCGGACGGTCTCGACGGGGTACTTGCCGACGCTCGACTCGGCGGACAGCATGACCGCGTCGGCGCCGTCCAGGATGGCGTTGGCGACGTCGGAGACCTCGGCGCGGGTCGGGCGCGAGGCGTGGATCATCGACTCCATCATCTGGGTGGCGACGATGACCGGCTTGGCGTTGCGGCGGGCCAGGGTGATCAGCTGCTTCTGGACCAGCGGCACCCGCTCCAGCGGGTACTCCACGGCCAGGTCGCCGCGGGCGACCATGATGGCGTCGAAGGCGAGGACGATCTCCTCCATGGCCTCGACGGCCTGCGGCTTCTCGATCTTGGCGATGACCGGCACGCGGATGCCGACCTCGTCCATGACCTCGTGGACGTCCTTGATGTCGTCCGCGTTGCGGACGAAGGACAGGGCGATCATGTCGACGCCCAGGCGCAGCGCGAAGCGCAGGTCGTCCTTGTCCTTCTCGGACAGGGCGGGCACGTTCACGGCCGCGCCGGGCAGGTTGATGCCCTTGTTGTTCGAGAGCACGCCGCCCTCGATCACCACGGTCTTCACCCGCGGGCCGTCGACGCTGACGACCTCCAGGGCGATGACGCCGTCGTTGATCAGGATCGGGTCGCCGGCCTTCACGTCGCCGGGCAGGCCCTTGTAGGTGGTGCCGCAGATGTGCTGGTCACCGGGGACGTCCTCGGTGGTGATGGTGAACTCGTCGCCGTTGTCGACGGTCACCGGGCCGTTGGCGAAGGTCGCCAGACGGATCTTCGGACCCTGGAGGTCGGCCAGGACGCCGATGGCCTTGCCGGTGTCCTCCGAGACCTGGCGGACCTTGCGGTACCGCTCCTCGTGGTCCGCGTGGTTGCCGTGGCTCATGTTCAGTCGGGCGACGTTCATGCCCGCCTCGACGATGGCCTTCAGCTGTTCGTAGGAGTCCGTCGCCGGACCCAGGGTGCAGACAATTTTCGCTCGGCGCATATGGATCAGTCTATCCGTTCGTGTTATAGGTGCATTCGGCACGCACCGGGAGGAATCGCCGACGAAAGCTTCCGAGGAGTGAGACGGATCCGTGTCAGTCCTCGGACTCCCGGCGTTCCCGGTGCACCAGCGCGAAGGTCTGTCGGGCGATCTCCAGCTCCTCGTCGGTGGGCACCACGGCGACCGCCACCCGGGCGTACTCGGGCGAGACGATCCGGGCCTCGCCGGACCGCACCGAGTTCAGTTCCGGGTCGACGGCGATGCCCAGTTCCTCCAGTCCCGCGGTGGCCGCCGCGCGCACCGGCGCTGCGTTCTCCCCGACCCCGGCGGTGAACGCGATCGCGTCCACCCGGCCGAGCACCGCGTAGTAGCCGCCGATGTACTTGCGCAGCCGGTGGACGTACGAGTCGAACGCGAGCTTCGCGTCCGCGTCCCCCTCGTCGGCCCGGCGCATGATCTCGCGCATGTCGTTCTCGCCGCACAGCCCGCGCAGGCCGCTGCGGCGGTTGAGCAGGTCGTCGATCTCGTCCACGGACAGCCCGCCGACCCGGTGCAGGTGGAACACCACGCCGGCGTCGATGTCGCCCGATCGGGTGCCCATGACCAGGCCCTCCAGCGGGGTCAGGCCCATCGAGGTGTCCACGCAGCGGCCGCCGGCGACCGCCGAGGCGGAGGCGCCGTTGCCCAGGTGCAGCACGATCACGTTGACCTCGGCCGGGTCCTTGCCGAGCAGCCGGGCGGTGGCCCGCGAGACGTACTGGTGCGAGGTGCCGTGGAAGCCGTAGCGGCGCACCCGGTGCCGGTCGGCGACGTCCTTGTCGATCGCGTACCGGGCCGAGTACTCGGGCATCGAGGCGTGGAAGGCGGTGTCGAAGACGGCCACCTGGGGGAGGTCGGGGCGCAGGGCCCGGGCGACCTCGATGCCGGTGATGTTGGCCGGGTTGTGCAGCGGGGCGACCGGGATCAGCCGGCGGATCTCCTTGAGCACGTCGTCGGTGATCACGGTCGGCTCGGTGAACCGCAGGCCGCCGTGCACCACCCGGTGGCCGATCGCGGCCAGCTCGGGGGAGTCCAGCCCGACGCCGTCGGCGGACAGCTCCTCGGCGACGGCCTTGAGGGCGGCGGCGTGGTCCGGGAAGGCCTGGACGGTCTCGCGCGGCCCGCCGGTGCGCGGGGTGTGCACCAGCCGCCCGCCGGCCTCGCCGATCCGCTCGACCAGCCCGGCGGCCAGCCTGGCCCCGTCCAGCATGTCGATCAGCTGGTACTTCACCGACGAGGAGCCGGCGTTCAGGACGAGGACGCGGGTGCCCTTGCTCATGCGGGGAGCTCCTTGCTGTCCGACGCGAGGTCCTGGGAGGTGCGGTCCTGGGAGGCGTGGTCCTGGGAGGCGTCGTCCTGGGACTGGATGGCGGTGATCGCGACGGTGTTGACGATGTCCTGCACCAGCGCCCCGCGGGAGAGGTCGTTGACGGGCTTGCGCAGCCCCTGGAGCACCGGGCCGACGGCGACGGCCCCGGCCGAGCGCTGGACCGCCTTGTAGGTGTTGTTGCCGGTGTTGAGGTCCGGGAAGATCAGCACGGTGGCCCGCCCGGCCACCGGGGAGCCCGGCAGCTTGGTGGCCGCGACCCGGGCGTCCACCGCCGCGTCGTACTGGATCGGGCCCTCGACCAGGATGTCCGGCCGCAGCTCGCGGACCAGCTCGGTGGCCTTGCGGACCTTGTCGACGTCCGCGCCGGAGCCGGAGGTGCCGGTCGAGTACGAGAGCATCGCGACCCGCGGCTCCACCCCGAACTGGGCGGCGGTGGCGGCCGACTGGATGGCGATGTCGGCCAGCTGCTGGGCGTCCGGGTCGGGGTTGACCGCGCAGTCGCCGTACACCAGCACCCGGTCGGCCAGGCACATGAAGAAGACCGAGGAGACGATCGAGGCGCCCGGCGAGGTCTTGATCACCTCGAAGGCGGGCCGGATGGTGGCGGCGGTGGAGTGCGCCGCGCCGGAGACCATGCCGTCCGCGATGCCCTCCTGGACCATCAGGGTGCCGAAGTACGAGACGTCGGTGACCACGTCCAGGGCCAGTTCGACGGTCATCCCCTTGTGGGCGCGCAGCTTCGCGTACAGCTCGGCGAACTGGCGGCGCAGCGGGCTGGTGGCCGGGTCGACGATCCGCACCTGGGCGCGGTCGGCGGCCGGGTCCTCGGCGGGGAGGTCGATGCTCAGGCTCGACGCCTTGCGGCGGACGGCGTCCGCCTCGCCGAGCAGGGTGAGGTCGCAGATGTTGCGGCGCAGCAGGATCTCGGCGGCGCGCAGCACCCGCTCCTCGGTGCCCTCCGGCAGGACGACGTGCCGGCGGGTGCCCCGGGCGCGCTCCAGCAGCTCGTGCTCGAACATCATCGGGGTGACCCGCTCGGACCGGCCGACCTCGATCAGGTTGGTCAACTCGGCGGTGTCGACGTGCAGTTCGAACAGGCCGAGGGCGATCTCGGCCTTCCGGGGGCTGGCCGAGGTGAGCTTGCCCTCCAGGTGGGTCAGGTGGGCGGCGGTGGGCCAGCTGCCCTCGGGGACGACCGCGACCGGGGTGCCGGGGGCGAGCCGGGCGGCCAGCGCCATCACGTTGGGGCCGGGGTGCTGGCCGAGCGTCAGCAGCACGCCGGCGATCGGCGGGGCGCCGGCGGCGTGCGCGGCCAGCGAGCCGATCACCAGGTCGGCGCGGTCCCCGGGGGTGACCACCAGGGCGCCCTCGGTCAGCGCGTCCAGGAAGGTGGGCAGCATGGCGCCGCCGAAGACGTAGCCGCGCACGTCCCGGGCGAGGCCGGCGGCGTCCCCGAGCAGCACCTCGGCGCCGGTCGCCTCGACCAGCTGGGCGACGGTGGGCGCGGCCAGGGCCGGCTCCTCCGGGATGACGTAGGCGGGGACGGGCAGCTTCTCGGTGAGGGTGCGCTGGATGCGCTGCTTGGCGCCGGGGGCGACCCGGTTGGCGATCATCGCCAGGGTCTGGCAGCCGAGGTCGGTGTAGGCGCGGTGGGCGCCCAGCAGCTCGGCGACCACCGTCTCGGGGTCCTCGCCGTGCCCGCCGACCACCGGCAGCACGGCGGCGCCGAACTCGTTGGCCAGGCGGGCGTTGAAGGCGAGTTCGTCCGGGATGCTGGTGTCGGCGAAGTCGGTGCCGAGCACCAGGACGGCCTGGCAGCGCCGCTCCAGCGCGTGGAAGCGGTCGACCAGGGCGGAGACCAGTTCGTCCTGCCCGTGGGCGGCCTGGAGGGCGGCGGCCTCCTCGTAGCCGAGGCCGTACAGCTCGCTGCTGGGCAGGTCGAGCCGGTAGCGGCCGCGCAGCAGCTCGACCACGTGGTCGGAGCCCGGCTGCCCGGGGGCGGCGTGCACCAGCGGGCGGAACACCCCGACCCGGTCCACCTGGCGGGTGAGCAGTTCCATGACCCCGAGTTCGACCGCCTGGCGGCCGTCCCCCCGGTCGATGCCGGTCACGTACACGCTGCGCGCCACGTGGTTGTCTCCGTCCCGTCGTCTCGGAAAGTGGTCATATCGACCATACCTTCGCACCCCGAACGGGTGTCCGCGAGCAGAGCGACGGGGTTCGGGCAAGGGGCGGAGGTCCCGCCCAGGGCGCCCGCCGACGGGGCGGGCACCCGGGGCGTCCGGGGCAGCGGAGGCGCCCGGCGCTCAGCGCGCGGGGCGGAGCCAGACGGTGGAGAGCGGGGGGAGGACCAGTTCGGCGGACCGGGGCTGGCCGTCCCACTCCACCGGCTCGGCCTTGACCGGGTGGGAGTTGCCGACGCCGCTGCCGCCGTACTCCCCGGCGTCGGTGTTCAGCGCCTCCTCCCACAGCTGGTCGCGGCCCGCCAGCCGGGGCAGCCCGACCCGGTGGCCGTGCCGGACGACCGGCGAGAAGTTGCAGACCGCGACCAGCGGCGAGCCGTCGGCCGCGTACCGGACGAAGGAGAGCAGGTTGTCCTCGGCGGCGCCGCCGTCGAGCCAGCGGAAGCCCTCGGGGACGGTGTCCAGCTCCCACAGCGCCGGGGTGTCGAGGTAGCGCCGGTTGAGGTCGCGGACCAGCCGGCGCACCCCGAGGTGCTCCTCGTGGGCCGGCCACCGCTCGTCGAGCACCCACCACTGCGGGCCCTGCTCGTGGTCCCACTCCGCGCCCTGGGCGAACTCCTGCCCCATGAACAGCAGCTGCTTGCCCGGGTGGGACCACATGAAGCCGAGGTAGGCGCGGTGGTTGGCGCGCTGCTGCCACCAGTCGCCGGGCATCTTGGAGACCAGCGCCCGCTTGCCGTGCACCACCTCGTCGTGCGAGATGGGCAGGACGTAGTTCTCGGAGTAGGCGTACACCATCGAGAAGGTGATCTCGTTGTGGTGGTACTTGCGGTGCACCGGCTCCTTGGACATGTAGACGAGCGAGTCGTGCATCCAGCCCATGTTCCACTTCAGCCCGAAGCCGAGGCCGCCGGCGTCGGTGGGGCGGGTGACCCCGTCCCAGGCGGTGGACTCCTCGGCGATGGTCACCGCGCCCGGGCAGCGCCGGTAGACGGTGGCGTTCATCTCCTGGAGGAAGGAGGCGGCGTCCAGGTTCTCCCGGCCGCCGAACCGGTTGGGCGTCCAGTCGCCGCCCTCGCGGGAGTAGTCGAGGTAGAGCATCGAGGCGACGGCGTCCACCCGCAGGCCGTCGACGTGGAACTCCTCGCACCAGTACACCGCGTTGGCGACGAGGAAGTTGCGCACCTCCTTGCGGCCGTAGTCGAACTCCAGCGTCCCCCAGTCGGGGTGCTCGGCGCGCAGCGGGTCGGCGGGCTCGTACAGCGGCTCGCCGTCGAAGCGGGCGAGCGCGAAGTCGTCCTTGGGGAAGTGCGCGGGCACCCAGTCGACGATCACGCCGATGCCGTGCCGGTGCAGGGTGTCCACCAGGTACCGGAAGTCGTCGGGGCCGCCGAGCCGGGCGGTGGGGGCGTAGTAGCCGGACACCTGGTAGCCCCAGGAGCCGCCGAAGGGGTGCTCCATCACCGGCATGAGCTCCACGTGGGTGAAGTTCAACTCCTGGAGGTAGCGCGGCAGTTCCTCGGCGATGGCGCGGTAGGTGGTGAGGTCCGGGCGCCAGGAGGGCAGGTGCAGCTCGTACACCGACATCGGGGCCCGGTGGTGCGCGGCGCGGGCCCTGCGGGCCATCCACTCGCCGTCCTGCCAGGCGTAGTCGGAGGAGGTGACCACCGAGGCGGTGCCGGGCGGGCACTGGGCGGCCCTGGCCAGCGGGTCGGCCTTGTCCAGCACCCAGCCCTGCCGGGTGTGCACCTCGTACTTGTAGGTGGCGCCCTCGGCCAGGCCGGGGACGAACAGCTCCCAGATCCCGGACGAGCCGAGCGAGCGCATCGGGTGCCCGGTGCCGTTCCAGTGGTTGAAGCCGCCGATCAGCCGGACCCCGACGGCGTTCGGCGCCCAGACCGCGAAGGCGGTGCCGGCCACCCCGTCGACGGTGCGCACGTGCGAGCCGAGCGCCCGCCACAGCTGCTCGTGCCGGCCCTCGGAGATCAGGTGCAGGTCGAGTTCGCCGAGGGTGGGCGGGGTGCGGTAGCCGTCGTGCTGGCGCAGCGGCTCGCCGTCGGGGTACGTCACCAGCAGGGTGTACTCCGGCGGTTCGCCGCCGGCCACCAGGCCGGTGAACAACCCGCTCTGCTGGTGGGTGAGTTCGGCCGGGCCGTGGGTGGTCTCGACGACCACCCGCTCGGCGAACGGGCGCAGCACCCGGATCGCCGTGCCGCCGTGCACCGGGTGCGCGCCGAGCAGCGCGTGCGGGTCGTGGTGCTGCCCGCCCACCAGCCGGTCGACCTCGGCCGGCGGCAGCGGCGCCTCGGGCAGCCGCAGCGCCCCGGTGGGGGCCGGGCGCTCGGCCCCCCGGGGCTGCGGGGCCGCGAGTGGGTCGGCCGGGGACGGGAGGGCGTCCGGGGGCTCCGAGCCGGTGCCGGCGCCCCCCTCCTCCTCGGCCGCCCGGTGCGCCCCGTGCTCGTGGCCGGTGTGGCCTTCGGCGGGGAGCGGTCCGGCCAGGAAGGTGGCCGGTACGGGGCGGGTGGGGCGGCCGGTCGGGTCGATCGGCGTCACGGCGGGGTCCTCCTGCGGCGGGGTGGGCGAACTCCTGCGGGCGGGACAGGAAACGGTCGGGACAGGAAACGGGCGGGACGGGAGACGCGTGGTGCGGAAACGAGTGGTGCGTGAACGGGCGGTGCGGGAATCGGGCGGTGCGGAAAAGGCGTGGGTACGGGAAGGGCCGGTCAGACGGACAGGGCGAGCCGGTTGATCGCGGCCAGCGGGATCGGCAGCCAGCTCGGCCGGTGCCGGGCCTCGTACACCACCTCGTAGACCGCCTTGTCGATCTCCAGCGCCCGCATCAGCTCCGGCGAGGCGGCCGGGTCGGCGCCGCCGCCGGCGGTGTAGCCGGCGCCGTAGGCGGTGCGGTTGCGCTGGGCCCAGGCGGCGGCCAGGTGGGCCAGTTCCGGGTCGACGGGGCCGCCGGCCAGCAGGTGGGCGGCCGCGTAGTCGAAGGAGCGCAGCATCGCGGCGACGTCGCGCAGGGCGGGCTGCGGTTCGCGGCGCTCGTTGACGGACTTGGCGGGCTCGCCCTCGAAGTCCAGCAGCACCCAGCCGTGCGGGGTGCGCATGGCCTGTCCGAGGTGGAGGTCGCCGTGGATGCGCTGGACCGGCAGGCCGTCCGGGTGGGCGTCGGCGAGCTGCTGGAAGGCGGTGCGCAGGGCGGCCCGGAAGCGCAGCAGGCCGGGGACGGCGGCGACGGCGCTGTCCAGCCGGTCGGCCATGGCGCCGGCCAGCCGTCCGGTCTGGGCGCGGTCGAGCCGGGCGACGGGCATCGAGCGGGCGAGGACCCGGTGCACCTCGGCGGTGGCCCGGCCGAGCCGGTGCGCCTCGATGGCGAAGTTGCCGGGGGAGCGGTCCCCCTTGAGCCGGCCGACCTGGTCGAGGGCGAGTTCCCAGCCGTCCTCGGCGTCCGGCAGGTAGCGCTGCAGCAGTCCGAGGGTGGCGGGTTCGGCGCGTTCCATCCGGCTCTCGAACCAGGCGGCGACCCGGGGGATGCGGGTGGAGCCGGCCCGGGAGAGCGCGAGCGACAGTTCGAGGTCGGGGTTGGTGCCGGGGTGGATGCGGCGGAACAGCTTGAGGATGTACGAGGTGCCGTAGATGACCGAGCTGTTGGACTGCTCGGCGGTGGAGGCGCGGCCGGGGAGGTTGGCGGGCAGTCCGGAGCCGGGGGTGCGGCGGAAGGAGAGCGCGCCGAAGCGGTCCCCGGTGGCCAGGTGTTCGAGCAGCCGTCCGGTGAGTTCGGGGTCGTGCACCGCGTCGTAGAGGGTCGCGCCGTCGTACGGGCCCTGGCTGAGCCGGCCGAGCACGGCGCCGGGCCCGATGTCCCCGAGCCCGCCGGAGCGGATGCCGAGCAGCAGCTGGTAGATGTCGCCGTGCGGGGCGCCGGCCGTGGTGGCGTGTTCGACCCGCAGCAGGAGGTGCAGCAGGGCCGGGTCGCCGACCTGCAGCGGGGTGCCGACGACCGGGGTGAGGCCGGTGATGGGCCTTCCCTTGCCGGCGTACCAGCGCTGGGTGGGCAGCCATGAGGCGATCAGTGGCAGGGCCGCCTGGACGAGTTCGCTGACGCCCAGGGCGGTTCTCCGGGCCCCGGCGCCCCGGGTGCCCGCGGGGGTGGCGGGACCGGTGGGGGCGTCGTCCTGGAGGTGGGCTTGAGAACGGGAGGTTTCGGACATGGCTCCCTTTCCCCGGAAGCACGCGGACTGCCCGACGGGTCGTGGCCGGGTCCGTCAGTCTTCCGGATTGCGGCGGCGCGGCGGTCGCGGCACGCGAGCACGGCTCGGGTGTCACGCCTTCGTGTGGGTGGCCGTTGGGCTGTTCTCCGTACGCGGTGGTGCAGAGAACTCCGGGGGCGCGGGGGTTCAACTCGCGCCCCCGGAGGGTCTGGTGGTGCTGTTCACGGCTGCTGTGCCACGTGCGGCGGATCGTTACTTCGATCGCCTGGTCCCGCTCAGGCGCGGGGGCTGCCGGAGCTGGAACCAGTAGAAGCCGTGCCCGGCCAGGGTGAGCAGGTAGGGCCACTCGCCGATCGACGGGAAGCGCACCCCGCCGATCAGCTCGACCGGGTACCGCCCGCCGTACTGCCGCAGGTCCAGCTCGGTCGGCTGCGCGAACCGCGAGAAGTTGTTCACGCACATGACCAGGTCCCCCTCGTACTCGCGCACGAAGGCCAGCACGGCGGGGTTGCTGGAGGGCAGTTCGGCGTAGCTGCCGAGGCCGAACGCCGGATTGAGCTTGCGGATCTCGATCATGCGACGCGTCCAGTGCAGCAGGGAGCTCGAACTGCTCTGCTGCGCCTCGACGTTGGTCACCTGATAGCCGTACACCGGGTCCATGATGGGCGGCAGACTGAGCCTGCCCGGGTCGGCGGAGGAGAAACCCGCGTTGCGGTCCGGGGTCCACTGCATCGGGGTGCGCACGCCGTCCCGGTCGCCGAGCCAGATGTTGTCGCCCATGCCGATCTCGTCCCCGTAGTAGAGGACCGGCGAGCCGGGCAGGGAGAGCAGCAGCGCGGTGAACAGCTCGATCTGGTTGCGGTCGTTCTCCAGCAGCGGGGCGAGCCGGCGGCGGATGCCCACGTTGGCGCGCATCCGCGGGTCCTTGGCGTACTCCGCGTACATGTAGTCGCGCTCCTCGTCGGTGACCATCTCCAGGGTCAGCTCGTCGTGGTTGCGCAGGAAGATGCCCCACTGGCAGCCGCCGGGGATCTGCGGGGTCTTGGCGAGGATCTCGGACACCGGGTAGCGGGACTCCCGGCGCACCGCCATGAAGATCCGGGGCATCACCGGGAAGTGGAACGCCATGTGGCACTCGTCGCCGCCGGAGGCGAAGTCGCCGAAGTAGTCGACGACGTCCTCCGGCCACTGGTTGGCCTCGGCGAGCAGCACGGTGTCCGGGTAGTTGGCGTCGATCTCCTTGCGGACCCGCTGGAGGAACTCGTGGGTCTCCGGGAGGTTCTCGCAGTTGGTGCCCTCGCGGGCGAACAGGTACGGCACCGCGTCCAGCCGGAAGCCGTCGATGCCGAGGTCGAGCCAGAACCGCAGCCCGGCGATCATCTCGTCCTGGACCCGGGGGTTGTCGTAGTTGAGGTCCGGCTGGTGCGAGAAGAAGCGGTGCCAGAAGTACTGCTTGCGGACCGGGTCGTAGGTCCAGTTGGAGGTCTCGGTGTCGACGAAGATGATCCGGGCGTCCGGGTACTGCTTGTCGTCGTCGGCCCACATGTAGAAGTCGCCGTAGGGCCCGTCCGGGTCGGAGCGGGAGGCCTGGAACCACGGGTGCTGGTCGCTGGTGTGGTTCATGACGAAGTCGATCACGATGCGCATGCCGCGGGCGTGCGCGGCGTCGACGAACTCCATGAAGTCGGCGAGGTCGCCGAACTCCGGCAGCACCGAGGTGTAGTCGGAGACGTCGTACCCGCCGTCGCGCAGCGGCGAGGCGAAGAACGGGGGGAGCCAGAGGCAGTCGATCCCGAGCCACTGGAGGTAGTCGAGCTTGGCCGTGAGCCCCTTGAGGTCCCCGACACCGTCGCCGTTGCTGTCCTGGAAGGACCGCACCAGCACCTCGTAGAAGACCGCACGCTTGAACCACTGCGGGTCGAGCTTCTTCTTCGAGGTCTCGGGGAAGGTGTCGGGGACGGGCTCGTTCACTGTCACGCTGGGTTCCTCCGAACCGTGAGGAGGTGAGCCGGCTCGGCTGAGGGATCGAGCCGGACGTAGTTGTGCCGGCCCCAGGTGTAGACGGCGCCGGTGAGCTCGTCGTGCACCGCGTACGGGCCGTCGCCGTCGAGCGTGACGGTGGCCTCCTGGACGTGGTGCGGGTCGAGGTTCACCACGGTGACGACCTGGTCGGTGAGCCCCTCGGGGGTGGTCGCGGTCTTGGAGTAGGCGAGCACCTGGTCGTTGTCGGTGGGGTGGAAGCGCAGGTCGCGCAGCTGCTGGAGGGCGGGGTGGCGGCGGCGCAGCCGGTTCAGCACGGTCAGCAGCGGGGCCAGGGTGTCGGTGCGGCTCCAGTCGCGCGGGCGCAGTTCGTACTTCTCCGAGTGGAGGTACTCCTCGGAGCCCGGGTGGGCCGGCTCGTTCTCGTACAGCTCGAAGCCGGCGTAGACGCCGTAGCTGGGGGAGAGGGTGGCGGCGAGCACCGCGCGGATCGCGAAGGCGGCCCGGCCGCCGTGCTGGAGGTACTCGTGCAGGATGTCCGGCGTGTTGGCGAAGAAGTTGGGCCGCATGTAGGCGGCGGCGTCACCGCTGAGTTCGGTGAGGTAGTCGGTGAGTTCCGGTTTGGTGGTGCGCCAGGTGAAGTACGTGTACGACTGGTGGAAACCGATCTTCGCCAGGGTGTGCATCATCGCGGGGCGGGTGAAGGCCTCCGCCAGGAACACCACGTCGGGGTCGGTCCGGGCGACGTCGGCGAGCACCTTCTCCCAGAACACCACCGGTTTGGTGTGCGGGTTGTCGACCCGGAAGATCCGGACGCCGTGCGACATCCAGAACCGGAGGATCCGGATGGTTTCCTTGACGATTCCGTCCATGTCCTGGTCGAAGTTGACCGGATAGATGTCCTGGTACTTCTTCGGCGGATTCTCGGCGTACGCGATGGTGCCGTCCGTGCGGTGGCTGAACCATTCCGGGTGCTTGTTCACCCAGGGGTGGTCGGGGGAGCACTGGAGGGCGAAGTCCAGCGCCACCTCCAGGTGCAGCGCCTTGGCCTCGGCGACGAAGTGGTCGAAGTCCTCGATGGTGCCGAGGTCCGGGTGGACGGCGTCGTGGCCGCCCTCGGGGGAGCCGATCGCCCAGGGCGAGCCGACGTCGTGCGGGCCGGCCGTCAGGGTGTTGTCCGGGCCCTTGCGGAAGGCTCGGCCGATCGGGTGGACCGGCGGCAGGTAGACCACGTCGAAGCCCATCGCGGCGACGGCCGGCAGGCGTTCGGCGGCGCTGCGCAGGTTGCCAGGGCGCGGCGGCTCGACGCCGGCCGGGTCCACCACGGCGCCCTCCGACCGGGGGAAGAACTCGTACCAGGAGCCGAACAGCGCGCGCTCGCGGTCGACCTGGAGCGGCATCGGGCGGGAGGCGCTGAGCAGCTCGCGCAGCGGGTGGCGGACCAGCGCGTCGAGCACCTCGGGGGCGAGCGCGGCGGCCAGCCGGGACAGCGGCGGCAGGGTCTGGTCGCGCAGCGCGTCGGCGGCGGCCAGCACGTCGGCGCGACCCTCCTTCTTGGGCACCCCGGCCGCGGCCTGCTCCAGCAGCCGGGCGCCCTCCTCCAGGACCAGCGCGGTGTCGATCCCGGCGGGCAGCTTCACCGAGGCGGTCCGGCGCCAGGTGGCGACCGGGTCGCTCCACGCCTCCACCAGGTACGACCAGCGGCCGGGCCCGGTCGGGGTGACGTACGCGCCCCAGCGGTCGGTGCCCTCGGCCAGTTCGCGCATCGGCGTCCACGGGCCGCTGCGGCCGCGCGGGTCGCGCAGCACCACGTTGGCGTTGACGGCGTCGTGGCCCTCGCGGAAGACGGTCGCGGTGACCAGGAAGGTCTCGCCGACGACGGCCTTGGCCGGGCGGCGGCCGGCGTCGACGAGGGGACTGACGTCCAGGACGGGGATGCGGCCGATCACGGTGTCGCTCTCTGTCGTCTTGCGGGCGGAGGGCTTGCGAGCGGGGGCCTTCCGGGCGGCTGCCCCGGTGGCCGGGGCCTTCGCGGAGGCGGACCCGGCGGCCTCCGCGGTGGCGGCCTTCGGAGCTGCGGTCTTCGGGGTGGTGGCGGTGGTGCGGCGCGTGGTGGTGGTGCGCCTGCGGGGTGCCGCCGCCCGGTCCTCCTCGGCCGCGGGGTGCCGGGCCGTCGAGGGGGCTTCGGATTCGGAGGATCCGGCACGGACCGCCCCGGAGGCCCTCGGCGCCGGCATCGCCGGATCTGTCCGAGTGTCAGAATCCATCCGTCCGGCGGATTCCGCGACCGCTGCGTCGAGGCCTTCGGCCACCGGTGTGGACTGGTCCCGCGTGTCGCCGTGCATGCCAAGCTCCTGCCCGAGATCGGCGGCAGCTCCCCGCGGGCCTGGGTACGGGCCGGGGGAGTACCGGAGGACTGCTGGGTGGGGAGGACGTGCGACCGGAAGCCTGCCCGCGCCGCTGTTCCCGGCAACCTGCCCGGCGCCCGCCGAGCCGGCGGTGGGACGCCCCGGAGCCCGTGTGCGTCCCGGCGCACGCCTCCGCCGGGCGCGCCCCGGCCGACCCGGTCCACCCGTGAACGAGCGGGCCGGTAGGGAGGACACGCGTCCGTGCGCGGTGAGCGCCGAATGGGCTAAGAAGGACGGGAACGGACAACACGAAAAGGATTCGGACGTGCTGCTTCGCGGGGGACGCCACCCGTCGTCGTACTCCCCACTGCATCAACGACCTTCGGTCATCCTCGCACCGGCGACAAGGTTTTTGCAGCGGTACGACAGTAGTTTCGGGCCTTCTCTCGGGTGGATGCGCCATCGGAAATGAAGCCGTACCGAAGAGTTCACGTATTGGTAGCGCGGGCCCTCGAAATGTGCGCCTCGCGCGCCCCCCGTGCAGTCCAATGCGCCGAATGCGATCTCATCAATAGCCCGAACGGATGCCCAATAGTCCACTTGACGCACTGTCCGGCCGACCGCCACGGCTACGCTTCACGCCGTGAAGGCAATCCGCAGATTCACCGTCCGCACCGTCCTGCCCGAACAACTCCAGCCGCTGCACGAGCTGGCCCTCAACCTGCGCTGGTCCTGGCACCCCGAGACCAGGGACCTCTTCCGGTCCGTGGACCCGGAGGTCTGGGCCGCGACCGGCGAGGACCCGGTGCGGCTGCTCGGGGAGGTCCCGGCCGCCCGGCTGGCCGCGCTCGCCGCCGACCGGCGCTTCCTGCGCAGACTCGGAGACCTCGCCGACGACCTGCGCGAGTACCTGACCGGCCCCCGCTGGTACCAGACCCGGCAGCAGTCCGACGCCGCCCCGCTGCCCGCCGCGATCGCCTACTTCTCGCCCGAGTACGGCATCGCCGCCGCGCTGCCCCAGTACTCCGGCGGGCTCGGCATCCTGGCCGGCGACCACCTCAAGGCCGCCAGCGACCTCGGCGTGCCGGTCGTCGGCGTCGGCCTGTTCTACCGGCACGGCTACTTCCGCCAGTCCCTGAGCCGGGACGGCTGGCAGCAGGAGCGCTATCCGCTGCTCGACCCGGACGAACTCGCGGTCAGCCTGCTGCGGGAGGCCGACGGCACCCCCGGCCGGGTCGACCTGGCCCTGCCCGGCGGCCGCACCCTGGCCGCCCACATCTGGAAGGCCCAGGTCGGGCGGGTCCCGCTGCTGCTGCTCGACTCCGACATTGAGGCCAACTCGCCCGCCGAGCGGGACGTCACCGACCGGCTGTACGGCGGCGGCAGCGAGCACCGGCTGCTCCAGGAGATGCTGCTCGGCATCGGCGGCGTCCGGGCGGTGCGCGCCTACTGCCGGCTCACCGGGCACCCCGCCCCCGACGTCTTCCACACCAACGAGGGCCACGCCGGCTTCCTCGGCGTGGAGCGCATCCGCGAACTGGTCGCCGACGACCGGACCGGCCTCGACTTCGCCGCCGCCCTGGAGGCCGTCCGGGCCGGCACCCTCTTCACCACCCACACGCCCGTCCCGGCCGGCATCGACCGCTTCGACCGCGAGCTGGTCGCCCGCCACTTCGGCGGCGACGCCGCGCTGCCCGGCGTGCCGGTCGAGCAGGTGCTCGCGCTCGGCGCCGAGAGCTGGCAGGACGGGGACCCGAAGCTCTTCAACATGGCCGCCATGGGCCTGCGGCTGGCCCAGCGCGCCAACGGGGTCTCCACCCTGCACGGCGAGGTCAGCCGCTCGATGTTCAACGGCCTGTGGCCCGGCTTCGACCCGGCCGAGGTGCCGATCACCTCGGTCACCAACGGCGTGCACGCCGCCACCTGGATCGACCCGGCGGTGGTCCGGCTCGGCGCCGCCGAGATCGGCGCCGAGCGCGCCGAGGAGGCGATGACCACCGGCGAGAGCAAGCGCTGGACGGGTCTGGAGCGGATCGGCAACACCGAGGTCTGGCAACTGCGGCGCGCCCTGCGGGCCCAGCTGGTGGAGGAGGCCCGCCGCCGGCTGCACGCCTCCTGGCGTCGGCGCGGGGCCGGCGAGGCCGAGCTCGGCTGGGTCTCCTCGGTGCTCGACCCCGACGTGCTCACCATCGGCTTCGCCCGCCGGGTGCCCTCGTACAAGCGGCTCACCCTGATGCTGCGCGACCAGGAGCGGCTGCGCGCGCTGCTGCTGCACCCCACCCGGCCGGTGCAGATCGTGGTCGCCGGCAAGGCCCACCCGGCGGACGACGGCGGCAAGCGGCTGATCCAGCAGATGGTCGCCTTCGCCGACGACCCGGCGGTGCGGCACCGGATCGTCTTCCTGCCGGACTACGACATGGCGATGGCCCAGCGCCTCTACCCGGGCTGCGACGTCTGGCTGAACAACCCGCTGCGCCCGCTGGAGGCCTGCGGCACGTCCGGGATGAAGGCGGCGCTCAACGGCTGCCTCAACCTGTCCGTCCTGGACGGCTGGTGGGACGAGTGGTTCGACGGCCGCAACGGCTGGGCGATCCCCACGGCCGACGAGAGCGGCGGGGCGCTCGACCCGGACAGCGGCGAGGCCGAGCGGCGCGACGACATCGAGGCGGCCGCGCTCTACGACCTGATCGAGAACCAGGTCGCCGCCCGGTTCTACGACCGGGACGCGGACGGGCTGCCGCAGCAGTGGATCGCCATGGTCCGGCACACCCTGGTCACCCTCGGGCCCAAGGTGCTGGCCGGGCGGATGGTCCGGGAGTACGTCGAGCGGCTGTACGCCCCGGCGGCGCAGGCCCAGCGGGAGCTGGCCGGGCAGCACGGCCACGGCGCGCGGGAGCTGGCGCTCTGGAAGGCGACGGTCCGGGAGGCCTGGCCGGCCGTCCGGGTCGAGCACGTCGAGGCGGACTGCCCGACCGAGGCGCAGGAGCTGGGCAGTTCGCTGGAGCTGCGGGTGCAGGTCGCGCTCGGGACGCTGCGGCCGGGCGACGTCGAGGTGCAGGCGGTCTCCGGCCGGGTGGACGAGCGGGACCGGATCTCGGACGCCTGCCTGCTCGCCCTCAAGCCGGTCGGCGGGCCCGATCTGGACGGCCGGATCCGCTACGAGGGCTCGCTTGAGCTCTGCCGGACCGGCCCGTTCGGCTACACCGTCCGGGTGCTGCCCGCGCACCCGCGGCTGGCCTCGCCGGCCGAGCTGGGGCTGGTCGCGCTGCCGGCCGAGTCGGCCGGGATGGACGCGGGGCTGCTGCGCTGAGGCCGCGGGCGGCCGTCCACCGGTGGTGAACCGGGTGGGCGGCCGCCCGCGTACCTCCGTGCGGGAAATGGGGAATGCCCGGCCGGGTGCGTGACGGCGCACCCGGACGGGCACATTCGTGGGGTCCGGGCCGGGGCCCTAGACCAGGCTGTCCCGCCAGGCCCGGTGGAGGGCGGCGAAACGGCCGGAGCCGTCGATCAGCTCCTGTGGGGAGCCATCCTCCACGATCCGGCCCTGGTCCATCACCAGGACACGGTCGGCGATCTCCACGGTGGAGAGCCGGTGGGCGATGATCACGGCCGTCCGGCCGGCCAGCACGGTGCGCATGGCCCGCTGCACGGCCTGCTCCCCGGGGACGTCCAGCGAGCTGGTCGCCTCGTCCAGGATCAGCACCGCCGGGTCGGCCAGCAGTGCGCGGGCGAAGGCCACCAGCTGGCGCTGGCCGGCCGAGATCCGGCCGCCGCGCTTGCGCACGTCGGTGTCGAAGCCGTCCGGCAGGGCGGCGATGAACTCGTACGCGCCGATGTCCCGGGCGGCCTGCTCGACCTCCTCCCGGGTGGCGCCGGGGCGGCCGACCGCGATGTTCTCGGCGACGGTGCCGGAGAACAGGAAGGACTCCTGGGTCACCATCACGACGCCGCGCCGCAGTTCGGGGGTGGCCAGGTCGCGCAGGTCCACGCCGTCCAGCCGGATCCGGCCGTCGGTCGGGTCGTAGAAGCGGGCCAGCAGCTTGGCGACCGTGGACTTGCCCGCGCCCGTCGCGCCGACCACCGCGACCGTCTGCCCGGCGGGGATCAGCAGGTCGAAGGCCGGCAGCACCTCCTTGCCCGTCCGGTAGGCGAAGCGGGTGCCCTCGAAGGCGACCGCGCGGCCCTGGCCGGAGGCCTCCGGCAGCTCGGCGGGTTCGGCCGGCTCGGCGACGGTCGGCTCGTGGGCGAGCAGGCCGGCGATCTTCTCCAGGGCGGCGGCGGCCGACTGGTAGCTGTTCAGGAACATCGCCAGCTGGTCGACCGGGTCGAAGAGCCGGCGCAGGTAGAGCGCGAAGGCGGTGAGCACGCCCAGCTCCAGCGCGTCGTCGACGACCAGGTAGGCGCCGAGCAGCACCACGCCGGCGAACCACAGGTTGGCGGTGAGGCGGGAGAGGCCGACGTAGCGGGCGATCTCCAGCAGGCCGTCCGCGGTGGCGGTGGCGGACTGCCGGTTGACCACGGCGAAGGCGGCGTCGTTGGCCTTCTCCCGGCGGAAGGCCTGCACCGGGCGGATGCCGTTCATGGTCTCGGTGAAGCGGACGATCAGCGAGGCGGCCGAGGTGCGCGAGCGCCGGTAGACCCGGCGCGAGCGGCGGCGGAAGGAGTGGGCGATCAGGGCCAGCGGCAGGAAGGACGCCAGCGAGACCAGGCCGAGCCGCCAGTCCAGCACCACCAGCAGCACCGAGATGTAGCAGACCGACAGCAGGACCGTCAGCAGCTCCTGGAGGCCCTCGGAGAGCAGCTCGCGCAGCGCGTCGATGTCGCTGGTGGCGCGGGAGATGATCCGGCCCGAGGTGTAGCGCTCGTGGAAGTCCAGGCTGAGCCGCTGGGCGTGCCGGAAGATCCGGCCGCGCAGCTCCAGCACGATGTCCTGGTTGACCCGGGCGCTGATCTTGATGAAGACCCACTGCAGCACCGGGCTGAGCAGCGCGCAGAACAGGTAGGCCGCGACCACGGCGACCAGCGGGCCGGAGTCGTGCTCGCGCAGCGCCGGGATGCCGCGGTCCATCGCCACCGCGACCAGCAGCGGGCCGGACTGGAGCGCGGCCTGCTGGACCAGGATCACCACCATCGCGACGGTGATCCGGGCCCGGTGGGTGCGCAGCAGCGAGCGCAGCAGCGCCCGGGGCGCGCCGGGTGGGACGGGGATGTCCTCCTCGTCGGCGGGCGGCGGGGGCAGCTCCTCCTCGGCCGGCGCGACGGGTTCGGCCCGTACGGGTTCGGCGGTGGTGGTCATGCGCGCGCTCCTTCCGGTGCGAGGGGGCCGTCGGGTATCAGGGCGGCCTCGCCCGACATCAGTTCCCGGTAGTGCGCGCAGTCGCGCAGCAGTTCCTGGTGGGTGCCGACGGCCGTGATCCGGCCGTCCGCCAGCACCGCGACCCGGTCGGCGAGCAGCACGGTGCTGGGGCGGTGGGCGACGACCAGGGCGGTGGTGGTGCCGAGGACCTCGCGCAGGGCCCGCTCGACCAGGGCCTCGGTGTGCACGTCCAGGGCGGAGAGCGGGTCGTCCAGGACGAGGAAGGCCGGGTCGCCGACCACCGCGCGGGCCAGCGCGAGGCGCTGGCGCTGGCCGCCGGACAGGCTCAGGCCCTGCTCGCCGACCTCGGTGTCCGGGCCGTTCGGGAGCTTCTCGACGAAGCCGGCCTGGGCGGTGTCGAGGGCGGTGCGCAGCTGTTCCTCGCCGGCGCCCGGGGCGCCCATCAGGACGTTCTCCCGGACGGTGGCGGAGAACAGGGTGGGCTCCTCGAAGGCGACCGAGACGAGTTCGCGCAGCCGCGGCCGGGGCAGTTCGCGGATGTCCCGGCCGTCCAGCGTGATGGTGCCGGCGGTGGCCTCGTACAGCCGGGGGAGCAGGGCGGTGAGGGTGGTCTTGCCGCTGCCGGTGGCACCGACCAGGGCCATCGTCTCGCCGCTGCGGATGTGCAGGTCGACGCCGGCCAGCAGGTCGGGGCTGCCGTCGGGGGCGTCGGGGTAGCGGAAGCGGACGCCGGTGAAGCGGATGCCGTCCGGGGCGGTGGGCGCCGCGGCGGTGCCTGGGGCGGGGGTGTCCGCCTCGGGGGTGTCCGGTTCGTCCAGCACCTCGAAGAAGCGGTCGGTGGCGGTGGCGGCCTCGTTGGCGTAGGCGAGCAGCCAGCCGAGCGACTCGACCGGCCAGCGCAGCGCGAGCGCGGTGGAGAGGAAGGCGACCAGGGTGCCGGCGCTCAGGTCGTCGTGGGCCACCAGGTAGGCGCCGACGGCGAGGGCGCCGGCGAGCGCGATCTCCGGCAGGCCGACGATGACGGCCCAGAGGTTGGCGAGCAGGTGCGCCTTGCGCAGTTCGGTGCGGCGCAGCTCCTGGGCCTGGGCGCGGAAGCGCTCGGTCATCGACCGGTGCCGGCCGAAGGCCTTGAGGATGCGGATGCCGAGGACGGACTCCTCGACCAGGGTGGCGATGTCCCCGTTCTGGTCCTGGGCGAGCCGGGCGGCGCCGGAGAAGCCGGACTCGAACCGCCGGGTGAGCACGAACAGCGGGACGACGGGCACCAGGGCGATCAGCGCGAGCCGCCAGTCCTGGGTGAACATCACCACGGTGCCGGCCAGGAACATCACCGAGTTGACGATCAGGAAGACCAGCGGGAAGGCCAGGAACAGCCGCATGGTGTACATGTCGGCGGTGGCCCGGGAGAGCAGCTGGCCGGAGCCCCAGCGGTCGTGGAAGGAGACCGGCAGCCGTTGGAGCTTGGCGAAGAGGTCCCCGCGCATCGCCGTCTCCAGCCCGGCCAGCGGGCGGGCCAGCACCACCCGGCGGGTGTAGAACAGCGCGGACTCGACCGTGCCGAGGACCAGCAGCAGGCCGACCAGCGGCCAGAGGCCGGCCAGGTCGTGCTCGGCGAGCGGGCCGTCCACGATCAGGCCGAGGACCACCGGGACGGCGAGGGTGCTGAGCATGCCGAGGGTGGCGGCCGTCACCGAGACGGCCAGCCGGCCGCGGACGGCGCGCGCGTACGGCCACAGGCGCAGCAGGGAGCGGACCGTGGAGTGCCGCGGCCCGGGCCCGGCGGGGCCGGTTCCGTCGCTCTGGGGGCTTCCCGGGGTCGGGTTCTCGGGGTCTTGTCTGTTCTCGGCCATCGCGGTGAGGGTAGGCAGACGGGCCGTCATTTCTCATCCGGTTTTTCGCCCCTGTCGGTGGCGCCCGGCGAGAACCGGCCACTCGGACGGGCGGTGCGGGCGCGAATTAGGGGGCGCGCGCCGCCATTCGTGCAGGTAGGAGTGCGCCGTGCGCCTCTTGCGGGCGCCTGCCGATGAGCCGATGACACGTCCTGTACGGATGTCCAGTGGTGCGTGAGTGACAGGAGTGCACAGATGACGGTCGAAACCGAGCCCACCCCCGGCCCCGGCTCGGCAATCGTGCAGGTACGGGCCCAGCTCAGCCTCAGCACGACCGCGGCGAGGAACCTGGCGACGACGACCAAGTCGAAGCCGCAGATGCAGGAGATCACCTCCCGCTGGCTGCTGAAGATGCTGCCGTGGGTGCAGGTCAGCGCGGGTACCTACCGGGTCAACCGGCGGCTGAGCTACGCGCCCGGGCGCGGCCGGGTGAGCTTCGCCAAGACCGGCGCCGCGGTGACGGTGATCGCCCCCTCGCTGGCGGAGGTCCCGGCGCTGCGCGGCTTCGAGGACGAGGAGGTGCTGGCCGAGCTGGCCCGCCGGTTCGTGCAGCGGGACTTCGCGCAGGGCGAGGTGCTGGTGCAGGAGGGGGCGCCGATCGAGGAGGTGTTCCTGATCGCGCACGGCAAGGTGGACCGGATCGGCACCGGCAAGTACGGCGAGGTGACGGTGCTCGGCACGCTCGCCGACGGCGACCACGTCGGCGACGAGGCGATCACCGAGGGCGGCGGCAGCTGGCCGTACACCGTGAAGGCGAGCACCTCCGGGGTCGCGATGGCGCTGTCCTGGCCGGTGCTCCAGGAGCTGATCGGCCGTTCCGAGTCGCTGCGCGAGCAGCTGCTGGGCTTCGCCGCGGACGCGGCGCAGGCGCAGAACGAGCACGGCGAGGCGGAGATCGACCTCGCGGCCGGCCGGCAGGGCGAGTACGAGCTGCCCGGCGCCTTCGTGGACTACGAGCTGCGGCCGCGCGAGTACGAGCTGAGCGTCGCGCAGACCGTGCTCAAGGTGCACAGCCGGGTCGCGGACCTCTACAACCAGCCGATGAACCAGACCGAGGAGCAGCTGCGGCTGACCATCGAGGCCCTGCGGGAGCGGCAGGAGCACGAGATCATCAACAACCCGGAGTTCGGCCTGCTCGGCAACACCGACTTCGACCAGCGGATCCAGACCCGCGCCGGGGCGCCCACCCCGGACGACCTGGACGAGCTGCTGAGCATGCGCCGCGACACCGACTACCTGTTCGCCCACCCGCGCGCGATCGCGGCCTTCGAGCGGGAGTGCAACCGGGTCGGCGTCTACCCGTCCACCGTCGACGTCCTCGGCAAGCAGCGGCCGACCTGGCGCGGGGTGCCGATCTTCCCGTGCAACAAGATCCCGGTGTCCGACCAGCAGACCAGCGCGTTCATCGCGATGCGCGTCGGCGAGGACAACCAGGGCGTGGTCGGCCTGACCCAGATCGGCATCCCGGACGAGGTGGAGCCGGGCCTGAACGTCCGCTTCATGGGCATCGACGAGAAGGCGATCGCCTCCTACCTGGTGAGCACCTACTACTCGGCGGCGGTGCTGGTGCCGGACGCGATCGGCGTGCTGGAGAACGTCGAGCTCGGGCACGCCGGGAGCTGAGCCCCGGCTACGTGGCGGGGGCGGGCGCGCGCAGCAGCCGCAGCGAGCGCCCGCCCAGTACGACGGTGCCGGCCGGGGCCGGTTCGTCGGGGTGTACGGCGGCGGTGTCGACGAGGGGCTCCCAGCCGGGGGCCGGCGCCGCCGCGGGCAGGGTGAACACCACCGGTTCGTGGCCCGCGTTGAGCAGCAGCAGGAAGCCGTCGTCGCCGATCGGCCGCCCGGCCTCGTCGCGTTCGGGCAGCGCGGAGCCGGAGAGCAGCATGCCGAGGCAGGCGGTCGGCGCGAACCAGTCGGCCTCGGTCATCTCCGTGCCGCGCGGGGTGAACCAGGTGAGGTCGGGCCGGCCGCCGGGGGTGGTGGCCCGGCCGGAGAAGAACGCCCGCCGGTGCAGCACCGGGTGGTCCCGGCGCAGCCGGACCAGCCGGGCGGTGAGCGCGCACAGCTCCTGCCAGCCGGGCTGTTCCAGCAGCGACCAGTCCAGCCAGCCGACCTCGTTGTCCTGGCAGTAGGCGTTGTTGTTGCCGCCCTGGGTGCGGCCGAGTTCGTCCCCGGCGGTGAGCATCGGGACGCCGGCGGAGAGCAGCAGGGTGGCCGTCAGGTTGCGCAGTTGGCGCAGGCGCAGCCGGTTGACCTGCTCGTCGGTGGTCTCGCCCTCGGCGCCGTGGTTCCAGGAGCGGTTGTCGTCGGTGCCGTCCCGGTTGTCCTCGCCGTTGGCCTCGTTGTGCTTGCGGTCGTAGGAGACCAGGTCGCGCAGGGTGAAACCGTCGTGCGCCGTCACGTAGTTGACCGAGGCGTACGGGCGGCGGCCGGCCCGCTGGTAGAGGTCGGAGGAGCCGGAGAGGCGGTAGCCGAGTTCGCGGACGTCCGGGCGGGCGCCGCGCCAGAAGTCCCGGACGGTGTCGCGGTACTTGTCGTTCCACTCGGCCCACAGCGGGGGGAAGCCGCCGACCTGGTAGCCGCCGGGGCCGACGTCCCAGGGTTCGGCGATCAGCTTCACCCGGTTCAGCACCGGGTCCTGGGCGACGGCGGCGAGGAAGGGGTGGTCGGTGTCGACGGCGTCGCCGCCGTTCGTGCCGCCGCGGGCCAGGGCGGCGGCCAGGTCGAAGCGGAAGCCGTCCACGCCCATCTCGGTGACCCAGTACCGCAGCGAGTCGGTGACCAGCCGGATCACCTGGGGGCGGCGGGTGTCCAGGGTGTTGCCGCAGCCGGTGTAGTCGGCGTAGCCGCGCGGGCGGTTGGGCGGGAGGCGGTAGTAGGCGGCGTTGTCGATGCCGCGGAGGCTGAGCGAGGGGCCGAGTTCGGCGCCCTCGGCGGTGTGGTTGAACACCACGTCCAGGATCACCTCGATCCCGGCGGCGTGCAGGGCGCGGACCATCCGTTTGAACTCGCCGACCTGGCCGCCGCGGGAGCCGGAGGCGGAGTAGCCGGCGTGCGGGGCGAAGTAGCCGATCGTGTTGTAGCCCCAGTAGTTGACCAGGCCGCGGGCCTGGAGGTGGTCCTCGCTGGCGTACTGGTGCACCGGCAGCAGTTCGACGGCCGTCACCCCGAGGCGGGTGAGGTGGGCGAGGGCGGCGGGGTGGGCGAGGCCGGCGTAGGTGCCGCGCAGGGGCGGGGGGACGTCGGGGTGGCGCATGGTGAAGCCGCGCACGTGCAGCTCGTAGAGGACGGTCTCGGCCCACGGGGTCTTCGGGCGGCGGTCGTCGGACCAGTCGTCCTCGTCGTGGACGACCACGGACCTGGGCACGTACGGCGCGGAGTCGCGGTTGTCCCGGACGGTGTCGGCGACGTCCGCTTCGGGCCAGTTGCGGACGGCCGCGCAGGCGGCGTCGTGGGAGGTGTAACAGCCGTCGACGGCGCGGGCGTACGGGTCGAGCAGCAGCTTGGCGGGGTTCCAGCGGGCGCCGGTCCACGGGTCCCAGCGGCCGTGCACGCGGTAGCCGTAGCGGGTGCCGGGGCGTACGCCGGGGAGGAAGCCGTGCCAGACCTGGACGTCCTGCTCGGTGAGGTGGTGGCGGGTCTCCTGGCCGTCCTCGTCGAACAGGCACAGTTCGACGGCTTCGGCGGCGGGGGCCCAGAGGGCGAAGTTGGTGCCTCGCCGGCCCGTGCGGTCCAGGTGGTAGCGGGCGCCGAGGGGTTGGCAGCTGCCGGGGTTCAGCTGCTGTTCTGACGCCATGGCGGGGGCCTCCCTGGGCGGGGTGTTCTGGGTCCATTCACCTTCTCTTTCCCGGAATGTGTTGGCCGGAAGCGGTCCGGGGTTTCGGGAGCGGGGGTTTCGGGGGCGGCGTGTCTTCGTTGGGAGGGTTCTCGTTGTTCCGGGCATCGGACTTGAACAGTGGGAGGGCCCCGGGATGCGGCGCCGTGGACGGGTGTGGGCGCGGGGCGTGGCGGCGGTGGCCTGCTGCGTGGCGGTCCTGGCGGGGTGCGGCGGGCCTCCGGTCGTGCCGGACGGGGACGCGGTGGGGCCGGGTGGGCGTACGGCCCCGGCGGCGCCCTCGCGGGCGGTGCTCTCGGTGCAGCCGGTGGACGGGGCGCAGGACGTGCGGCCGGAGGGGGCCGTCCGGGTGACGGTGGCGCAGGGGCGGCTGGTCTCGGTGCGGCTGGCGGACGGGAAGGGCACGGAGGTGCCGGGCACGATCGCGGCCGACGGCGGCGCGTGGGCGCCGGACGGGCCGCTGCCGCTCGGGACGGCCTTCACCGTGGACTCCGTGGCGGAGGACGACCAGGGGCAGCGGGCGGCCCAGCACTCGGCGTTCACGACCGTCACCCCGACGCACACCTTCGTGGCGTTCTTCACCCCGGAGGACGGTTCCACGGTGGGGGTCGGGATGCCGGTCTCGCTGCGGTTCAGCCGTCCGATCACCGACCGGGCGGCGGTGGAGAAGGCGGTGCAGGTCACCGCCGATCCGCCGGTGCCGGTGGCCGCGCACTGGTTCGACGGGCAGCGGCTGGACTTCCGCCCGCAGGCGTACTGGGCGGCCGGGACGAGGGTCACGGTGGCGCTGCGGCTCAAGGACGTGCAGGGCGCGCCGGGGGAGTACGGCACCCAGAGCCGGGAGCTGCACTTCACCGTCGGGCGGGCGCAGGTCTCCACCGTCGACCTGGACGCCCACACCCTGACCGTCCGGGCGGGGCAGGGCGGCAAGGTGGTCCGGGTGCTCAAGGTCTCCGGCGGCAGCCGGGACCACTCCACCTACCGGGGGGTGATGGTGGTGTCGGAGAAGTACAAGGTGACCAGGATGAACTCGCAGACCGTCGGCATGGGCGACGAGTACGACATCAAGGACGTCCCGCACGCGATGCGGCTGACCGCCTCCGGCACCTTCGTGCACGGCAACTACTGGGCGGACCCGGGGGTGTTCGGCGCCGCCAACACCAGTCACGGCTGCATCGGGCTGTCCGATGCCAAGGGCGGGGCGAGCAAGGACTCCCCGGCGGGCTGGCTGTTCGAGCACACCCTGGAGGGGGACGTGCTGGAGGTGAAGGCCTCCTCCGGGGACTTCGTGCCGCCGCAGAACGGGCTGAACGGCTGGAACGTGCCGTGGGAGCAGTGGGTGGCGGGGAGCGCGCTGGGCCGGGGGGTGGCGGCCACCGCGTCCGCTTCGGCGGCTCCTCCGTCGGCTTCGGCGCTGCCGTAAGTCCCGTTCGCCCGTTACGTCCTGTCTTCACCACGGTTTCACGCCCGCGTCAACCGACTCCTCTCAGGATTCACTCGGACGGCTTAGCTATCCTGCTCCGGCGCGCCCGCAGCCCGGCCCGGAAAGATCCACGTCCGGTGCAACTCACGGGGGCACTCAACGCGTCAAGAGAGTGAATACCGGGAGGGGAGAAACCGTGAAGACGGGGAAGACGGCCGGCACCGCGATACGCACCACCAACCGCTACGGGCGGAAGAGTGCGATGGCGCTGGTCATGGGCGGGGTACTGCTGCTCACCGCGGCCTGTGGCGACGACAAGGGCAGTGGTTCGGGCGGTACGGGGGGTTCGGGCGGCGGCAGCGCGGCCTCGGCCGCGGCGGACGGGGGCGGGTCGGCCACGCCGAAGCCCTCGGCCGCGGTGCTGGCCGTGGAGCCGAAGGACGGAGCCCTGGACGTCCCGCCGAACGGGCTGCAGGTGTCCGTCTCGAACGGCAAGCTGACGACGGTCGAGGTGACCGACAAGGACGGCAAGCCGGTCGAGGGCGCGATCACCCCGGACGGCTCCGGCTGGAAGCCCGCGGGCGCGCTCGCGGTCGGCATGGCGTACAAGGTGAACGCCCAGGCGAAGGACGGCGAGGGCCTGGTGGCCGCGTCCACCACCTCGTTCACCACGCTGACGCCGGAGAAGAAGATCTCCACCAACGACAACATCAGCGACGGCGCCACCTACGGCGTCGGCATGATCGTCTCGGTGAACTTCAACAAGGACGTCAAGAACAAGGACGCCGTCGTCAAGGGCATCTCCATCGAGAGCAGCAACGGCACCGTGGTGAAGGGCCACTGGTTCGGCGACCGCCGGGTGGACTTCCGCCCGGAGGCGTACTGGGCGCCGGGCACCAAGGTGACCGTCAAGTACCGGCTGAAGAACGTCGAGGTCGCCCCCGGCATCTACGGCGACGTGGACAAGGACGAGCCGTTCACCATCGGCCGGTCGATGGTCTCCACCGCGGACGCCAAGGCGCACCAGATGACCGTCGAGCGGGACGGCAAGAGCACCACCCTGCCGGTCACCCTCGGCGCGGACGCCACGCCGTCCTGGGGCGGGACGATGGTGGTCATGTCCAAGGAGAAGGTCACCCGGATGAACTCGCAGACCGTCGGTCTCGGCGGCGAGTACGACATCCAGGACGTGCCGCACGCGATGCGGCTGACCACCTCCGGCACCTTCGTGCACGGCAACTACTGGGCCAGCCCGTTCGGCAAGACCAACGCCAGCCACGGCTGCGTGTCGATGCAGGACGTGAAGGGCGGCAGCGACTCCTCCGTCGCCGGCAAGTTCTTCAACGACTCGATGATCGGTGACCCGATCAAGGTCGTGAACACCAAGGAGAAGACCGTCGCGCCCTCCAACGGGCTCGGCGGCTGGAACGTCGACTGGGCCGCCTGGTAGGCCCCTTCGGCGTCTGTCGTGCGGCCCGGTCCTCACTCGTTGGGGTCGGGCCGCCGCGGTTTCCGGGGCGAGCAGCCCCGCGCATGGCGCAACCTTTCCGGTGGCCGGTTGCGTATACCGGTCGGGTCCGTCGGGTCCACGGGGAGTTTCTCGGATCTTCTGAGGGAGGGAATCGACGATGAGGTCGATACGCAGAGTGGTGGCCGTCGGTCTGGTCGGCGGGGCGATGGCGCTGACGGCCGCCTGCGGTGGGGGCAGCGGGGCAAGCGGGGGGAACGGGGGCGGGGGGAGCGCGGCCAAGGCCGATCTGGCGGCCGGCGCGGCGAGCGCCAAGCCCACGGAGGCGGCGCCCAGCAGCAAGACGCCGAAGGTCTCCACGGCCGCGGTGAGCATCGAGCCCAAGGCCGGCTCGGTGGACGTGGCGCCGAACGCGCTCAAGGTCGGCGCGACCGGGGGCAAGCTGACCACCGTCAAGGTGAGCGACAAGAGCGGCAAGGAGGTCCCCGGGACGATCTCCGCCGACGGCGCCTCCTGGACGCCCGCGGCGGGCCTGGAGGTGGGCACCGCCTACCGGGTCAGCGCGATGGCCGCGGACGCCGACGGCGCGGTCGCCACGGCGGACAGCGACTTCACCACGCTGACCCCGACGGCGCTCGCCAAGGCCTCGGACAACGTGGACGACAACGCCACGTACGGCGTCGGCATGATCGTCTCGGTGAACTTCAGCAAGGACGTGAAGAACCGGGACGAGGTCGCCCGCGGCATCAGCTTCGAGACCAGCAACGGCACCGTGGTCAAGGGCCACTGGTTCGGCGACCGCCGGCTGGACTTCCGCCCCGAGCAGTACTGGGCGCCGGACACCAAGGTGACCGTCAAGTACCGGCTGAAGAGCGTCGAGATCGCCCCCGGGGTGTACGGCGCGGACCGGGACGAGCCCTTCACGATCGGGCGGTCCCAGATTTCGACGGTTGACGCCGCTGCGCACAAGATGACGGTCGTACAGGGTGGCCAGTCGAGCGAGATCGACATCAGCGCCGGCGCACCCGAACACCCCACCTGGAACGGCACGATGGTGGTCATGTCCAAGGAGGGCGTGGTGCGGATGCAGTCCAGCAGCATGCCCGGCATGACCGGTGCGCCGTACGACCTCCAGGTCCCGCACTCGATGCGGCTCACCGACTCCGGCACGTACGTGCACGGCAACTACTGGAGCAGCAGCAGGACCTTCGGCGAGGACAACGTCAGCCACGGCTGCGTGGGCCTCAAGGACGTCGAGGGCGGCGGCTCCGGCACGTCGGCGGGCAAGTTCTACGACGGCTCGCTGATCGGTGACGTGATGATCGTGAAGAACTCGATCCGGAAGGAGACGCTCGACCCGTCGAACGGGCTGAGCGGCTGGAACGTCCCGTGGAGCGCCTGGTAAACCGCCGCTGAGGTGGGGGAGGGGTCAACCCGGGATTGACGGAAGTCGGCCCGGGGGGACCCCTTCTTGCATCCGGCATATGCCGACGCGGAGAGATCGTTTGCTCATTGTCCGTACGCGGCTGCTTGCGTTCCGCAATGATGGTCCGCATGGCGGGTTGGGGCGAAGCAGATCAGTCATTGGTTTCCGGGGCCGGCGTGGTCGCCGAAGTGTCCTGGATCGACGTCCAGGGCGGCGGGCTCTCGGCGTTGGAGCGGCTCACCTCCGCGGAGCTGGAGGAGATGTATTCCAGCAGACTGTGCGACCAGTCCGCGCCCAACGAGGTACGGCTGCCCTCCCGGCCGGAGTCGGGCCCGGTGGCCCGTCGGCTGGTGCTCTCGGTCCTGGAGTCCTGGGAGCTCCACCAGCACCTGGAGGCCGGGGAACTGCTCACCAGTGAGCTGGTGTCCAACGCGGTGCGGCACGCGGCCGGACGCACCATCGGACTGCACGTCAGCCGCAAGCCCGGCTGGCTCCGGATCGAGGTCCGGGACTCCTCCCGGGCGCTGCCCTGCATGATCCTCGCCGAGGCCCAGCCGGTGAACGAGCGTGGGCGGGGGCTGAGGGTCGTCGACGACCTCGCCGACCGCTGGGGCGCGGACCTGCTGCCGCGGGGCAAGGGCGTCTGGTTCGAGCTGAAGGTGCGCGAGCGGGGCTGAGGCGTCCGGCCGGTCGGCGCTTTTTTTGTGGGGAAACGCGCAGGGCCCCCGGATTCGCCGTGGTCCGGCGGGCGGGGGCCCTTGCAAGTCATCGCGCCGGCCAAGGGGGTGCGTGCCGCGCGATGGGCGTCGGCAGTGCCAGGTCGGGCCCGCCGAAGTCATCAACCCAGGGCGGCGTGCGGTGTCGCCCGCCGTTGGGCTGCTTCGACTATCGCATGGATCTCAGCATGCGGGCAAACCAGATGACTTCGAATGCAAGGCATGTTACGTAGTTCACCTTTGGATTTTGCATAGGTTAACGCTGCCGCCTGTGAATATTCATGATCACGGGCCTGCTTGCCTACTTCGTCGGCTGCCAGGGGTTGCGCAGCGAGAGCATCGGGGTGTCGACGCCGAGCCTCGTCGCGGTGCTGTGCAGCGACTCCCGCAGGTACGGGTAGAGCACGGTGACCCCGATCTGCTCGATGAACTGCCGCTGGAGGTCTTCCGCCAGTTCGAACGGCTCGCCGACGGAGAACGCGGCCGTCGCATCGACGGCGAAGTCCGCCTGGGTGCCGGCCAGCTCAAGGCGGCACCGCACTTCCAGGACGGTTCCGCCGTCCCGCTCGCGGAGCCATGTGAGGAGTGTCGTCCGGCTCTCCGCCTCCTCGCGATCCTCCTGCTGGTCGAAGAGCCGACGGCCTGAGACCTCCAGGAACGTGACGTCCAGGAGTTCGGCGGCCTCGGTGATCTCGCCGACGGACGCGAATCGCCGAGTCGGCCTGTCGGTGGACCGACCCGCCATCACGCCGTCACCGGCCTCTGGCTGTCCGGCTCCCAGGCCGCGGGTCGTGGCCCGGGCCCCCGTTCACGGACGGCCACGTGGACCTCGACCTCCACGGGGGCCGGCTGCCAGGCCGGTGCGACGGCCGAGCAGGTGTGGTCGACCATGCTGTGGAGCCGGGCATCGACGGCCCGCGCGTAACGCTGCAGGGTGGAGTAGCGGGCGTCGCCTCCGACGCGTTCGAACTCGGAGACGGTCGACTGGGATGTCCCCATGCGCTGTGCGACCTCGCGCTGGGTGAGGCCGCGCTTCTGGCGGGCCACGACGAGCGTCTCCACCAGTGCGGCGTAGGCCTCGGCGTCTTCCAGGCCCGCTGCGGTGTGGGGGTCGTCCGGGTCGATGCCGAGTAGATCATGCAGTGTGGGTGCCATGGTCTCCCTACCCTCCCGTTGATTCAACAGTATCGCCCAAAGCCGATACCGAGAACCGGGTGCTCAGTCTTTTGGGTTACGGTTCCGCCAATCCTTGAGGCGCTTCTCAGCTGTGCTGAGCTCGCTCGGCGGGGTCTTCTGGGTCTTCTTCTGGAAGAAGGACAGCGCGAGGAGCACGAGACCGTCGGCCTCCTCGGCGTAGAGGAGCCGGAAGATGCGGCGGTTGCCGGTGAGCCGAACCTCAAGGAGGTCGCTCCCGAGGCTCTTGACGTCGCCGGGCAGGGTCTGCCTCTCCTGGACCCGCCGCATCAGAACGGCGAGTTTGGTCTCCTCGTGGGACGCGAGACGGGCCTTCTCCAAGTCCTTGCGCACCGGCGTCGATCCGTCCGCGCCCTCGTAGAAGGCCCACTGTCGTTCGTCCAACGCTCACCCGCCATGCGTCTCGCCCAATCTGTTTATAGGAAGTCTAGGGCCCTGCCCGCTTCGGTCGACATGTCAACGGATGTGCACCGCTTGGCTGTTGTGATCGCGAAGGGTGCCGCGGATCCGGGCGGCGTGGCGGTGGACGGCGGCCGGGGAGAGGGCGCCCGGGCGGGGTGGTGCGGCCGGTGGGGCGCCGGGGGTGCTGCGGCAGGCGCGGCAGAGGCCGCCGAGGAGGGCGTGCGGGCGGCAGGGGGTGCGGCAGTTGGTGCACTCGGGGATGGGGACCGGCTGCGGGGGTCGCGGGGACTGCGGGCGCTCGGGTGGCAGCTTGTCGATCAGGCGGCGCCGGGTGAAGCCCGCCGGGCTGTGGATGTCCGGCGGCAGGTTCGCGGTGAGCGCGGCGGTGAAGAGGGGGAGCGTGGTCCCCCGGTCCAGCCACTCGGCGGCCAGCGGTTCGAGCGCGGCGCAGTCGGCGGCGGAGAGGGCGAGGCGGGGGTCGACCAGGCCGAGGCCGGCGAGGGCGGCGTAGGCGGCCGAGGTCGGGGAGGTGCGGTTGAGCGTTCGCTCCCTGGGGGGATCGGGTGCGGCGGGCGTTGACGCCTCCCCGGTGGAGAGGAAGTGCGCCCACCAGCCGTCGGAGCGGGGCGTCCGGGAGAAGTAGGTGCGGAATACCCAGCGGCACTGCCGGGAGTCGAGGCGCTCGCGGACGCGACGCAGGTGACCTGCGGTGGAGAGCTTGGTGAGGGCGGAGCGGCAGGCCATCTGCCCGTAGTGGGGCTGGAGGACGGCGAGGGTCTTCGCGTCCATGGCCGCGCCGTCGGGGAGCCGGTCGATGAGCGAGGCGAGGTAGGCCTCGCGGGCCGGGAGATGCCTGAAGTCGGCGGCGGAGCGGGGGAGTTGCTCCGGGGCGGACTGCTTGCCGTACCCAGGGGTGGCCATGGCGGTAGAGTCGTGGGTAGCCACAGGATCGAGCTCGCATTTCGATCGTGCCGGTCAGACCCCCGTTCGGTGTTGGTAGCACCGGCGGGGGTTGTTTCGTTGGTGCGCACGCTACACGGGGGAACCGGCTGTGGTGTAGTCGTGACGATAAGTCATATGTGCTGTGTGCGGGGGTGGTTGGGAGGGGAGGGGGGTAGTTACCTCACCGTTCCATTAAGGGGTCACTCGGCTCGTGTTGCTTGAGCTTCGGAGGCGAAGGCGACGAAGGCGGACCAGGCCTCGGGGGAGAAGGTGAGGGTCGGGCCGGCCTTGTCCTTGGAGTCGCGGACGTGGACGGTGGAGGGGGCGGAGGCAACCTCGACGCAGTTGCCGCCCTCTGTGCCGCTGTAGCTCGACTTCACCCAGGCCAGGTCGGTGCTCATAGCTCCTCTGCCAACTTGTTGATGAAAGTGGCTGACTCCTCGGGGCTGAGGGCCTGCCGGAGGATCATTGCATAGCGCTGCCACAACAGATTCACCTTCTCCGGGTCGGCAGACAGCAAGCCCATGGACTGCCCTTCCTCGTAGACGAGGCGTTCATGATCGGCGGTCTCCAGCAGGACGAATGCGCCATTGACTCCTGGGTGAAGGCATCGGGCAGGTACTACCTGAATGTCGATGTGCCTGGGCTTGCCGGCATCAAGGAGGTGATTCAACTGCTCCTTGTGTTCCGCGGCAGTGCCGACCTGGCGCAGGAGGGCGAACTCGTCGATGAGGAAGCTGAATGACTTGGTCTGATTGCTCAGGATCGCTTGCCGGGCCAATCGGGCTGCGACTCGCTCCTCCACGGTGTCGTCGTCCAGCGGAGGCCAGTGTGCGTTCAGCAGGGATCGGACAGTGGCCTCGGTCTGAAGCAGTCCAGGGATGAGCTGGTTCTCGTATGAGCTCAAGACAGTTGCCTCGGGTTCGTACTTCATGAAGTCCTGCGAGAAGGAGGGGAACTTCTCGGGCTGCAGGAATGCGGTCGCCGCCAGCAGCATCCCCTTCGCATCACACAGATCATCTGCCGCCTGGAGCAACTTGAGCGTCGGCTTCCGCCGCCCCGCCTCCATCGACCGCACGCTCTCGACGTCGTAGGAGGCCGCCCTGCTCAGCTGCTCCCGGGTCACGCCCGCCGTCGCGCGCCACCGCTTGATCTGATCGCCGCAGTACTTCCAGGCCATGGGGTTTTCCTTCGGCGCGCCCACGATCCCGTGCCCCTCCCTGCCCTGGTCACAGGGCGGTTCAAGCTCTCGTTGTACCTGCGGTGTAACTGCTGAGGCTATGCCCGGCTGCCGACGCTTGAAGGGTGAAGTGGCCGAACTCAGCTCTCCCGAGTGACGCCGTCCGTACAACCCCCAAGGACTCTGATGCTCACTCAGCCCGCCGACGTCGTCGAGTGGATGTTCCCCCGACTCCCCCGCAGCGCCGGCCGTGCCCGTATCCGGTTCATCCGGCAGGTCTTCGAGTGGGAGGTGCCCATCGACTCCGCCGAGACCGGGCTGATCCTCCTCAGCGAACTCGTCACCAACGCCTGCCGCCACGCCCGTTCCCCGCGTGACCGGATGATCGGTGTCCGGATCCTCCTCCCCACCGACTCCCTGCTCCGGATCGAGGTCTCGGACGCGAACTCCACCCTCCCGACCCCGTGCGACGCCTCCCCGGAGGACGAGTCCGGCCGGGGCCTCGAACTCGTCGCCGCCCTGGCCACCTCGTGGGGCGCCCACCTGCGCGGTGACGGCTACATCGGCAAGACGGTCTGGTGCGAACTCGCCCTTCCCACCCCGGCCAACCCGCACGGCTGAGCCCGCGACCTGCGGAGACGCGCAACTGGCGCTCCGCCGGAGCGCGTCCTGATCTTCGACGGCGTCGGCAACCGGCGCCCGAGAGGATCAGGAGACCTGTATGCGCCCGCTGCCCTGGCCGCCCGCCCCGATCAGGACCGAGCGGCTCGTACTCCGCGAGCCCGAGGCCCGGGACCGTGCGGCGTTCGTCGAGTTGCTGGCCTCGGCGGAGGTGAACACCTACCTCGGTGGGCCCAAGCCGCGGGACGAGATCGAGCGCGAGATGCCCGGGGCGCCCAGCCGGAGCCCCGGGGTCTTCGCCGTCGATCGCGACGGGGAGACGATCGGCCAGGTCCTGCTCCGCAAGGAGGCGGGGCGCCTCGGCCGGGTCGGTGAGCAGGCCGAACTCGGCTACCTGTTCCTGCCGCAGGCCTGGGGTCGCGGCTACGCCGCCGAGGCGTGCGCGGCGGCCCTCGACTGGTTCACCGGCGTACTGCCCGGCGAGCCGGTGGTGCTCGCCACCCAGACCGCGAACCTCCCCTCGATGCGCCTCGCCGCGAAGCTGGGCTTCACCGAGGTGGAGCGCTTCGAGGCCTTCGGCGCCGACCAGTGGCTCGGCCGGTGGTCCCCGGAGCCCCACCGGGACTGACCGGCCCCGCCGCTGGTCCCGTCGCCGGCCGCGCGAGAAGTCGGGTGGGCCGACTTCTCGCGCTCAACCGCTTTGGTGGAGGTCAGTTCCACGGCTCCCGGTCCGGGTCCCCCGCTGGTCGCCGGTTCCGGCCGGACCGTCGGTCAGTCCTTCGCCTCGACCTCGACGGCGGCCCGGATGTCCAGCGTGCGCCGGGCCAGTTCCCCGGGCCCACTGGCGCCCGTCTCATCGACGACGATGCCGACGGTGCTGCCGTCCGCCCAGGCGCAGGTGGTCTGGGGCACGGCCGGGAAGTCGAGCACCGCGCAGTCCATCGCGCCGCCGAGGGGGCCGGCCGGGTAGTCCTGGCGCTCGACCACCACCGGGTCGTCCGACGGGGCGCCCGTCGTCTGCGTCTCCGTGCCGAAGTACTTGTCCAGCTCCCGCCGGACGTCCGGGAAGCTACCGGTCAGCCCGATCACGGTCAGCGTGGTTTCGGTCGCCCCGGCGGGGCCGTAGCCGGCCACCGTCAGCTCCCGGTACGGCCGCAGGGCCGTCATCTGCCGCTCGATGTCGGCGCGCAGGGTCAGGATGCTGTCCTCGTCCGGGAGCCGCACCTGGTCGCCGATCCGGTCCGCGAGCACGATCCGGTGCCGCGTCGGCGCGCCGAACCCGGTCACCGCCGCGACGGTCACCGCGGCGAACAGGCCGACGACCACGGCCCCCGCGATCACGGCATTGCGGGGCACCCGCCGGTACCAGGGCAGCGGAGCCACCGGCTCCAGGGTGTTCGCCCAGATCGCCCGGAGGCCGCTGGGCTCCTCGGCCCCCTGGGCACTCTCGGACCCGGTCGTATCGTCACTCTGCACGGGCCCGGATCCTACGGCAGCGCCCGCAAGGCCCGCCGGGGTTTTCCGGGCGCCGCCACCAGTGGCGGCAACCGCCTCCTCGCCCCCACAGGACGGAACACCCGGGGCCGTCGCGGGTGGCGCGGCCATCCGCCGACCGCGCGAGAAGTCGGCCCAGCCGACTTCTCGCGCCGGTCGGGGTGGTCCTCGCACGGTCCGGCGGGACACACACGCGCACGCGCCCCTGGCAGCTCCCGCACGCCTCTACCGCCTGGTGCGGTGCTGCGCCAGATTGGTCGCCGACCGTTGAGTACGACCGAAGGGACGCTGCGATGGGCGAGCACGAGAAGCAGCCGCCGGACCCCGGGCAGGGGACTCCGCCGCCGAACAACAGCGACAGCAAGGTCGACGTTCCGCCGCCGGGCAACGGGAAGCATAAGAAGTGACGGCGGACGACGGGGGCCTGGCCGGGCTCCGGACGCGCCTGCACGCGGAGATGGAGCGGGGCGGGGCGTGGCCGGCCGACTCGCCGTGGCTGCGCGAGGCCTTCGCCGCGCTGCCCCGGGACGGGTTCGCACCGGACAGGTTGTGGCGGTGGGACGGCCGGGCCTACGCACCGCTCGACCGCGCGGTGGATCCGGGCGGCTGGGCGGGTGAACTGTACTCCGGGGCCTACTCCGCAGCCGTCACCCAGCTCACCGGAGGACTCCCGTCGTCGTCGTTGTCCGCGCCCTCCGTGGTGGCGGACATGCTGGACAGCCTCCGCGTGGAACCGGGGCACCGGGTGTGGGACCTCGGCACCGGCCAGGGCTGGACGGCGGCACTGTCCGCCTGGCGGGCCGGGCCCAGGCTGGTGGTCGGCACCGAAGTCGACGAGCACCTGGCCGCGTTCGCCCGCACCCGACTCGCGGCCGCCGGGCTCGACGCCGAGGTGACGGCAGGCGACGGCACCGACGGCGGGGTGCCGGGTGGTGGCCAGGTCGACCGGCTGCACGCCACGTACGCCGTCGAGACCGTGCCCTGGTCCTGGGTGGAGGCGGTACGGCCCGGTGGGCGGATCGTCTACCCCTGGGGCCGGTTGGGGTACGTCGCCCTCACCGTCGCCGCCGACGGCGCCGCCGCACACGGCTGGGTCCACGGCCTGGCCCAGTTCATGGGCGACCGGACCGGTCCGGCCCAACCGAGCACGGGGCCCGCCGCCTACGCGCGGGTGCGCGGCGGTGCCGAGCCCGAGGCGCACGGGGCACTGGACCGCGACCCGGCCGGCCTGGAGGACTGGCACCTCCGGTTCGCGCTGCGCGTCGCCGTCCCGGACGCCGTGCTGTTCACCGCGCAGGGCGAGGACGGGCCCGCCACCCTGGTCCACGACGGGGACCGCTCGTGGGCCGAGATCCGTCCCCGTACGGACGGCGGGCCGCAGCTCCTCCAGGGCGGGCCGCGCCGCCTCGGCGACGAGGTGCTGGCCGCCTGGACGCAGTGGGACGCGCTGGGCCGCCCCGACCTGTACGACTACGGCATCACCGTCACCCCCGACTCCCAGTGGGCCTGGCAGGGCGCCCCGGACACCGGCCCGAGATGGCCCATCGGCGGCCTGCACCCGGCCACGCGGTGACCGCGAGCCCTGCCGAGCACCCCCCCCGCGCCCACGCCCGGGGCGGCCGCCGCATCGGGCAATGGAGCCGCGCTGAACGACGTTCTCCGGCGATCCGGGTCGGACGAGGACTTCGCGGCGGATGTGGCGCCCGCTCGCGCCGAGTTCGCCGTGCTCGCCGAGTTCACCGACCGGTTCTCGACACCGGGCTTCTGACCCGCGCGGACCTGCGGCTGTTCGATCCCGGCGACGACGCGGCCATGGCCGCCGACACCGCCGCTGAACTGCACCTCGGAGTGGAGTCGGCCGACGACACCCGCCGGATTCGCGGACCTGCCCGGCGTCCAGGCGATCACGCTCGGCTTCTCCACCTGAGGGGCCTGCGCGAGAAGTCGGACCGGCCGACTTCTCGCGCTTCGGGGCGCGTCGATGACGCCCTCAGGAGATCGAGAAGCCCATCTGGTTGACCACCGGCGTCATCGGCACGTACAGCACCTGCGCGTAGCAGGTCGTCTGGTGCGCCGTCGATCCGGGCGGGCAGGCGACCTCCGAGCGGGCGGCGACGATGACGCCGCGGGCCTCCATGTCGCCGTTCGGGCCGGACGGGTTCGCCAGTGCGGGGCCGCCGCTGTCGCCCTTCGCGGCGACCGCCCGGCGGTCGCCGCCCTTCGACTCCGCGATGTCCACCGGCTTGATCTTGGTGCCCTCGTCGTTCGTCGTCTCCACGTCGACCCGCTTGACCTGCACGTCGCACCTCCACCCCGACTGGGCGCCGCTCAGGCAGATCAGGTCCCCGACGTTGTTCCGCCCGGCGCCGTACGTGTGCCGGGACGAGCCGCCGCTGTCCGACCAGGAGCCGTCGTAGAACCGGCCGCCGCCGTTCCCGTTGACCGCGATCATGCCGACGTCCAGGCCGTTGCCGACCGCGGCCAGGTCGCCGATGTAGCTGCCGGTGCCGTTGTAGTACCGGCCGCCGCCGCAGTGCGCGGCGGTCAGCACCACCTTCGTCCCGCCCTTCCAGCCGCTGAACGCCGTCGAGCAGAACGACGCCTTTCCGGTGTTCACCTCGGCGCCCGCGTAGTACGGCGCGCTGTCGGAGTGCCGGTTGCCGGACAGCGCCACCGGTGTCTCCTCGACGCCGGCCGACACCGGCATCCCGGCGATCTCGGCGGCCCGCGAGGAGTACGCCTGCACGGTCGCGTCGCCGCCGGTCAGCTGCTTCGCCGGGGCCGGCGCGTACGTGATCGCGATGGCGGTGCCGTCCTCCTGCGGGCCGATCGACGTCCACGCGTCGCGCGCCACGGCGGCGGTGAACCGGTCGATCGCGGCGCGCATCTCCGCGCGGGAGTACGGGCTCGGATGGACGTCGACGGTGTAGCCGGGGCCGACGTCCGCGGCGTTCGCGTCCAGCAGGGAACGGACCTGGGCCGGGGTCTCGCCCTTCCAGTAGATGTCGGCGTGCTGGTTCGCCGCGTCGATCACCGTCCCGGCGTAGCCGGCCGCCGCCGGATCCCGGGACTCCACCCACTCCTGCACCGGGTCCGTCATGTGGTGGAGCAGCTGCTGGGCCTTCGGATCGCGGAGCACCGGCAGGGTCACCGACAGGTAGGGCTCGTCCTTCACGACGTCGGCGGCCATCAGGGCGGAGGCGACCACGGTGGTCAGGGCCAGGGACAGCACGAGGCTGGAGCGGCGCACGAGCGGGTCCTTCCGGTGGGCCGATGGGGTCGACACTCAGCGTAGGGAGGAATGAACGGTCCGCTACGGTCTGGAAGTCGAGGGCGGGCCGCCGGTGGTTGCACGGCCGAGGAGACGCGCCCCCGGGAGGGGCGTGACAGCCTCCCGGGGGCGCGTGGGGCGGGCGGTCACCATCGCCCCGGACCCCGCGGCTGCCGCGAGGAGACCGTTCCTGCGGGGTGAGGACGCGTCAACGACCCTCGCCGCATGAGAAGTCGGACCGGCCGACTTCTCGCGCCCGCCGGTCGGTACCATCGACGCGTGAACCTGTACTGGCACGTCGTGCTGCCACCGCTCAGCGCCTGATCGGGCGCGCGCTTCGGTGGCTTGACCTCCCCACGACCCCGGCTCGGCCCGACAGTGGCCGCCGTGGGTTGGCGGCGTGCGCCCGTTCTCGGAAACCCGTTCCCCTGACGGTCTTCGACGACGGAAGTTCACGACTGTGCCGAATCGTTTGTCCTCACCTGCCAGCACCCTCCCCACGGCCCCCCGCCGCACCCGCCGCACCCGCCGCACCCGCCCGCGCGGCGGCGTGGCGCCGATCCTGACCGCCGCCGTGCTCTGGGGCACCACCGGGACGGCCAGTTCGCTGGCACCCGGCGGCGCCCCGGCCGCGGGAATCGGAGCCGCCGGGCTGGTCCTCGGCGGGCTGCTCCTCTTCCTCACCGACCGCGCCGCCCGCGTACTGCCCCGGAAGTGCGGGCCGCACGAGCGGTGGCTGCTCGCGGCCGGCGCCATCGCGGTCGCCGGATACCCGGTGACCTTCTACCCGGCGGTGAGCCGTACCGGCGTGGCCGTCGCCACCGTCATCGCGCTCGGCAGCGCGCCCGTGTTCACCGGGCTGCTCGGCTGGCTCACCCGACAGGGACGGCCCGGCGGACGCTGGGCCGGTGCCACCGCGCTGGCCGTACTCGGCTGCGCCCTCCTGGTGCTCGGCCCCGAACTCGCCGGGGGCGACACGACGGTGGACCTGCCGGGCGTGCTCCTGGCCGCGCTCTCGGGACTCTCGTACGCCGTCTACTCGCTGATCGGCGGGCGGCTGATCGCCGGCGGACACCCCTCCGGCGGGGTGATGGGCGCGATGTTCGGCGGCGGAGCGCTGATCGTCCTCCCGGTGCTGCTGTGCGGCCCCACGGGCTGGTTGCTCACGCCGCGCGGAGCGGGCGTGGTGCTGCACCTCGCGGTGATCACCACCTTCCTCGCCTACTGGCTCTTCGGCCACGGCCTACGCCACACCACCGCCCAGACCGCCACCACCCTGACCCTCGCCGAACCCGCCGTCGCGGCGGTGCTCGGCGTGGCCGCCCTCGGCGAGCGCCTGCCCGCCGCCTCCTGGTACGGCCTCGCCATCCTCGCCGGAGGCCTGGCCTTCCTGGCGCTCCCCGCTCGGCGGTAGGAGCGTTGAGTCGCGCGAGAAGTCGGCCGGTCCGACTTCTCGCGCGGCGGGCGGACCGGGCCGTCGTCAGGCGGTGAACACGCTGGAGCCGAACTCCTGGGTCGTGTGACCGCCGGGAGGAACGACCGCGATCACGTTGCCGGTGCAGTCCGGTCCGTCGTACACGAGGGCGTACTCGTTGGTGTCGTTCTGCACGATGAGCGGACGGTACGTGGCGTTGTTACAGCCGCTCGGGTTCTCGATGACCGTCTGGCCGGGATTGAAGATCAGCTCTCCGTGGGCCGCGAAGGCCGTGTTGGGCAGGGCGAGGGTCATGGTTCCGGCGGCGGCGAGGGTGCCGAGTACGGTCGTGAGGCGTCGCATGAGGGCTCCTGGGGAGTCGGGCGATCGGGGTCGGGGTCGAAGTGCCCCGGGCCCAACCTCCCCGCCCGCCGGGACGACCGCAATTCCCGTGCGCCGAGCGGGTGACACGTGTACGCACGAATGGGCGCGCGGGCCGATCGGCAAGGCCGACTTCCCGTGCGGCGGTGCGGGTTCACGCGAAGCGGTTGCCTCCGGTGGTCCCGTTTGATGGGCTGGTCGGATGGGACACACGGGGCAGGAGAGCCGGACGGCGAGGTACGACCGGATCGGCGTCGGGTACCGGCAGGTCCGTCGGCCCGATCCGCGGCTGCACGCGTTGATCGGGTCGGCGCTGCGGGGAGCGCGTACGGTGGTCAACGTCGGTGCGGGGGCGGGGTCGTACGAGCCGGAGGACGCCGAGGTCACGGCCGTCGACCCGTCGCAGGTCATGCTCGACCAGCATCCGGGGGAGCGGAAGGTCAAGGCCTCGGCCGAGCAACTTCCGTTCGAGGACGGGGCGTTCGACGCGGCGATGGCCGTCCTGACCGTCCACCACTGGTCGGACCCGCGGCGCGGGCTGGCCGAGCTGCGGCGGGTCGCGCGGCGGCAGGCGGTGTTCACCTGGGATCCGGCGCACCGGCCGCAGCTGTGGCTGCTGGAGGACTACCTGCCGGAGATCAGGGAGTTGGAGGACTCCCGCTTCACGCCGCTGGAGGAGGTGGTCGAGACCCTGGACGCGTACACCGTGCTGCCCTTCCCCGTCCCCTGGGACTTCACCGACGGCTTCCAGATCGCCCACTGGCGGCGGCCCGAGCACTACCTGGACCCGGTGGTCCGGCAGGCCAGTTCGACCTTCGCGCAGCTGCCGCCGGAGGTGGTCGAGCCGGCCGTCGAGCGGCTGCGGGCCGACCTCTCCTCGGGGGCGTGGCACCGGCGGTACGCCGACCTGCTCGACCGGGACAGCATGGACTACGGCTACCGCCTGGTCCTCGCCGGCGAGCGGCCGGCCGGGTAGGCGTTGTCGGCGGCTGCCGCCGCACAGGAAGTCGGGCCGGCCGACTTCCCGTGCAGCGCGGCTGCCGAACGATCGGTGGAGCCGGGACGGCGGCTGTCGGCTCGTCGAGGGGGAGCCGCCTCCCGGCGGCTAGGGTTGGGGCCATCGATCGATGCGCGGGGGCCAAGTCGATTGCCGCAGAGGGATCCTGGGGTCCCCGTGCGCTGCCGAAGGGGCCTCCGTCATGCCGGATTCCGCCACGCCCAGCTCGCCCAGCCCGCCCAACCCGCTCGACCTGCTCGTCCGCTACCGGCGGGCGATGCTCGACCTGGACGCGGACGCGCTGGCAGAGCTGTACGCCGAGGACGGGGTGCACGAGTTCCCGTTCCTGTTCCCCGGGATGCCGGAGCGGTACCGGGGGCGGGAGGAGATCCGGGCCGGCTACCGGGCCGCCTGGGGTGCGAGTGCGGCGCGGCCGCGGGAGATCCGGGAGGTGGCCGTCCATCCGGGGGCCGACCCGGAGGTGCTGACCGTCGAGCAGCAGGTGGTCGGGACGCTCGCCACCACCGGGGAGCCGTTCACCGTGCCGGGCCTGCTGGTGATGCGCGCCCGGGACGGCCTGCTGGTGCACGTGCGGGACTACATGGACGGCCTGGGCGTGGCCCACGCGATGGGCCGGCTGGGTGCCGTCGCCGCGCGGCTGGGGGCCGGGGCGGCCGGCAGGTAGGAAGGGCGGAGTGGGAAGTCGGACCGGCCGACTTCCCACTCCGTGAGCGGCCCGGTCAGAGGGCGAAGTGGGCGGCGATGCCGTCGAGGACGCAGTCGAGGCCGGTTTCGAACTGCCAGTCGGGGTCGTCCTTGCGGGTGGCCGCGTGGAGGTAGCGCTGGTAGTTGGGGTAGCGGCCGGTGCCCATCAGCCAGGTCATCCGGGGGGCGAGGCCGGCCCGGGTCTGGTCGCCGTCGGACCAGCCGCGCTCGCGGCGCAGGGTGTCCAGGGTGACCTCGGTGGTGACCGAGCCGTGGACGTAGCCGGTGACGGTGCGGAACACCGCCATGGTGGTGTCGGCGTCCAGGCCGTGCTCGGCCAGGGCGGCGAACGCGTGCTCGGGGACGGCGAGTTGGTTCGGGCTGAGGGAGAACGGGGTGGCCGCCCGGACAGTCCACGGGTGGGCCAGGTGCATGGCCCGCAGGTGGAGGGCGAGAGCGCGCATGGTCGCCCGCCAGTCCTCGGCGGGGGCGGCGTCCAGGGGGAGCCGGCCGTAGACGAAGTCGACCATCAGCTCGATGAGTTCGTCCTTGCCGGAGACGTACCGGTAGGCGGCCATCGGGGCGACGCCGAGTTCGGCGGCGAGCCGGCGCATGGTGACGGCGTCCAGGCCCTCGGCGTCGGCGACGGCGACGGCGGCCTCGGCGATCCGCTGCGGGGTCAGGGTGGTGCGCGGTGTGGGGGCCGGGCGGTCCAGGCGCTCCCAGAGTGACGCCGGGGGCCTGTCGTCGCCGGCGGGGGTGTCCCCGGTGGGGGCCTGCTGAGCGGGCATGGGGGCGGGCTCCTTCCGACTGGGGGTCGGTCTCACCGTAGCACCCTCCTGTGTACGACGTATCGGCAGTGGACGCCGTACACGTCGATGTGTACGTTGTATTCGAGACGGATACGCCGTACACACCAGCCATCCCGGAGGGGGACTCCCATGTCCACGGAGCAGAAGTCCAGCGAGCGGACGTCCAACGAGCGGACGTCCAGCGAGCAGGCGTCCAACGAGCAGAACCTGAAGGTCGCCGTCCTCGTCGGCAGCACCCGCGACGGCCGTTTCGGCCCGGTGGTCGCCGACTGGCTGCTCGGCCACCTCGAAGCGCGCGGCGACCTGACCGCCGACCGGATCGACCTGGTGGAGACCCCGCTGCCCGTCACCTTCCCGTCCTTCGGCGGCGAACTCTCGCCGGACGACGCCGCGCTGCTGGCCGCCGTGTCGCCCCGGCTGGAGGCGGCCGACGCCTTCGTGATCGTCACGCCCGAGTACAACCACAGCTTCCCGGCCCCGCTGAAGAACGCCATCGACTGGCACAACCGGCAGTGGCACGGCAAGCCGGTCGGCTTCGTCTCGTACGGCGGCCTGTCCGGCGGCCTGCGGGCGGTCGAGCAGCTGCGGGTGGTGATGGCCGAGCTGAACGCCGCCACGATCCGCAACACGGTCAGTTTCCACGGCGCCTCGCAGTGCTTCGACGCCGAGGGCAGGGCGATCGACCCGGCCGCCGACACCGCCGCCAAGACCATGCTCGACCAGCTCACCTGGTGGGCGCAGGCGCTGCGGGACGCCCGCCGGGCCCGCCCGTTCGCGGCCTGAGCCGGGGAAGGGGGCGGACGGCATGGCCACGGAACAGAGCGGGGGCCAGAACAAGGACCAGGCCGACGAGCGGCCCAAGCCGCCGCTGCTCGGCGTCGTCGGACTGATGCTCGGCATCTTCCTCTCGGCCCTCGACGGCCAGATCATCGGCACCGCGCTGCCGACCATCGTCGGCGACCTCGGCGGGCTGGAGCACCTCTCCTGGGCGGTCACCGCCTACCTGCTGACCTCCGCCGCCGCCACCCCGCTCTGGGGCCGGCTCGGCGACCTGTACGGGCGCAAGGGCGCCTACCAGTGGGCGGTGGTGGTGTTCCTGGCCGGCTCGGTGCTGGCCGGACTCGCCCAGGACATGGGGCAGTTGATCGCCTTCCGGGGCCTCCAGGGGATCGGCGCGGGCGGGCTGATGGTCGGCGCGCTCTCGGTGATCGGGGTGCTCGTCCCCGCCTCCGACCGGGCGCGGGTGCAGTCGGTGGTCGGCGTGCTGATGCCGATCGCCTTCGTCGGCGGACCGCTGCTCGGCGGCTTCCTCACCGAACGGCTGAGCTGGCGCTGGGCCTTCTACGTCAACCTGCCGGTCGGGCTGGTCGCGCTGCTCGCGGTCGGCGTCGGGGTACGGCTGCGGACGGAGCGGGTGCGCGCCCCGTTCGACTGGGCCGGGGTCGCCCTGCTGACCACCGGCATCCTCGCGCTCACCCTGGTGAGCAGCTGGGGCGGCACCGCCTACTCCTGGACCTCCCCGGTGCTCCTCGGCACGGCGCTCGTCGCGGTGGTCGCGCTGGGCTGGTTCGCCCGGACCGAACTGCGCGCCCCCGGGCCGCTGATCCCGCCCGCGCTGTTCCGCGACCGCAACTTCACGGTGGCGCAGATGCTGGGCTTCCTCACCGGCGCGGTGATGATCGCCCTGGTCGGCTACCTGCCGCTCTACCTGCAACTGGCCCGGGGCGCCTCGCCCACCGCCGGCGGGCTGCTCCTGCTGCCGCTGATGCTCGGCATGATGGGCACCCAGCTGGTGACGGCGCGGCTGATGGGCCGGCCCGGCGGCGAGCGGCGCTACCCGCTGCTGGGCGGCGCGGTCACCCTGGCCGGCGGCGCGCTGCTGCTGCTCCTGCGCACCGACACCCCGATCGCCGTGGCCTCGGCCCTCACGGCCGTCGCCGGGATCGGCCTCGGCCTGGTGATGCAGAGCACCCTGCTGACCTCGATGGGGGCGGTCCGGCCGCAGGACATGGGCGCGGCGATGGGCGTGGTCACGCTGCTGCGGAGCATCGGCGGCTCGCTCGGCATGGCGGCGCTCGGCGCGGTCTACACGGCGCGGCTCACCGACTCCCTCACGGAGCGCCTCGGGGCCGCCGAGGCCGGCCGGCTCACCGGCGGCGGGCTGACCCCGGCCTCCCTCGACGGGCTCCCGGCGGCCGTCCGCGACGCCGTCGGGGCGGCGGTCACCGGCGGCCTGCACGGCACGGTCGTGGGCGGGGTCCTGCTGGCGGCCGCGGCGACGGCCCTCGCCTGCCTGGTGCGCCCGCAGCAGGGAGCGGCCAGGGAGATCAAGCCGCCGAAGCCCGAGCCCGAGCCGACGAAGCCAGACCCGGAGCCGGAGCCGGCCGACACCCCCGCGAAGGCGGCCACGGCCGGGTGATCCGGAGAACGCGCAGGCCCCCGGGCGGAACGGGGGACCGCCCGGGGGCCTGCGGAAAAGCCGGTCAGCTCAGCACTCGATGACGTTGACGGCGAGCCCGCCGCGCGAGGTCTCCTTGTACTTGATCTTCATGTCGGCCCCGGTCTCCTTCATCGTCTTGATCGCCTTGTCCAGCGAGACGTGGTGCCGTCCGTCGCCGCGCAGCGCCATCCGGGCCGCGGTGACGGCCTTGACGGAGGCCATGCCGTTGCGCTCGATGCAGGGGATCTGGACGAGGCCGCCGACCGGGTCGCAGGTGAGGCCGAGGTTGTGCTCGATGCCGATCTCGGCGGCGTTCTCGACCTGCTCGGGGGTGCCGCCGAGGACCTCGGCGAGGCCGCCCGCGGCCATCGAGCAGGCGGAGCCGACCTCGCCCTGGCAGCCGACCTCGGCGCCGGAGATGGAGGCGTTCTCCTTGAAGAGCATGCCGATGGCGCCGGCGGCGAGCAGGAAGCGGACGATGCCGTCGTCGTCGGCGCCCGGGATGAAGTTCAGGTAGTAGTGCAGGACGGCCGGGATGATCCCGGCGGCGCCGTTGGTCGGCGCGGTGACGACCCGGCGGCCGGAGGCGTTCTCCTCGTTCACGGCCATCGCGTAGAGGGTCACCCACTCCATCGCGTTGGCCGGCCCGATGCCCTCGGCGCGCAGCGCGCGGGCACCCGAGGCGGCCCGGCGGCGGACCTTCAGCCCGCCCGGCAGGATGCCCTCGCGGGACATGCCGGCCCGCACGCACTCCTGCATCACGGACCAGATCTCCAGCAGACCGGTCCGGATCTCCTCCTCGCTGCGCCAGGCCTTCTCGTTCTCCAGCATCAGGCCGGAGATCGACAGGCCGGTCTCCCGGCTGAGCCGCAGCAGCTCGTCGCCGGTGCGGAAGGGGTACTTCAGCACGGTGTCGTCGGGCTTGACCCGGTCCGCGCCGATCGCGTCCTCGTCCACCACGAAGCCGCCGCCGACCGAGTAGTAGGTCTTCTCCAGCAGGGTCGAGCCGTCCGCCGCGTACGCCCACAGGGTCATCCCGTTGGCGTGGTACGGCAGCGAGCGGCGGCGGTGCAGGATCAGCTGGGTGTCCGGGTCGAAGTCGATCGGGTGCTCGCCGAGCAGGTTGATCCGCTTCTCGGCGAGGATCCGCTCGACGTCCTTGTCGGCCTGGTCGACGTCGACGGTGCGGGGCGAGGCGTTCTCCAGGCCGAGCAGGACGGCCTTCGGGGTGCCGTGGCCGTGGCCGGTGGCGCCGAGCGAGCCGTACAGCTCGGCCCGTACACCCGTCACCCGGTCCAGCAGGTCCTCGGTGCGCAGTCGGCGGGCGAACATCCGGGCGGCGCGCATCGGGCCCACGGTGTGGGAGCTCGACGGGCCGATGCCGATGGAGAAGAGGTCGAAGACGCTGATGGCCACGGGGGACGTCCTTGTCTGGTCTCGTGGAAGGACTTGCGGGCAGGGAGGGGCCGACACGGGACGGGGCACCGCGCGCACTTCCAGTGTGCGCGGTGCCCCGGGGTGCCTGGTACGCCGGAGGGGTGAGGCCGGTCACCCCGCCCGAACGATCACCGGAGTGATCAGAGGTTCGGGTAGAGCGGGTACTTCGCGGCCAGGGCGGAGACCCGGGCCTTCAGCGCGTCGGCGACGGTCTCGTCGAAGGCGGGCTTGAGCGCCTCGGCGATGATGTCGGCGACCTCGCGGAAGTCCTCGGCCTGGAAGCCGCGGGTGGCCAGGGCCGGGGTGCCGATGCGCAGGCCCGAGGTGACCATCGGCGGGCGCGGGTCGTTCGGGATGGCGTTGCGGTTGACGGTGATGCCGACCTCGTGCAGCCGGTCCTCGGCCTGCTGGCCGTCGAGCTGGCTGTTGCGCAGGTCGACCAGGACCAGGTGGACGTCGGTGCCGCCGGAGAGCACGCTGGCGCCGGCCTCGGCCACGTCGGCCTGGAGCAGGCGCTCGGCGAGGATGCGGGCGCCGTCCAGGGTGCGCTGCTGGCGCTCCTTGAACTCCTCGGAGGCCGCGACCTTGAAGGCGACCGCCTTGCCGGCGATCACGTGCTCCAGCGGGCCGCCCTGCTGGCCGGGGAAGACCGCGGAGTTGATCTTCTTGGCGAACTCGGCCTTGGACAGGATGACGCCGCCGCGCGGGCCGCCCAGGGTCTTGTGGGTCGTGGTGGTGACCACGTCCGCGTAGGGCACCGGGTTCGGGTGCAGCCCGGCGGCCACCAGGCCGGCGAAGTGCGCCATGTCCACCATGAGCAGCGCGCCGACCTCGTCGGCGATCCGGCGGAACGCGGCGAAGTCGAGCTGGCGCGGGTAGGCGGACCAGCCGGCGATGATCAGCTTCGGCTGGTGCTCCTTGGCGAGGCGCTCGACCTCGGCCATGTCGACCTGGCCGGTCTTCTCGTCCACGTGGTACGCGGCCACGTTGTAGAGCTTGCCGGAGAAGTTGATCTTCATGCCGTGGGTCAGGTGGCCGCCGTGGGCCAGGCTCAGGCCCAGGATGGTGTCGCCCGGCTGGATCAGCGCGAACATCGCGGCGGCGTTGGCCTGCGCGCCGGAGTGCGGCTGGACGTTGGCGTGCTCGGCCCCGAACAGGGCCTTGATGCGGTCGATCGCGATCTGCTCGACCACGTCGACGTGCTCGCAGCCACCGTAGTAGCGGCGGCCGGGGTAGCCCTCCGCGTACTTGTTGGTGAGCACCGAGCCCTGGGCCTCCATGACCGCCACCGGGGCGAAGTTCTCGGAGGCGATCATCTCCAGGGTGGTCTGCTGGCGGTGCAGCTCGGCGTCGACCGCGGCGGCGATCTCCGGGTCGAGGGCGTGCAGGGACTGGTTGAGAACAGTCATGGTGTGGTCTTCCCGGGAGGAGGAGGGAAAGGGGCCAGGGCGGGACGGACCGCGGTGCGGCGGCCCGTCCCGTCGGGGGCTCAGCCCTGGGGGTTGGTGAGCGCGTCGTACTCGTCGGCGCTGAGCAGCTCGTCGGTGGCCTCGACGCGCACCTTGAACAGCCAGCCGCCCTCGAAGGGGTCGCTGTTGACGAGGGCGTTGTTGTCCAGGACGTCCGGGTTGACCTCGGTGACCTCGCCGGTCACCGGGGAGAACAGGTCGCTGACCGACTTGGTGGACTCCAGCTCGCCACAGGTCTCGCCGGCGGTCACGGTCTCGCCGACCTCGGGCAGCTGCACGTAGACGATGTCACCGAGCGCGTCCGCGGCGTGCTTGGTGATACCGATCGTGGAGACACCGTCCACGGCGGCCGTCAGCCACTCGTGCTCCTTGGTGTACTGAAGGTGCTGGGGGTTGCTCATGGCGTCATTCTCCAGGATGGGAAGCGGGTACGACGAAGCGGGCCGCCGCGCGGACGGCTGCGACGTGCGCGTATGGGAAAACGGGGGGCGTGCGAGGGGTCAGCGGGCGCGCTTGTAGAACGGCAGCGCCACGACCCTGACGGGCTCGTGCTTGCCGCGCACGTCCACCGCGACGGTGGTGCCGGGGGCGGCGTGGGCGGCGTCGACGTAGGCCATCGCGATCGGCTGCCCCAGGGTCGGGGACGGCGCGCCGGAGGTGATCCGGCCGATCGGCTCGCCCTCGGTGGAGACCACGGTGTACTCGGCGCGCGGCACCCGCTTGCCGTCGGAGACCAGGCCGACCAGCACCTTCGGCGGGTTGGTCTCGGCCGCGGCGGCGGCCGCCTCCAGGGCCTTGCGGCCGACGAAGGCGCCCTCGTTGGTGGTCTTGTCGAAGCGGACGACCCGGCCCAGGCCGGCGTCGAACGGGGTCAGGTCGGTGGACAGCTCGTGCCCGTACAGCGGCATGCCGGCCTCCAGGCGCAGCGTGTCGCGGCAGGACAGGCCGCAGGGGACCAGGCCGCGGTCCGCGCCGGCGGCGGTCAGCGCCTGCCAGACCGGCTCGGCGTCGGCCGGGTGACAGAAGATCTCGAAGCCGTCCTCGCCGGTGTAGCCGGTGCGGGCGAGCAGCACCTCGCGGTCGGCCACGAAGGCCGGGAGGATCGCGTAGTACTTCAGGCCGGGCAGGTCGGCGTCGGTGGTGTCGGCCAGGATGCCGGTGGCCTCCGGGCCCTGGACGGCGATCAGCGCGTAGGTGTCGCGGTCGTCGGTGACGACGGCGTCGAAGCCCTTGGCACGGGCGATCAGCTCGTCGAGGACCAGCTGGGCGTTGGAGGCGTTGGCGACGACCAGGAAGGCGTCCTCGCGCAGGCGGTAGACGATCAGGTCGTCCAGGATGCCGCCGTCCTCGGCGCAGATCATGGTGTAGCGGGCGCGCAGCTCGCCCAGCGCGGAGACGAAGCCGACCAGGGCGTGGTCCAGCATCTCGCCGGCCTGCGGGCCGGTGACGGTGATCTCGCCCATGTGCGAGAGGTCGAACAGGCCGGCCTTGGTGCGGACGGCGAGGTGCTCCTCGCGCTCGCTGCCGTAGCGCAGCGGCATGTCCCAGCCGGCGAAGTCGGTCATGGTCGCGCCGAGGGCGCGGTGCAGCGCGTCGAGCGCGGTCAGGCGGAGGGACGACATGGCCAGGAACTCCTCGGTCGGGGCACTCAGGGGTGCACGCACCGGACCGGACCCGCTGGGGGGCCGACCCTGCGCGCGGGCATGCGGCGGCGTGGGTCTCCCCATCTGTCGTCGAACCTGAGAGCTTCACCGCCCCGCCGCCCGCAGCCGTTTCCAGCTTGGGGGACAGCATGACGGCTTGCACCGTGGGTGGGCGCACGACAGGGCCGGGCGCCGCTTTCCAGATGTGCCTAACCCGTGCGGTAGGGGTGCCTGAGAGATTCCGGGGAGGACTTGCTCCTTCGGCGCCGGCTGTGCCTGAGTGGCACTCCGGGCTCTCCCGCGCGGGTTCGAGCGGCCGGTATGGAGTTGTGGGGGCCCGCGGCGCATGCCGTCGGACGGGCACATCATGGCACGTCCCGGACGACGAGGGGAGGGGGGACCCGGTCACACCGCGCGGGACCCGAACACGAGTCCTGACCGCACCCCCCGCACGCCTCTAGACTGCTGCGCGTCGGTGCGGCAGTGGGCGGCCGACGGCAGAGGGCGGAATCGGCGGCGCATGGGGTACCCGGTGGAGCAGCAGCAGGGGTGGGGCGGACCGGAGGAGGCGCCGGCGGGCGGCTCCTGGCCGGCCAACGAACTGGAGCAGGTGCTGACCGCGGCCCTGGGCGACCCGGGCGCGACCCCACGGGTGTTCGAGGTGCTGGCGCGCAGCCAGGTGTGGGTGCCGCTGCCGGCCGGGGCCGACCCGCAGGGCCAGGCGCTCGACCTGCCGACCATCGAGCTGGGCGGCGACCCGTACGTGCCGGTGTTCTCCTCGCAGGAGGTGTTCCTCCAGCAGGCGCCGGGGATGGCCTTCGCGATCGCGCCGGTGTGGGAGTTCGCCCGCGGGCTGCCGCTGGGCCTCGGCATCGCGGTGAACCCGGACGCGCCGGTGGGCCTCCCGGTGCCGCCGCAGGGGGTCGCCGAGCTGCGCCGCGGCCCGCGCGAGGACCGCTGGGAGCAGGCCGAGGGCGCCGCGGAGCCGACCGGCGGCCGGGTGGCGCTGCGCGAGCCGGTGCCGGGCGAGGACCCGGAGCACTTCCTGGCCGCCTGCCGGAGCGAACTGTCGGCGCTGCCCGGTGTGTTGACCGCCCGCAGGGCGCTGGCCAGCATCGAGGGCGAACCGACCGTGATGTTCGTGGGCGTCCAGTTGGACCCGGCGGCCCCGGCCGACCCGGCCGCGGTGAACGAGGCACTCGGGCGAGCGCTGGGAACCGCGCCGCTGCCCGGGGGCGTCCACCTCGTACTGCTCGACCTCGCCGACGACCCGGTGGTCGAGTGGCTGCTCACCCGGGTACTGCCTTTCCACACGCGGGCGTGAGCGGGTCCGGATCAGAGGCACGTCGCCGTGGCGGTGGCCGGTGCCGCGCCATAGGGTGCGTGCAGACGGCCGACGGGTCGGCGGGTTGAGGGAAAGAGGCGCGGCGAGGTGGGCGCATGAGTGCGGGAACGGGAGCGGGCGGTGTGCCGGGGCCCTGGGGCCAGGCACCGGCCGGGCGCCCGGGAGCTGATCCCGGCGCGTTGGAGCGCGCCCTGCGCGACGTCGCGCCGGAGCGCTACGACGCGTACGAGCGGCTGCTGCACGCGCTGGCGGACGGCCGGGTCTGGATGCTGCTGTGGCACGGCACGCCGGGCAGCCCGGACGCGCAGTACGGGAACATGGAGATCAGCGGCCACGGCTACGCGCCGGCCGTCACCTCGCCCGAGCAGCTGACCGCCTCCGGCTGGGCGCGGGCCCACGAGGTCGTCTCCGGCCGGGAGATCGCGGCCTCGCTGTACCGCACCCGCTGGGGCCTGTGGCTCAACCCGCACGCCCCCGGCGGCGGCGTCGGCGTGCCCTGGGCGGACCTCCGGCGGGTCGCCGCGGGCCTGGACCGGCTGCCGGCCGGGCCGTTGAAGCTCAGCGAGCCGCAGTTGAACGCCCAGCCGTTCTTCGCGCTGCTGGAGCGGCAGGCCGCCGAGGTGCGCGCGGTCCGGGCACTGCGCCGGGCCTGGGTGCAGCCCGCGGTGGGGGAGTCGTACCTGGCCATCGGCCTTGACCTCTACGAGAGTTCGCCGCCGGCGGTGGAGGCGGTGCGGGCGCTGATGCAGCGCGCGATCGCGGTGGCCCCGGAGGGGCTCGCGGTGTCCACGGTGGCGATGTCGGACGAGTACGACCCGGTGGCGCTGTGGATGCGCGCCAACGCGCGGCCGTTCTTCGACCGGGAGGCGGGCCGCCCGCCGACCGGCCCGTACCCGCCGGTGCCCCCGCCGCCGTACCCCGGGCAGTCGATGCCGGGCTACGCGTACGGCACCCAGCCGCCGGCGCAGGGCTGGCAGCAGCAGCCGCAGCGGCCGTGGCCCGGCTACCCCGGGCGCTGAATCCCAAAACCCATTCTCCGAAGCCGACTTGATTGTCCGTCAAGTCGGCTTCGATGCTTTCCGGACGAATTTCCGGATGTGCGGCCCGGTCATCTTGACATGGCAGTTACAGCCATGTGAAGAGGTATATGCCGAAGATCGGGGAGGTGCATGCACGCAGATCACAGTTGGGCATCTGTCGGTTGTCAGGGCTGGCGCAAGCCAGTTCGGATGGCAGAGAGTTCTGCGCAACGCACCGCGCGTGCTGGAACCCCACAAAGGTGAGCGCGCACGCCGACAAGCCCGTCCACGCGACGCCCATCCCGCGTGGTGGCAGTGCCTGTGCACGACGCACTGCCGTCAACACCCGCTCCTCCTAAGCACCTCCGCACGTCCGCAGCCGCACCGCCGAAGACGGCGACCGGCACCCGTGGGCCGGCCACCGTCGGCGAGGGGACCAACTGACCATGACATCCGTGACCACCGCCGGGAACGAGCCGGAGGCAGCAGCCGCCGCCGGACCGGCCAAGAAGATCGAGGGCCGCTCCCTCGGCCAGATCGCCTGGACCCGCTTCAAGCGGGACAAGGCCGCCGTCGCCGGCGGCGTCGTGGTGATCCTGCTGATCATGCTCGCCGTGCTGGCCAAGCCGATCGAGTCGATGTTCGGGCTCGACCCGGACGCCCTCCACCAGGACCTGCTGGACGCCGACCTCGGCGGTCTGCCGTTCGGCGACTGGGGCGGCATGAGCCTCGAACACCCGCTCGGCATCGACCCGCTGCAGGGCCGTGACCTGCTCACCCGCGTCATCGAGGGCTCCTGGGTCTCCCTGCTGGTCGCCTTCGGCGCGACCCTGCTGTCCAACACCATCGGCACCGTGCTCGGCATCATGGCCGGCTACTACGGCGGCTGGGTGGACACCGTGATCAGCCGGGTGATGGACGTCTTCCTGGCCTTCCCGCTGCTGCTCTTCGCCATCGCGATCTCGACCTCGCTCCAGGGCGGAGCCTTCGGCCTGCACGGCCTGCCGCTGCACATGCTGGTGCTGATCTTCGTGATCGGCTTCTTCAACTGGCCCTACATGGGCCGGATCGTGCGCGGCCAGACGCTCTCGCTGCGCGAGCGGGAGTTCGTCCACGCGGCCCGCAGCCTCGGCGCCCGCGGCCCGTTCATCCTGTTCAAGGAGCTGCTGCCCAACCTGGTCGGTCCGATCCTGGTCTACTCGACCCTGCTGATCCCGACCAACATCCTCTTCGAGGCGGGGCTGAGCTTCCTCGGCGTCGGCATCCAGCCGCCGCAGGCCTCCTGGGGCGGGATGCTCCAGGACGCGATCCGGTACTACCAGGTGGACCCCCAGTACATGGTGGTCCCCGGTCTGGCGATCTTCGTCACCGTGCTCGCCTTCAACCTGCTCGGCGACGGTCTTCGCGACGCCCTCGATCCCAAGAGCAACTGATCCCGCCGCACATGACCACGCATCATGTGATGCGCCGTCAAGGCTCTCCTTCACCGCCTCCCATCCCCAAGGGGTTGATCTCACCCATGCGTAGGTCCCGTACCGTCGCCCTGACCGCGGCCGCAGCCGCCGCCGTCCTGGTCGTGACCGGTTGCACCAGCTCGTCGAAGGACACCGGTTCCGCCTCGTCCTCCGGCACCGGAGGCGGCTCCGGCGCCAACGCCGCCACCAAGGGCATCGTCAACGCCTCGGACAAGAAGGGCGGGACGGTCACCTACGAGATGAAGGGCACCCCGGACTCGCTCGACCCGGGCAACACGTACTACGCGTACATCTACAACTTCTCGCGCCTGTACGCCCGCTCGCTGACCACCTTCAACCCGGCGCCGGGCGACGAGGGCAACAAGCTCGTCCCCGACCTCGCCGAGTCGATGGGCCAGGTCAGCGCGGACGGCCTGACCTGGACGTACAAGCTGCGCAAGGGCCTGAAGTACGACGACGGCACCCCGATCTCCTCGAAGGACGTCAAGTACGCCGTCGAGCGCTCGAACTACGCGCTGGACGTGAACTCCAACGGCCCGGTCTACTTCCGCGAGCACCTGGTGGACAACGCCACGCCGTACGCCGGCCCGTACAAGGACAAGGAGGGCGGCCTCGACTCGATCGAGACGCCCGACGACACCACGATCGTCTTCCACCTGAAGCAGCCCTTCGCCGACTTCGACTACCTGGTCAGCGCCCCGCAGACCGCGCCGGTCCCGCAGGCCAAGGACACCGGCTCGGAGTACGTGAAGAAGATCGTCTCCTCGGGCTCCTACAAGTTCGAGTCCTACGAGGACGGCAAGCAGGCCGTCCTGGTCCCGAACACCAACTGGGACGCGAGCACCGACCCGATCCGCAAGCAGCTTGCGGACAAGATCGTGCTCCGGATGAACATCGACCAGTCCACCATCGACAAGGACCTGCTGGCCGGCAACGCCCAGGTCGACCTGGTGGGCGGCGGCGTCGACCCGCAGACCCAGGCGCAGATCCTCCAGAACCAGAAGCTGAAGGCCAGCACCGACAACGCCTACGGCGGCCGCCTGGTCTACATGGCGATCAACTCCAAGCTCGCGCCGTTCGACAACATCGAGTGCCGCAAGGCCGTGCAGTACGCGGTCGACAAGGTCTCGGTGCAGACCGCCCTCGGCGGCCCGATCCGCGGCCAGATCGCCAACACGGTGCTCCCGCCGGACATCCCGGGCCACCAGGACTTCAACACGTACGAGACCAAGGACAACAAGGGCGACGAGGCCAAGGCCAAGGAGGCCCTGAAGGCCTGCGGCAAGGAGGGCGGCATCAACACCGTCCTCTCCGCCCGCACCGAGCGCGCCACCGAGGTCGCCGCGGCCACCTCGATCCAGGCCGCGCTGAAGAAGGTCGGCATCAACGCCGAGATCCAGCAGTACCCGCAGGGCAAGTACCTCCAGGACAGCGCCGGCTCCCCGCAGTTCGCGGCCGAGCACAACATCGGCCTGATGATGATGCAGTGGGGCGCCGACTGGCCGACCGGCTACGGCTTCCTCCAGCAGATCGTCGACGGCCGCACCATCAAGCCGTCCGGCAACAACAACCTGGCCCAGCTGGACAACCCCGCGGTCAACAAGCTGCTCGACGACGCCGCGATCAACCCCGACAAGACGGCCCGCGAGAAGATCTACGGCGACGTCGACAAGAAGGTCATGGACCAGGCGGTCTACGTCCCGCTGACCTACTTCAAGGTCTTCCTGTACCGCCCGGACAACGCCACCAACGTGGTCTCCACCTCGGCGTTCTCGGGCGAGTACGACTACCTGAACATCGGCGTCAAGTAAGAGCCTGGCTCCGCATCCCTGAAGGCAGGTGAAGGCAGCGGCGCCCGCCGCCGTCCGGAAGATCCCGGACGGCGGCGGCCGCCGGAGCCGCCCAACTGTGTTTGCCTACATCATCCGCAGGATCTTCGCGGCGGCGATTTTGCTGCTGGTCGTCAGCGCGGTCACCTTCGCGATCTTCTTCCTGCTCCCGCGCCTCGCGGGCGAGACGGCCGACCAACTGGCCGCCCAGTACATCGGGAAGAACCCGTCGCCGGACGCGATCGCGGCGGTCAAGCAGAACCTCGGCCTCGACCAGCCGCTGTACACCCAGTACTGGAACTTCCTGAAGGGGCTGGTCAGCGGCGCCGAGTACCACTTCGGACCGGAACCGGCCACCTGTCACGTGCCCTGCTTCGGCTACTCCTTCAAGAACCACCTGGAGGTCTGGCCCGAGCTGACCAAGCGGATCCCGATCACCATCTCGCTCGCCGCCGGTGCGGCCGTGCTCTGGCTGGTCTCCGGCGTCGCCACCGGCGTCGTCTCCGCCCTGAAGCCGCGCTCGATCTTCGACCGGCTCTCCATGGGCGTCGCGCTCGCCGGCGTCTCGCTGCCGGTCTTCTTCACCGGCGCGCTGCTGCTCACGCTGTTCAGCTACGAGTGGCCGATCCTGGACAACCTGCACTACGTCGACTTCACCGACGACCCGCTGATGTGGGCCCGCAACCTGATCCTGCCGTGGATCTCGCTGGCCTTCCTCTACTCCGCGCTCTACGCCCGGCTCACCCGCGCCGGGATGCTGGAGACCATGAGCGAGGACTACATCCGCACCGCCCGGGCCAAGGGCCTGGTCGAGCGCAAGGTCGTCGCCCGGCACGGGCTGCGCGCCGCGCTCACCCCGATCGTCACGATCTTCGGCATGGACCTCGGGCTGCTGCTCGGCGGCGCGCTGATCACCGAGCAGGTCTTCTCGCTCCAGGGCGTCGGCCAGTTCGCCGTCCAGGCGATCTCCGACAACGACCTGCCCAAGATCCTCGGCGTCACCCTGCTCGCCGCCTTCTTCATCGTCGCCTGCAACCTCGTGGTCGACCTCCTGTACGCCCTCGTCGACCCCCGGGTGAGGCTCTCGTGACCGACCTCCAGAAGGACCCGGCGGCCGCTCCCGCCCCGGCCGGCGACCCCTTCCTCTCCGTGCGCGACCTGCGGATCCACTTCGACACCGACGACGGCCTGGTCCGCTCGGTGGACGGGGTCAGCTTCGACCTGCACAAGGGGCGCACCCTCGGCATCGTCGGCGAGTCCGGCTCCGGCAAGTCCGTCACCTCGCTCGGCATCATGGGCCTGCACCGCTCCAAGCGGGCCCGGATCAGCGGCGAGATCCGGCTGAACGGCGAGGACCTGATCGCGGCCGGCCCGGACCGGGTGCGCCAACTGCGCGGCCGCGAACTGGCGATGATCTTCCAGGACCCGCTGACCGCGATGCACCCCTACTACACGGTGGGGCAGCAGATCGTCGAGGCCTACCGGGTGCACCACCCCCAGGCCACCAAGAAGCAGGCCCGGACCCGCGCGGTCGAGATGCTCGACCGGGTCGGCATCCCGCAGCCGGACCGCCGGGTGGACGACTACCCGCACCAGTTCTCCGGCGGCATGCGCCAGCGCGCCATGATCGCCATGGCGCTGGTCAACGACCCCTCGCTGCTGATCGCCGACGAGCCCACCACCGCCCTGGACGTCACCGTCCAGGCGCAGATCCTGGACCTCATCCGCGACCTCCAGGAGGAGTTCGGCTCCGCGGTCATCATCATCACCCACGACCTCGGGGTGGTCGCCGAACTGGCCGACGACATCCTGGTCATGTACGGCGGCAAGTGCGTCGAGCGCGGCCCGGCCGAGACCCTCTTCGACGCGCCCGAACACCCGTACACCTGGGGCCTGCTGGGCTCGATGCCGCGACTGGACCGGGAACTCCAGGACCGGCTGGTGCCGGTCAAGGGCACCCCGCCCAGCCTGATCAACGTGCCGTCCGGCTGCGCCTTCCACCCGCGCTGCCCGTACGCCGCCCTGACCGACGGGCGCTCCACAAGCGAGGTCCCGGCACTGGCCGAGGCCGTGCCCGGGCACTTCGCGGCCTGCCACCTGGCGGCCGGCGAGCGGCACCGCATCTTCGCCGAAGAGATCGCGCCCCGGCTGTGAGCCCGGCCTCGTACCACCTTTCTGGAGAGAACCGATGACGGACACTCAGGCGGTTCCGACCCCGCGGTCGGCACCCGCCCCCGGCCGTGAGCCGCTGCTGAAGGTGGCCGGCCTGACCCGGCACTTCCCGATCCGCGGCGGGCTGCTGCGGCGCCAGACCGGCGCGGTGCGGGCCGTCGACGGCATCGACTTCACCGTCAACGCCGGCGAGACGCTGGGCGTCGTGGGCGAGTCCGGCTGCGGCAAGTCGACCATGGGCCGACTGGTCACCCGGCTCGACGAACCGACCGGCGGGACCATCGAGTTCGAGGGCACCGACATCAGCCACCTGAGCGTCGGGGCGATGCGGCCGCTGCGCCGCGACATCCAGATGATCTTCCAGGACCCGTACTCCTCGCTGAACCCCCGGCACACCGTCGGCACCATCGTCGGCGCGCCGTTCCGGCTCCAGAACGCGGTGCCCGAGGGCGGCCTCAAGAAGGCCGTCCAGGAGCTGCTGGAGCTGTGCGGGCTCAGCCCCGAGCACTACAACCGCTACCCGCACGAGTTCTCCGGCGGCCAGCGCCAGCGCATCGGCATCGCCCGGGCGCTCGCGCTGAAGCCGAAGATGATCATCGCGGACGAGCCGGTCTCCGCGCTGGACGTGTCGATCCAGGCGCAGGTGGTCAACCTGCTGGACGACCTCCAGCAGGAGCTCGGGCTGACCTACCTGATCATCGCGCACGACCTCTCGGTGGTCCGGCACGTCTCGGACCGGGTCGCGGTGATGTACCTCGGCAAGATCGTGGAGATCGCCGACCGGGACTCGCTCTACCGCAGCCCGATGCACCCGTACACCAACGCGCTGATGTCCGCCGTGCCCGTCCCGGACCCGCGCCGCCGCCAGCGCGCGGGCCGCGACCGGATCCTGCTCAAGGGCGACGTCCCCTCGCCGATCAACCCGCCCAGCGGCTGCCGCTTCCGCACCCGGTGCTGGAAGGCGCAGGACGTGTGCGCGAGCCAGGAGCCGCCGCTGGCGGTGCTCGAGACCGGGCACCAGGTGGCGTGCCACTTCCCCGAGAACGCTCCGGGGAACGCTCCGGCGGATGCCACGGCCTGAGGTCCCCGCACGGACGCGAGAGGCCGCCCGCCCCGGACCCCCGGGGCGGGCGGCCTCTTCGGCGTCCGCGTCCCAGGCGTCCCGGGCGCCTCAGACGCCCGCGGCCGGCACCGCTTCGGGCCTCGGCGCCGGTTCGCGCGGGCCCGGGGCGGGGGCCGGGAAGCGGCGGTCCAGCGCCCGGACCACCCGGCGGCCGAGGCGCTGGAACGGGATCTCGACCAGCCGGTACGACAGGTAGGAGAGCACCACGAGCGCCCCCAGGTAGCCGAGGGTGAGCGCGGCCTGCCCCGTCGGCCCGACGATCGGCGGGTAGCCCTGGAGCCTCCAGCCGACGAAGTACATCAGCGGCCCGTGCAGCAGGTAGACCGAGAAGCTGATCGTGCCGAGCCCGCTCAGCCAGCGCGGGAAGCGGCGCCGGCGCAGCAGCATGGCCGCCGCGAACAGGGCCCAGGCGGCCAGGTAGGCGAGGGAGAAGGACTGCCACGAAGGGGTCCAGGTGTGCCAGAGCGCGGTGTCCCGGTTGTACAGGTAGCCGACCGTGACGCCGGCGACGACCACGAAGGCGCAGCAGAGCAGGGCCGGGAGCCGGTCGAGCAGGCCGTGCTCCAGCCGGTACAGCACGGTGCCGGCGAACATCGTCGCGAAGATCAGCATGGTCTCGAAGCCGGTGCTCCGGTTGTTCACCGTGATCAGGACCAGGCCCAGGCCGCCGAGCAGCAGCGCGCCCCAACGGGTCAGGTCCGGACGGGCGGTGGCGATGCACGCCATCGCCATCAGCACCACGATCCCGGCCACCGCCACCAGGTGCCTGGTGGCCGGCAGGTCCACCGAGATCCCGCCGATCGGCAGCCAGGTGCCGAGCACCAGGGCGACGGACGCGAAGCCGACCGCGATCGGCGCGCTGTTCCGGTGCCACCCCCGCACGAACAGCGCGCACACGAAGTAGTAGAAGACCATCTCGTAGGTGAGCGACCACATCACGCCGATGGCGCTGGGCACCCCCACCAGGTCCTGGAGCAGCAGGCCGTTGGCGGCGAGCGACAGCACCGGGTGGTCGAAGGGGAAGCTCTGGACGATCTGGCCGCCGCGGGGCAGCACCAGCAGGCTCACCACGATCGTGACGGCCACCGCGGGGTAGATGCGGAAGAGCCGTCCGGTCCAGAACGCCCGGACGTCGCCGCGCCGTTCCAGTGACGCCGGGATGATGTACCCGCTGACCAGGAAGAACAGCATCACGCCGAAGAAGCCGAGGTCCAGCTGGCGCGGCACCCGGTCCGCGTGGGGGATCTTGCCGAGCAGTCCGAAGTGGTGCATGGCGACGGCGAGGGCGGCGACGCCGCGCAGCGCGTCGAGCCAGCCGAGCCTGGCGGAGGCGGGCGGTTCCGGCGGCGACTTCGACGGCTCCGGCGGTGACGCCGGGGCCGACCTGGGCTTCACGAGCTTCACAGGCGGAGGCTAGCCGAGCAGGTCCGGCCGGACGGCGCGCAAGCCGTCCGGCACCCTTCCGGCGGTGCGTTCGCATCCGGAGAACGGACGTTCACCGGCACATCCGTGCACATCGGGTACACATGGACGGTGACATCCCAGCTCTTCCCGACCGACGTCCAGCAGTCGCTGGACCTCGTCGGCATCTTCGTCTTCGCCCTCTCCGGGGGCCTGCTCGCCGTCCGCAAGAACATGGACATCTTCGGCATCTGTGTGCTGGCGGAGGTCACCGCCCTCGGCGGCGGCGTGATGCGCGACCTGGTGATCGGCGCGACCCCGGTCGCCGCGTTCACCAACCTCGGCTACTTCGTGACCCCGCTGGGCGCCGCCCTGGTGGTGTTCTTCCTGCACCCGGAGGTCGAGCGGATCAACCGGGCGGTGCAGACCCTGGACGCCCTCGGGCTCGGGCTGTTCTGCGTGACCGGCACCGCCAAGGCCCACGACTTCGGGCTCGGCGCCGTCGCCGCGATCGCGCTCGGCATGGTGACCGCGGCCGGCGGCGGCGTGATCCGCGACATACTCGCCGGGGAGATCCCCTCGCTGCTGCGCTGGGACCGGGAGATCTACGCCGTCCCCGCCCTGGTCGGCGCCACCGTCGTCGCCCTGCTGATCGCCACCGACCGGCTCACCGGCGTGACCGGCACCGCCGCCGCGCTCACCGCCTTCGGGCTGCGGATGCTCGCCCTGAAGTACGGCTGGCGTGCCCCGCGGGCCTGGCACCGCAACGGTTCTCGCACCAGCGAGGAGTAGGCGAGCCGCCGTACGCGAGCGAGATCGCCTCGGCCGTGCAGAGCAGTTCCGGCACCATCCTGGCCAGTTCGGCCGGCGGAACCTCGCTCGCCGGGGCGCTCAGCGCGCAGGCCGCGACCGTCCGCCCGCCGCTGCCCGCGACCGGCGCGGCCACGCAGGTCACCGGCTCCCGGTGCTCGCGCGACTCGGCCGCCCAGCCCCGGCGGCGCACCGCCGCCAGCTCGGGCTCCGCGCGGGCGTCGTCCGCGGACAGCCCGGCGAGCAGCACCCGGCCGACCGCCGTCCCGTCGACCGGGGCCCGGCGCCCGATCCGGGACGGCTCCGCGCCCGGCGGCCCGGCCACCTCGTCCAGGTAGAGCACCTCGCCGTCGTGCAGCACGGCGAGCCGGACGGTGTAGCCGCAGCGGGCGTTGAGCGCGGCCAGGTACGGCGCGGCGACCTGCCGGACGTCGAAGTCCTCCAGCGCGCGGTGGGCCAGCGAGAGCACCCGGCCGCCGATCCGGTAGCGCAGGTCCGGCTGGCGGCGGGCGAAGCCGTGCTCCTCCAGGGTGCGCAGCAGCCGCAGGGCGGTGGACTTGTGCACCCCGAGGCTGCTGGCGGCCTGCTCCAGCGAGAGCGGTGCGTCGCCGAGCGCGTCGAGCAGGGTCAGCGCGCGGTCGACCGACTGCGACATGGCGTTCCCCGTGGATCCGGCTGACTGGTGGCGTCAGGCTAACCGCTGGGTGGCTCAGTGGTACAAACCAGTACCGGACGCGGCCGTCCGGCCGTGGTGCGTCCGGCCCGTGCGGGCGGTGGCTGGATCGGTGCCCCGGGCCGGAACCCCGCCCCGTGCGGCGCTCTACAATCGGATGGTTATGCCATACCTGGACCATGCGGCGACCACGCCGATGCTGCCCGAGGCGATCGCCGCGATGACGGCGCACCTGGGGGTGGTCGGCAACGCCTCGGCCCTGCACGCGGCCGGCCGCCGGGCCCGCCGGGTGGTCGAGGAGTCCCGGGAGTCGCTGGCCGAGTCGCTGGGCGCCCGCCCCAGCGAGATCGTGCTCACCGGCGGCGGCACCGAGTCCGACAACCTCGCGGTCAAGGGCCTGTACTGGGCCCGCCGGGACGCCGACCCGGCCCGCACCCGGGTGCTGTGCAGCCCGGTCGAGCACCACGCGGTGCTGGACGCGGTGCACTGGCTCTCCGAGCACGAGGGCGCCGCCGTCGAGTACCTGCCGGTCGACGAGCACGGCCGGGTGCACCCCGAGGCACTGCGGTCCGCGATCGAACGCGACCCGGCGTCGGTGGCGCTGGTCACCGTGATGTGGGCCAACAACGAGGTCGGCACCGTCCAGCCGGTCCGCGAACTGACCGCCGTGGCGGCCGAGTACGGCATCCCCGTGCACGCCGACGCGGTGCAGGCGCTCGGTCAGGTCCCGGTCTCCTTCGCCGAATCCGGCCTCACCGCGCTCACCGTCACCGGACACAAGATCGGCGGCCCGTTCGGCATCGGCGCGCTGCTGCTCTCCCGGGGCGCCGCGCCCGTACCGCTGCTGCACGGCGGCGGGCAGGAGCGCGACGTGCGCTCCGGCACCCTGGACGCCCCCGGCGCGGCCGGCTTCGCGGCCGCCGCCGCGATCGCCGTCGAACGGCGGGCCGAGCACACCGTCACGCTGGGCGCGCTGCGGGACGAACTGGTGGCCTCGGTGCTGGACGCCGTCCCCGACGCGATCCTCAACGGCGACCCGTCCGCGGCCGGGCGGCTGCCCGCCAACGCGCACTTCTCCTTCCCCGGCTGCGAGGGCGACGCCCTGCTGATGCTGCTGGACGCCCAGGGCATCGAGTGCTCGACCGGCTCCGCCTGCTCCGCCGGGGTGCCGCAACCCAGCCACGTGCTGCTCGCGATGGGCGTCGACCCGCTGCTGGCGCGCGCGTCGCTGCGGTTCTCGCTCGGGCACACCTCGGTGCGGGAGGACGTGACGGCGCTGGCGGCGGCCATCGGGCCGGCGGTGCAGCGGGCGCGCAACGCCGGGCTGGCCTCCGTCCGGCGCTGATCCCGGCCGTGCGGCGCCGTTCCCGGCCGTCCGGCGCTGATCCCGTCTTCCGGGAACAGCCGGGCCACCCCGTACCCTTGTTGCCATCATGACTGACTTCCCGGGTGCCCCGACCACTCCGTCCACCGGCCGTCTGCGCGTGCTCGCGGCGATGTCCGGCGGAGTCGACTCCGCCGTCGCCGCCGCCCGCGCCGTCGAAGCCGGACACGAGGTGACCGGCGTCCACCTGGCGCTGTCCAGCAACCCGCAGTCCTTCCGGACCGGCGCGCGCGGCTGCTGCACCATCGAGGACTCCCGGGACGCCTGGCGGGCGGCCGACGTGATCGGCATCCCCTTCTACGTCTGGGACCTCGCCGAGCGCTTCCGCGAGGACGTCATCGACGACTTCGTCGCCGAGTACGCGGCCGGGCGCACGCCCAACCCGTGCCTGCGCTGCAACGAGAAGATCAAGTTCGCGGCGCTGCTGGACAAGGCCGTCGCCCTCGGCTTCGACGCCGTCTGCACCGGCCACTACGCCCGGATCGTCGACCTGCCCTCCGGCGCGCGCGAACTGCACCGGGCCGTCGACTCCGCCAAGGACCAGTCCTACGTCCTCGGCGTCCTCGACGCCGACCAGCTCGCCCACTCGCTCTTCCCGCTCGGTGACACCACCAAGGAGGAGATCCGGGCCGAGGCCGAGCGCCGCGGCCTGGCCGTCGCCAAGAAGCCCGACAGCCACGACATCTGCTTCATCGCCGACGGCGACACCCAGGGCTTCCTCGCCAAGCACCTCGGCACCGCGCCCGGCGACATCCTCGACGCCGACGGCACCAAGCTCGGCGAGCACGACGGCGCGTACGGCTTCACCATCGGCCAGCGCAAGGGCCTGCGGATCGGCCGCCCGGCCGCCGACGGCAAGCCGCGCTACGTCCTGGACATCTCCCCGGTGAACAACACCGTGACGGTCGGCCCGGTCGAGGGCCTCGACGTCACCGGGCTGACCGCCATCCGCCCCCGCTGGTGCGGCACCGAGCCCCTCGCCGACGGGCGCTACACCGCCCAGCTCCGCGCCCACGGCGAGGAGGTGCCGGTGAGCGCCTCGGTCGTCGACGGCGAACTGCGGGTGCGGCTGGACACCCCGGTGCGCGGCATCGCCCCCGGCCAGGCCGTGGTCCTCTACGACGGCACCCGCGTCGTCGGCTCCGCCACCATCGCCACCACCGAGCGCCCGGCCGTCACCGCCTGAGCGGCAGCGGCCGGCGGCCGGGCCTCCTGTCCACGCAGAGGCCCGGCTGGATCCCGGTGTCGGCAGGCCGACCGGCAGCGGGTGAGATGTCGGCCCGGTCGGCCATAGTGGACGGCATGACCTTCTACGAGCAGCACCGCGAGTTCATCGAGGAGCTGGAGCGGATCACCCCGGAAGGCGTCCGGATCGAATGGTCCGGAGACACGCTGATCATGCAGGCGTCGCCGTCCAACATCCATCAGCTCAACGTGGCCCAGGTGCGCAGGCAGTTCGAGCAGCACGCTCCTGACGGCTACCTTCCCAGCGAGCGGAGCGAGATCGTCAGCCCGGACGTCTCCAAGGGGCGTGAGCCGGACCTGACCTACCTCCCCCTCGACGTCCTCTCCCAGCCGGGTAACAAAGCCCCTGCCGCCGAAGCCCTGATCGCCGTGGAGATCGTCTCGCCGTCCAACCCGGGCAACGACTGGATGGACAAGCTGCACGACTACGCCGTGATGCGCATCCCGCTGTACCTGATCGTGGACCCGCGCCAGCAGACGGTGACGCTGTTCTCCGAGCCGAACCACGACCGCTACCACACCCGCAGCGACCGGAAGTTCGGCGACGCGATCACCATCCCGGAGCCCTTCGGCTTCAGCCTGAGCCTGTCGAAGCTCGTGCCGTACACCGAGTAATGGCGGTGAGCGGTGGGCAGGGGGCGTGATAGACCAGACGACACTATGAATATCTCTGTCTTCTGCTCCGCGTACTCGCTCGACGACCGCTACTCCGCCCCCGCCGCCGAGTTCGCCCGGCTCCTGGGGGAGGGCGGGCACACCCTGGTGTGGGGCGGCTCGAACGCCGGGCTGATGGGGCTGCTCGCCGACGAGGTGAAGGCGGCCGGCGGCCGACTGGTCGGCGTGATGGTCGAGATGCTCAGGCACAAGGCGTACGTCGGCGCCGACGAGCTGGTGTGGACCGCCGACCTCCCCGAGCGGAAGGCGGAGCTGGCGGCCCGGGCCGACGCGATCGTCGTCCTGGTGGGCGGGCTGGGCACCCTGGACGAGGTGACCGAGGTGCTGGAGCTCAAGAAGCACGGGATGTTCGACAAGCCGGTGGTCGTGCTGGACACCGAGGGCTTCTACTCCGGCCTGCGCACCCAGATGGAGCGGATGGACGCCGAGGGCTTCCTGCCGCGCCCGCTCGCCGAGCTGATCACCTTCGCGGACACCCCCGCCGAGGTCTTCGCCCAGCTCAAGGCCTGAGAGGATCGGGTCCATGGCTGCACATCTGATCACCGGCGCCGGCTCCGGCATCGGCGCCGTCCTCGCCGAGCGACTCGCCGAGCGCGGGGACGAGCTCTGGCTGCTCGCCCGCGACGCCCGCCGGGCCGCCGAGCTGCGCGAGCGCTTCCCCGGGGCCCGCACCCTCGTCGGGGACCTCGGCGACCCGGGCAAGCTCTCCTGGGCCTTCGGCCACCAGCAGCTGCCCGTCGAGCTCGACTCCCTCCTGCACGTCGCGGGCGTCGTCGAGCTCGGCCCGGTCGGCGACCTGACCCCCAAGGCCTGGCAGGAGACGCTCAACGTCAACCTCGTCGCCCCCGCCGAGCTGACCCGCCTCCTGCTGCCGTCGATCCGGCTGGTCAAGGGCCACGTACTCTTCGTGAACTCCGGCGCCGGCCTGAACGCCCACGCCGAGTGGTCGGCGTACGCGGCCAGCAAGCACGGCCTCAAGGCGCTCGCCGACGCGCTGCGCCACGAGGAGCACGCCAACGGCGTCCGGGTCACCTCCGTCTACCCCGGCCGCACCGCCACCGCGATGCAGGTCAAGGTGCACCAGCAGGAGGGCAAGGAGTACGACGCCGACCGCTGGATCGAGCCGGAGTCCGTCGCCAAGGCGGTCCTCGCCGCCCTCGACGCCTCCCGCGACGCGGAGATCACCGACATCACCGTCCGCCCGGGGCGCTGACGCGCCGCGCGGGACACCGGCAACGGCCGACGCCCCGCGCGCCCACCGGAGTTCGGGAAAAATCTCCTGGTACCGACCGAACAGCCCGTGGAAGGATGTCCGCGCCCTTCCCCGGGATGTCCGGCGGCGAGGGTTGCCTAGCGATCTGAGATCGCTGTGACCAGGGGGGATTCGTGTCCAGAGTCCGATCCGCGCTGACCGTCGGCGCGCTGCTCGTAGGGACGGTCGGTCTGCCGGCCGTCGGTGCGAGCAGCGCGGCCGCGGCAGGCGGCACGCTCTACGTCAACAACGCCGCGGGTGCGCACTGCACCGACAGCGGCAGCGGCGCCCAGTCGGCGCCGTTCTGCCACGTCGCGGCCGCCGCGGCGGTCGTCCAGCCGGGGCAGACCGTCGAGATCGCGGCCGGGTCCTACGTCGACACCGCGGTGACCGTGACCCGCTCCGGCACCGCCGACGCCCCGATCACCTTCCGCAGCCAGGCCCAGCAGTACTCGTCGGGCGGCGTCGCCTCGCTCAGCGGCGGGGCGCCGAACCACCCGGACAGCGCCATCGTGGTCAAGGGCGCCGACCACCTGCGCTTCGAGAACCTGACGGTGCTGAGCAACCAGCGTCCGGCCGTCGTGGTCGACGGCGGGCACGACGTCTCCTTCACGAACATCGCGGCCTCGGGCGGCGGCGTCCGGATCACCGACGCCTCCGACAAGGTCACCTGGGCCCGCGGCGACTTCAGCTACGCGCCCGGCCCGCTGCTCCAGGTCGACGGCGGCTCCACCGGGACCGTCCTGACCACCAACGTGGTCCAGGCCAACTACGTGCCCGACATGACCGGGATCCTGGTCAAGGACGCGCCGAACACCGTCGTGGTGGCCAACACCGTCACCTCGTCCTGCTTCGCCGGGATCGTGCTGGACGGCGGCTCCACCGGCGCGGTGGTCGAGAACAACGTGGTGAACACCGCGAAGAACCAGAACGCGGCCTGCGCCACCCCGGCCGCCGCCACCGGGATCACCGTCGGGGCGAACGCCACCGCGGGCACCAAGGTCGACTACAACCTGATCGACCCGCGCAGCGGCGGCGCGCCCTACAGCTGGGCCGGCGCCGCCTTCGGCACCCAGGACCAGCTCACCGCGAACAGCGGCCAGGGCGTGCACGACTTCGTCGCCCTGACCTACGTGCCGAAGGGCCCGGATGCCCCGGTCGACCACCGGATCGACTCGGCGGACGAGACCGTTCCGGGCATGCTGCCGACCGACCGCGGCGGCCAGGCCCCGGTGGACGACCCGACGGTCGCCAACACCGGTACGGGCAGCGGCTTCCGCGACCGCGGTGCCTACGAGATGCTCGACATCGGCAGCGCCTTCACCCCGGCCGGTCCGACCCGGCTGCTGGACACCCGTCAGCCGATCGGCGTGCCGACGGCGCAGGCCGTGGCGGCGGACGGCACCGTCGACCTCCAGGTGGCCGGTGTCGCGGGCGTTCCGGTGGAGGGCGTGACGGCCGTGACGATGAACGTGACGGTCACCGATCCGCAGGTCGACGGCTGGTTGACCGTCTACCCGCACGGTGCCGCGGTGCCGAACACCTCCAACCTCAACTGGCCAGCCGGGCGTACGGTTTCGAACCTGGTGACGGTGCCGGTGGTGGACGGCAAGGTGTCCTTCCACAACGCCTCCGGCGGCACGGTGCACCTGGTCGCCGACCTGGCGGGCTACTACGGCCCGAAGGGTTCGCTGTTCCATGCCCAGGGTCCGGCCCGGCTGCTGGACACCCGTCAGCCGATCGGCGTGCCGGCGGCGCAGGCCGTGGCGGCGGACGGCACCGTCGACCTCCAGGTGGCCGGTGTCGCGGGCGTTCCGGTGGAGGGCGTGACGGCCGTGACGATGAACG
>NZ_JBHVRS010000002.1:757966-792654 GCF_042885595.1 Kitasatospora sp. NPDC058046
GGCGTACGGTTTCGAACCTGGTGACGGTGCCGGTGGTGGACGGCAAGGTGTCCTTCCACAACGCCTCCGGCGGCACGGTGCACCTGGTCGCCGACCTCGCCGGCTACTACGCCACCGAGGGCAAGGTCAGCTACCGCCCGGCCGGCCCGATCCGGGTCCTCGACACCCGCCAGGACACCTACTGGGAGTCGGGCGTCCGCCCGGCGGCCACCGTCCCGGCCTGGGGCACGGCGGACGTCCCGGTCGGCGAGATCCCGAACGCCGCGGCGGTGACCCTGAACGTGACGGTCACCGAGCCGGGCACCGACGGGCACCTGACCGTCTTCCCGCACGGGGACGCGGCGCCGAACGCCTCGAACCTGAACTTCCTGCCGGGCGAGACGATCCCCAACCAGGTGGTCGTCCCGGTCAAGGACGGCAAGGTGTCGTTCTACAACGCGAGCGGTGCTCCGCTGCACCTGATCGTCGACCTGTTCGGCTACCAGTCGTACTGACCCCGCCCCACCCCGACGGCCCCGGTGCCGAGCCCCGTGCTCGGCGCCGGGGCCGTCCGGCTGAGTAGGCTCGGGCGGGTGAGCACCCCACATCCCTTCCCCGACCTGCGTGGCGCCGCCACCGGTGTCGGTTCGCTGCCCGGTACCGACGCCCGGGAGGCCGCCAAGACCTCCACCGGGGCACTGGAGCACCTGCCGTTCCTGCCCGAGCTGCCCGCGCGCGGGCCGGGCGCGGACATGATCGGCCGCGGCGCCGGCCTGCTGGTCGAGCTGTTCGCGCAGACCGAGCCGAGCGGCTGGCGGTTCACCGACCGTCCGGGCCGGGACACCCGGCGCGCCCATTCCTGGCTCGGCGAGGACCTGGACGCGCTGGAGGAGTTCACCCAGGGCTACCAGGGGGCGGTCAAGGTCCAGGCCGTCGGCCCGTGGACGCTGGCGGCGAGCATCGAGCTCAAGCACGGGGAGAAGGCGCTCTCCGACCCCGGTGCCTGCCGGGACATCGCCGGCTCGCTGACCGAGGGCCTGCGCCGCCACCTCGCGGACGTCCGCAGGCGGGTGCCCGGCGCCGAGGTGGTCCTCCAGCTCGACGAGCCCTCGCTGCCGGCCGTGCTGTCGGGGTCGGTGAAGACCGCGAGCGGTTTCCAGCGGCTGCGCTCGGTCGACCGGCAGGTCGCCGAGGAGGTGCTGCGCGAGGTGGTCGGGGGTCTGGACGCGCCGGTCGTCGTGCACTCCTGCGCGCCGGACGTCCCGGTCCCGCTGCTGCGCCGGGCCGGGGTCGCCGGGATCTCGCTGGACTTCTCCCTCCTCACCGAGCGCCAGGACGACGACCTCGGCGAGGCGGTGGAGGGCGGCACGATGATCCTCGCTGGTGTCGTCCCCGCCACTGACCAGGCAGTGTCCGACCCTGCCGGTAGTGTCCAGGGTGTCAGGACCTTGTGGCGCAGGCTCGGGTTCGCCCCGGAGCTGCTGGGCCGTCGCGTGCTGGTGACGCCGACCTGCGGGCTGGCCGGGGCCTCCCCGGCGTACGCGCGCAGGGCGCTGTCGTCCGCGGCGCGGGCGGCACAGAGCCTGGTGGACAACCCGGAATGAGAACGTAGGAGGGCTTGCGGTGACGGCTGTCGAGGGCTGGGAGGACGTCCCGGCGGAGGTGCGCAGGCGGCACGCCGAGCTGGCGGCGGAGATCACCGACCACCGGGCCCGGTACTACGAGCAGGACGCGCCGGTCGTCAGCGACGCCGAGTTCGACGTGCTGATGCGGGAGCTGGAGGGGATCGAGGCCGAGCACCCGGCCCTGGTCACCCCGGACTCGCCGACGCAGCGGGTCGGCGGCGCCCCCACCGTGCTGTTCGCCGAGGTCGAGCACCGTGAGCGGCTGCTCAGCCTGGACAACGCGATGGACGACGAGGAGCTGGCGGCCTGGGCGGAGCGGGTCGCCACCGAACTGCACGGCATCGACTACCACTACCTGTGCGAGCTGAAGGTGGACGGCCTGGCCGTCAACCTCACCTACGAGAACGGGCAGTTGACGCAGGCGGCGACGCGCGGCGACGGCCGGGTCGGCGAGGACATCACCGCGAACGTCCGCACCATCAAGGAGATCCCGCACCGGCTCAAGGGCGAGAACGTCCCGGAGCTGGTGGAGATCCGCGGCGAGGTCTACTTCCCGACGGAGGAGTTCGACGCGCTCAACGCCTCCTTCGCGGAGGAGAACGAGCGGCGCCGGCAGGAGAACGAGGAGCGCGCCAGGGAGGGCAAGCGGCCCCGGGCGATGATCCGGCTGTTCATGAACCCCCGCAACGCCGCCGCCGGTTCGCTGCGCCAGAAGGACCCGCACGTCACCGCCTCCCGCCCGCTGCACATGGTGGTGCACGGCATCGGCGCCCGGGTCGGCTTCGACATCGACAACCAGTCGCACGCCTACCGGCTGCTGCACGACTGGGGCCTGCCCACGGCCCGGCACAACAGGGTGGTGGGGACGCTCGCCGAGGTGCGGGCGTTCATCAAGCACTTCGGCGAGCAGCGGCACTCGGTCGAGCACGAGATCGACGGCGTCGTGGTGAAGGTGGACGAGATCGCCCTGCAGGGCCGGCTCGGCGCCACCTCCAAGTCGCCGCGCTGGGCGATCGCCTGGAAGTACCCGCCGGAGGAGGTCACCGGCCGGCTGGCGGAGATCAAGGTCGGCATCGGCCGCACCGGCCGGGCCACCCCGTACGCGGTGCTGGCCGAGCCGGTGAAGGTGGCCGGTTCGATGGTGCAGTACGCGACGCTGCACAACCAGGAGATCGTCAAGGCCAAGGACGTGCTGCTCGGGGACACCGTGGTGCTGCGCAAGGCGGGCGACGTCATCCCGGAGATCCTCGGCCCGGTGTACGACCTGCGGGACGGCACCGAGCAGGCCTTCGTGATGCCCTCGCACTGCCCGGAGTGCGGCAGTGAGCTGCGGCCGATGGCCGAGGGGGACATCGATCTGCGCTGCCCGAACGCGGAGCGCTGCCCGGCCCAGATCCGGGAGCGGATCGCCTTCCTCGGGGGGCGGCAGTGCCTGGACGTGGAGGGGCTGGGCTACGTCGCGGCCACCGCGCTGACCCAGCCGCTGGAGCCGGCCGAGGCGCCGGTGCGCAACGAGGCCGACATCTTCCGGCTGACGCGGGAGAAGCTGCTGCCGATCAAGGTGCTGGTCCGGGACCCGAAGACGGGCATGCCGAAGCTGGACGACAAGACGGGCAAGGAGAAGGAGGTCTTCTTCTTCGCCACCACCAAGGGCGAGCCGAAGAAGTCGCTGCAGGCCCTGATCGACAACCTGGAGGCGGCGAAGCAGCGGCCGCTGTGGCGGTTCGTCAACGGCCTGTCGATCCGGCACGTCGGCCCGGTCGCCGCGCAGGCGCTGGCCCGGGAGTTCCGCGACCTGACGAAGATCTTCGAGGCGAGCGAGGAGCAGCTGGCGGCCGTCGAGGGGGTCGGTCCGACGATCGCCCGCTCGATCCAGGAGTGGTACGCGGAGGAGTGGCACAAGGAGGTCCTCCGGAACTGGGAGGCGGACGGCGTCCGCTTCACCGAGGAGTTCGCGGACGAGGAGGAGGCGGAGCGCCCGCTGGAGGGGCTGACCGTGGTGGTGACGGGCACGCTGGCCGGCCACACCCGGGACGGCGCCAAGGAGGCGCTGACCTCGCGCGGAGCGAAGGTGACCGGTTCGGTTTCGAAAAAGACCGATTTTGTGGTCGCTGGTGACAACCCAGGGTCCAAGTACGACAAGGCTGTTCAGCTCGGCCTGCCGGTCCTGGACGACGCCGGGTTCACCGTCCTGCTCGCCGACGGACCGTCCGCCGCCCGTGCCCACCTGGGGCTTCCGGAGCCCGAGGAGGCCGGAGAGGCGGCGGGGGAGACTGTCGAGGACTGATCCGGAGCCGCCCCGATCGGCTGATGACCGGATCGGTGTTGTTATCGTCCTGATGCAACGTCACCGGGTGCCGCACCGTGAAAGCGGGCATTGTGTCACTGTGCGGCACCCGGGCGCGGTGGCGCGTTTCCGGTTGTCCGAAAGTCTGCCCACCGGGTGGACCCCGGCATACCCTGGAGCGCAACAGAGTGTCAGCAGGGGTGGGGGCGCCGGCTGGACCGGAGTTCCACGGGGTCGCTCCATGCCCGGCAGCTGTCGGTACCGGCACGGTGCCTCACCGTAAGGCGGCCTGACGGGGCGGGCCCGACGGAGGACAGGGCTTATGGATCGTACGACCGGCGGTGCGCCCACACGCCCGCCGCAGGGGGTGGCGGGTGCGGTCCTGCTGCTCGGCGTGCTGCTGGCCGGAGCCGCGCCGCTCATCCCGCTGGCCGTCCTGGTCTACCGGTACGAACCCGAGTTGCTGCCGCTGTTCGCCGTGCCCCTGGCGGTGCTGGTGGCGGCCTGGCGGATCGCCCGGGACCGCGCCCGCGACCAACTGACCGACCCGCTGACAGATCTGCCGAACCGTCAGGCCCTGCTGCTGGCCGCCCAGGAGGCGATTGCGGAGTGTGAGCAGGGGTACAGCGTCGGTCTCATCCTGCTCGACCTCGATCGCTTCCGATCGCTCAACGACACACTCGGTCATACGGCCGGCGACCGGCTGCTGGTTCACATCGCCCGCCGGCTGCACCGGGCCCTGCGCTCCGGCGGCCCGGCCGGCAGCGCCACCCGGGAGTCCATCGACGACGTCTTCGCCGGCCTGCCCCGGCACTACCGCCGCGGCCGCCCGATGGTGGCCCGGATGGGCGGCGACGAGTTCGCCGTCCTGCTGCCCGGCATCAACTGCCCGGACAGCCTGGAGCGGGTCGCCAAGGCGCTGATCGCCGAACTTGCCGCCCCGATCCGGCTGGACGGGCTGCTGCTCGTCCTGGAGGCCAGCGGCGGCGTCTGCGTCTACCCGCAGCACGCCCAGGACGCCGAGTCGCTGCTGCGCCGGGCCGACGTCGCGATGGGCCACGCCCAGCGCGGCTGCTGCGGCGTCGCCCAGTACGACGAGACCCAGGACGCCGACACGCCGTACCGGATCGGGCTGTTGGGGGACCTGCGCCGGGCGCTGGAGACCGGCGAGGTGCAGCTGCACTACCAGCCGAAGGTGGCCTTCGACGGCCGGGTGGTCGGCCTGGAGGCGCTGCTGCGCTGGGAGCGGCCCGGCCAGGGGAAGGTCTCGCCGGACGAGTTCGTCGGGCTCGCCGAGTCCAGCGGCCTGATGCCGCGGCTCACCGACTACGTGCTGGAGGCGGCCGTCGGCCAGCTCGCCTACTGGCGCGAGCAGGGCCTCCAGGTGCAGGTCGCGGTCAACGTCTCGCCGCGCGACGTGCTCAACCCCGGCTTCGCCCAGCGGGTGGCCGGCCACCTCGTCCGCCACCAGGTGCCGGCCCACGCGCTCCAGCTGGAGATCACCGAGCGGCTGCTGCTGGACGACTCCCGGCGGGCCGCCGACACCCTGGCCGAACTGCGCGGCTACGGCGTCGGGATGTCCCTGGACGACTTCGGCACCGGGCACTCCTCGCTGGTGCGGCTGCGCAGCCTGCCGGTCGGCGAGCTGAAGATCGACCGCTCCTTCGTCTCCCGGATGGTCGCCGACGACCACGACGCGGCGGTGGTGCGCTGCTCGGTGGAGCTCGCCCACTCGCTGGGCCTGACCGTGGTCGCCGAGGGCGTCGAGGACGACGAGACCTGGGAGCGGCTGCACTGCATGGGCGTGGACGCCGTCCAGGGCTGGCTGGTGTCGGCCGCGCTGCCGGCCGAGCAGGCCACCGCCTGGCTGCGGGTGCACCGCACCGGCGCCCCGCCGGTGGAGCGGCTCGGCCTGCCGCCCCAGCTGCACGCCGGCTTCCAGCCGGCCCAGGGCGCCAAGCCGATCGGCCCGGCGGCCAGGCCGCCGGCGCTGCCGCCGACGACGCTCCCGCCGGTCCGGCCGCCGGTCATCCCGCCCACGCTGCCGCCGGTGGCCCAGGTGGTGCAGGCCGCGCACCGGGAGATCAAGCCGCAGGGCTGGGCCCGCACCCGGCCGCAGTAGCCCGCCGGACGCCGCCGCCGGGCCGCGACGGGAGCCGGCGACGGGCGTGACAGGTGTCGGCGACGGCCGCCGCGGATCACTCGTTGGCCGGGGTAGGGGACGGGCCCCATAGGATGGGGTCCAAAGACCACGAGGACGGAGTGCCGAACCCGGCTGCTCCTGCCCGGGCCCGGCTCCGCCCGCAAGGCACCGCCGGGTCTCACCAGAACTCACCCTGAGGATCGCTGCATGCCTGGCATCACGCGCGAGGAGGTCGCCCACCTCGCCCGGCTGTCGCGTCTTGAGCTGAAGCCCGAAGAGCTGGACCACTTCGCCGAGCAGCTCGACGTGATCATCGGCGCGGTCGCCCGCGTTTCCGAGGTCGCCGGACAGGACGTCCCGCCGACCTCCCACCCGCTGCCGCTGACCAACGTCATGCGCGCGGACGAGGTGCGGCCGTCGCTCACCCCGGAGCAGGCGCTGTCCGGCGCCCCCGCCTCCGAGGAGCAGCGTTTCCGTGTGCCGCAGATCCTCGGGGAGGACTGACCGATATGACCGAGCTGATCCGCTACACCGCCGCCGAGACCGCGAGCGCCATCGCCAAGGGCGAGGTGTCCGCCGTCGAGGTCGCGCAGGCCCACCTGGACCGCATCGGAGCCGTCGACAAGAAGGTCAACGCCTTCCTGCACGTCGACACCGAGGGCGCGCTGGCCGCGGCCAAGGCCGTGGACGACAAGCGCGCCAAGGGCGAGGAGCTGGGCCCGCTGGCCGGCGTCCCGCTCGCGCTCAAGGACGTCTTCACCACCAAGGGCATCCCGACCACCTGTGGTTCGAAGATGCTCGAGGGCTGGATCCCGCCGTACGACGCCACGCTGACCAGCCGTCTCAAGGACGCTGACGTGGTCATCCTCGGCAAGACCAACATGGACGAGTTCGCGATGGGCTCCTCCACCGAGAACTCCGCGTACGGCGTGACCGGCAACCCGTGGGACCTCTCCCGCATCCCCGGCGGCTCCGGCGGCGGTTCGGCCGCCGCGCTGGCCGCCTTCGAGGCCCCGCTGGCGATCGGCACCGACACCGGCGGCTCGATCCGCCAGCCCGGCGCCGTCACCGGCACCGTCGGCGTCAAGCCGACCTACGGCTCGGTGTCCCGCTACGGCCTGGTCGCCTTCTCCAGCAGCCTGGACCAGGGCGGCCCGTGCGCCCGCACCGTGCTGGACGCGGCCCTGCTGCACGAGGCCATCGCCGGCCACGACCCGCTGGACTCCACCTCGATCGACGCGCCCGTCCCGGCCGTCGTCGAGGCCGCCAAGATGCGCGACATCCGCGGCATGCGGATCGGCGTCGTCAAGGAGTTCGCCGGCGAGGGCTACCAGGCCGGCGTCATGCAGCGCTTCAACGAGTCGGTGGAGCTGCTGCGCGAGCTGGGCGCCGAGGTCGTCGAGGTCTCCTGCCCGTCGTTCACCCTGGCGCTGCCGGCGTACTACCTGATCGCGCCCAGCGAGTGCTCCTCCAACCTGGCCCGCTTCGACGCGATGCGCTACGGCCTGCGGGTCGGCGACGACGGCAGCCGCTCGGCCGAGGAGGTCACCGCCCTGACCCGCGAGGCCGGCTTCGGCCCCGAGGTCAAGCGCCGCATCATCCTGGGCACCTACGCGCTGTCCTCGGGCTACTACGACGCCTACTACGGCTCGGCCCAGAAGGTCCGCACGCTCATCTCGCGCGACTTCGACGCGGCCTTCGCGGGCGTGGACGTCCTGGTCTCGCCGACCACGCCGACCACCGCCTTCCCGATCGGCGAGCGCGCCGACGACCCGATGGCGATGTACCTGGCCGACCTGTGCACGATTCCGTCGAACCTGGCGGGCAACGCGGCCATGTCGCTGCCGGTCGGCCTGGCCCCGGAGGACAATCTCCCGGTCGGCCTCCAGATCATCGCACCCGCGATGGCGGACGACCGCCTGTACCGCGTGGGCGGCGCCGTCGAGGCCGCACTCAACGACAAGTGGGGGCACACCCTGCTGGAGGAGGCACCGGCACTGTGAGCAAGATCGAGAAGGCCAAGGGCTCCGGCTCGCTGAAGGGCTTCAAGCACTCCAAGCCCGGCCTGTGGCTGTCCATCGGCACCAGCGCGTTCGGCGCGATCTCCGTCGTCAAGGACGTCCGCAAGGCCCGCGAGGAGAGCGACACCCTCAAGCTGGTCAACGCCCTGGTCGGCGCGGCCGCGCTGGTCACCGGCACCGCCCTGCTGGTGCGCGAGCTGCGTCAGCTGGGCTCCGACGACGTGCTGCTGGGCTGAGCTGAGTCAAGCGCCCAGGCCCGGCCCCGCGCGACGCGGCGGCCGGGCCCGTACCTCCCAAGCTTCAAGTGAGAAGGGACGCTGTGAGCGTCATGAACCTGGTCTCCTACGAGGACGCTCTCGCGTCGTACGACCCGGTGATGGGCCTTGAGGTCCACGTCGAGCTGGGTACCAAGACCAAGATGTTCTGCGGTTGCTCGACCGAGCTGGGTGCCGAGCCGAACAGCCAGACCTGCCCGACCTGCCTGGGCCTGCCGGGCTCGCTGCCGGTGGTCAACGCGGTCGGCGTGGAGTCGGCGGTCAAGATCGGCCTGGCGCTGAACTGCGAGATCGCCGAGTGGTGCCGGTTCGCGCGGAAGAACTACTTCTACCCGGACATGCCCAAGAACTTCCAGACCTCGCAGTACGACGAGCCGATCGCCTTCAACGGCTACCTCGACGTGCAGCTGGAGGACGGCTCGACCTTCCGGGTGGAGATCGAGCGCGCCCACATGGAGGAGGACACCGGCAAGTCCAGCCACGTCGGCGGGGCCACCGGCCGCATCCACGGCGCCACCCACTCGCTGCTCGACTACAACCGGGCCGGCATCCCGCTGATCGAGATCGTCACCAAGCCGATCGAGGGCGCCGGCGAGCGCGCCCCCGAGGTCGCCAAGGCGTACGTCGCCGAGCTGCGCGAGGTGATCCGCTCGCTCGACGTCTCCGAGGCCCGGATGGACAAGGGCCAGATGCGCTGCGACGTCAACCTGTCGCTGCGCCCGAACGGCACCGAGACCTTCGGCACCCGCTCGGAGACCAAGAACGTCAACTCGCTGCGCAGCGTGGAGCGGGCCGCCCGGTTCGAGATCCGGCGCCACGCCACCGTGCTGACCGACGGCGGCACCATCGTCCAGGAGACCCGCCACTTCCACGAGGAGGACGGCTCCACCACCTCGGGCCGGATCAAGGACAACGCCGAGGACTACCGCTACTTCCCCGAGCCGGACCTGGTGCCGGTGGCCCCCGCCCGCGCGTGGGTCGAGGAGCTGCGCGCCGCCCTGCCCGAGCTGCCGCGGGTGCGCCGCGCCCGGCTCCAGGCCGAGTGGGACCTGTCCGACAAGGACATGCAGTCGGTGCTCAACGCCGGTGCGGTGGGCCCGATCCAGGAGACCATCGCGGCCGGTGCCCCGGCCGACCAGGCCCGCAAGTGGTGGATGGGCGAGCTGGCGCGCCGCGCCAACGAGACCGGCACCGAGCTGAGCGAGCAGCCGATCACCCCGGCGCAGGTCGCCCGGGTCGCCGCGCTGGTCGCCGAGGGCAAGCTGAACGACAAGCTGGCCCGCCAGGTCATCGAGGCCGTGCTGGCCGGCGAGGGCGAGCCGGACGCGATCGTCGAGAAGCGCGGCCTGGCCGTGGTCTCGGACGACTCCGCGCTGGGTGCCGCCGTCGACCAGGCCATCGCCGAGAACGAGGGGATCGCCGCCAAGATCCGCGACGGCAAGGTCCAGGCCGTGGGCGCGCTGGTCGGCGCGGTCATGAAGGCCACCCGCGGCCAGGCCGACGCCGCCCGCGTGAAGGACCTGATCCTGGAGCGTCTGGGCGCAGCCTAGGTCGTCAGCCCTTCCTTCCTAAGGCGTCTAAGGCATCTAAGGCCCTCTAAGTAAGGCCTAAGGCCCCGCCTCACCTATGTATCTGGGTGAGGCGGGGCCTTAAACCTTTTCTGACGCCCGATCTGCGCCCGATCTAAGGCATCCGGGCCCCGGAAGATGCGGCAGGCTCCCGATGCGGCACCCCCCACTGGCGGAGGAAGCTCTTACCTGTCAGCAGGACGCAGTGGAAAACCCGAGGGGGAACCGGAAATGATCGAGTACCAGACCTTCCAGCAACAGGCCCACGAGCTCGTGGCCCGCGCCGAGCACGAGCGCCTGGTGCGCGAGGCCAAGGAGGCCCGCCGCCTGCGGCAGCGCCCGGTGGCCGCCCGCTTCCAGCGGCGCCCCGTGCGTCGGCCCGAATGCTGACGGTGCGGCACCACGACGGTGCCGAAGGAACTCCGGAGGGGGAGACGCTGCGAGTGAGCGTCTCCCCCTCCGGGCGTTCGGGCCCTTCGACCCGTTCGCCAGGGGAGATAACCCCTCGGCCGGGCCCCACCGGCTATGGCATGCTCGCCTCCATGCAGCACACATCGGTCAGCCCCGTCTTCGTCGGCCGCGGAAGCGAGATCACCGAGCTGACCGACGCGCTGCGCCGCGCGGGCACCGGCAGCCCGCAGTCCGTCCTGATCGGCGGCGAGGCGGGGGTCGGCAAGACCCGGCTGCTGGAGGAGTTCCTGGAGCGGGCCGCCGCCCAGGGGGCGGTCACCTCGCTCGGCAGCTGTCTGGAGGTCGGCGCCGAGGGCCTGCCGTACGCGCCGCTGGCCGCCGCGCTGCGCCGGCTGCACCGCTCGCTGGGCGCCGAACTGGAGGCCGCCGCGGCCGGCAGCGAGAGCCATCTCGCCCTGCTGCTCTCCGAGTTCGGCGAGGTGGACGGCGAACCCAACGACGAGTACAGCCGGGCCCGGCTGTTCGAGCACACCGCGAGGCTGTTCGAACGGCTCGGCGCGGAGCGTACCCTCGTCCTCGCCGTCGAGGACCTGCACTGGTCCGACCGCTCCACCCGCGAGCTGCTCGCCTTCCTGGTGCGCACCCTGCACCGCTCCCGGGTGCTGCTGGTCGCCACCTACCGCACCGACGACCTGCACCGCCGGCACCCGCTGCGCCCCTTCCTGGCCGAGCTCGAACGGCTGCGCACCGTCCAGCGGCTGGAGCTGGCGCGGTTCGACCGCCGCGAGGTGGCCGCCCAGCTGGCCGGCATCCTCGGCACCACCGTCCCCGACCGCCAGCTGGTGGACCGCATCCACCGCCGTTCGGAGGGGAACCCGTTCTTCGTCGAGGAGCTGGCCACCGCCTTCGAGGACGGCTTCGGCGCCGGGCTGACCGACTCGCTGCGGGACATCCTGCTGGTACGGGTCGAGGGCCTGGACGAGGAGGCCCAGCGGGTGGTGCGGATCGCCGCCGAGGGCGGCTCGCACGTCGAACACGCCCTGCTGGCCGCCGTCCTGGACGACGACGAGGAGGCGCTGATCGAGGCGCTGCGGGCGGCCGTCGGCGCCAACATCCTGCGCCCGGACAGCGAGGGCGAGGGCTACCGGTTCCGCCACGCGCTGGTCCGCGAGGCGGTCTCGGACGACCTGCTGCCCGGCGAACGGCACCGGATCAACCGCAGGTTCGCGCTCGCGGTGGAGGCCCAGCCGCAGCTGGTCCCCGGTGACGCGCTGGCCGCCCGGCTGGCCAACTACTGGTACCACGCGCACGATCCGGCCCGCGCCCTGCCGACGGCCCTGGACGCCGCCCGCGCGGCCCGCCGCCGCAACGCCTTCGCCGAGCAGCTCGGCATGCTGGAACGCGCCCTGGAGCTGTGGGACCTGGTCTCCGAGGAGGTGCTGGCGCACACCCTGCGCCCGTACGACTGGGCCGAGACCTACCCGCCCGGCTCCTGCGACCACAGCACCGCGGACGGGGACTGCGACCGGATCCAGCTGGTCGACGTGCTGGCCGAGGCGGTGGTCGCGGCCCGGCGCTGCGGCGACCGCGAGCGCGGCCTGAGCCTGGCCAAGCGCGGGCTGCGGCTGGTCGACGAGGCCGAGCACCCGGTGCGCGCGGCCTGGTTCCGGATCAACCGGGCCCGGATGCTGGGCAGTCTGCGCCGCTCCGGCGACGAGGAGGAGATCGCGAACGCGCTGCGGCTGGTGGAGCACCTGCCGCCGACCGCGGTCCAGGCCGAGGTGCTCGCGCTCGGCGCCGGGACGGCGATGCTCAAGAAGCCCACCCCGGCGGCGATCGAGCTGGCCGAGCGGGCGATCCGGATCGCCGAGGAGGTGGGCGCGCACTCGGTCGAGGTGCACGCCCGGATGACCCTCGGCGGCCTGCGCTACGACGTCCAGGGCGACGCCGAGGGCGGGCTGGCCGAGCTCGCCGGGGCGGTCGAACGGGCCCGCCGGCTGGGCGTGCCCGACCTGCTGCTGCGCGGCATCAACAACCTGGCCAGCATGCAGCGCGGACTCGGGCACCCCGAGGACGCGGTCCGACTGGCCCGGGAGGGCCTGGAGTACGCGAACGGCAACGGCCTGCTGCGCAACATCGGCGCCATCCTGACCGGCAACCTGGTCGAGGCGCTCGCCGACCTCGGGCGGGCCCGGGAGGCCACCGAGGTGCTGGTCGGCTACGAGGCGGCCAGCCCGACCGGCACCCACGCCGAGTTCCTGGACCGGATGCGCGGCGAACTCGCCCTGCTCAAGGGGGACCTGGCCACCGCGGGCACCATGCTGGCGCAGGCCCGGTCGGCCAACCGGGTCGGCCAGGTCCAGCACAGCGTGCCGATCAGCCGGCTGGCGGTGCGGCTCGCGGCGCTCGGCGGCCGGCCGCTGGAGGCCCGGGCCGAACTGCTCGCCGCGCTGGAGGAGGACGGCCGGCTCGGCCACGAGTCCGACGTCTACCCGCTGCTGGCCGAGGCCGCCGCGGTGGAGGCGGACAGCCGGGGCCTGCCGCAGGCCGAGGCGGGCCGGGCCGGGGCGCTGGCCGCGATCGCCGCGGCCGCCGCCGCACTGCGGCCCCGGGCGCCGCTGCACCACGGCTGGGCCCGGCTGCTGGAGGCCGAACTGGCCCGCGCCGAGGGCGCGGACACCCCGCAGGGGTGGGCCGCCGCCGTCGAGGCGCTGCGGCCGACCGGCCTGCCGTTCCCGCTGGCGCTCGCCCTGCTGCGGGCCGGCGAGGCCGAGGTGCAGGCCGGCCGGCGCGAGGCCGCCGCCGAACTGCTGCGCGAGGCGGCCGAACTGGCGGCCGCCCGGGGCGACCGGCTGCTCGGCGGGCAGATCGCCGCGCTGGCCGAGCGGGCCGGGCTGAGCCTCGCCCCGGCCAGGCGGACGGCCGGCCGGGCGGGCGGGGGGACGGCCGCGGTTCCGGCCCAGGCCGCGGGGGACTCCTTCAACCTCACCCCCCGGGAGCGGGACGTGCTCCGGCTGCTCGCGCGTGGCTGGACCAACCGGCAGATCGCCGAGGAGCTGTACATCTCTCCGAAGACCGCGAGCGTGCACGTCTCCAACATCCTCGGCAAGCTCGGGGTCGGCGGCCGGGGCGAGGCGGCCGCACTGGCGCACCGGCTGCGGCTGTTCCCGGAGGACCTGGCCCCCTCGGGCCACTGAGCAGGGCCCCGCTGAGCAGGACTCCACTGAGCAGGGCCCCGCTGAGCAGGGCCCCGCTGAGCAGGGCCCCACTGAACTGGGCGCCACGACGGACCCGGACCGGCCCCGGCCGGTCCGGGTCCGCTGTCCGTGCGCCCCGGCAGCACGGATCGTCCACCCTGGCACCGGTGTTCGGGCGCCGCCGCGTGCTCCCGTGCGCGCCGCGTGAGCCCCTGCCCGCGCGCCGCCGCCAACCGGGCCGATCCATAGGAATCAGGGGCATTTCCCCACTCTTTCGCCATTACTCTAAGTTGAGTGTGCGTGTCATTGAGTGACGGGATTGGTGTAGGGTCCATTTTGGGAGCATCGGTACGGTGCGGCGGCCGGCAGGCCGCCCACCCCCTGGGCCACCGTCCTGACGGGGCGCCAGGCCACCGCGTACGTCCGACAGGTGCGCGGCCGGTGGCCCGTGGCCGGGGCGCGAGGCCCCGGGCCGGAGGGGGAGAGGCCGAGTGAGCTCCACCGAAACGGTGCTGCCCGGAACCGGACGGCCGGACGCACCGCACACCGACACGTCCGCCGCCGACGTGCCCGCACCCGCCCGCCGCGGCCCGCTGTACCGGCCCGGGGTGGGCCGTACGCTGCCCGGGTTCGCCCTGGCCGCGCTCTGCGTGGCCTACGCCACCGGCGCCGCCGCCGGCTGGGGATCGCACCAACTGTCCGTCTTCATGGGCGACTTCGGGTTGGCCGCGGCGGCCCTGGCGGCCGCGCTGTCCTGCCTGGTGTACGGCTGCACGGTCGGCGGCCACGCCCGCCCGGCCTGGCTGCTGTTCGGCCTCTCCTCGCTCATGGTCGCCTTCGGCAACGGCACCTGGGGCTGGTACGAGCTGGTCGTGCGCACCCCGCTGCCCCGGGACTCGCTCGCCGAGTACGCCTTCCTGCTGTTCGCCCCGCTCGCCATCACCGGCGTCCTGGTGCTCGCCCAGCACCCGCGCACGGCGGCCGGCTGGCTCTGCCTGCTGCTCGACGGCTGGCTGATCGCCGGCTCGCTGTTCACCCTCAGCTGGAGCCTGGCGCTCGGCCGGATCGCGGCCGGCGAGGACGGCTCACCGCTGCGCCTGGCCCTCAACCTGGCCTACCCGGTGCTGGACATCCTGCTGGTCAGCCTGGTGGTCGGGCTGCGCTTCGGCGGCCGGGACGGCAACCGGGCGGCGGTGCACACCGCGATGCTGGCCCTCGCCGTCACCGTCACCTGCGACGCCCTGTTCACCTCCCCGGAGCTGCGCAGCAGCTACCACTCGGGCGAACTGCTGGACGCCGGCTGGTTCGCCGGCAGCCTGCTGCTGGGCTGGGCGCCGTGGTCGCCGCGCTGGCGCCGTCCGCTGCGCGACCACCCCTCGGCCGGCGGCCTGCCGCACCGCCGGGTGGCCACCACCTTCAGCGCGCTGACCCCGTACGCGGCCGCCGCGGTCTGCACCGCGGGCATTCTCTACAACGCCCTCGGCGGACGGGAGTTGGACCGGGTGGTGGCCGCGGCCGCCTGCACCGTCGGGCTGGCGCTGATCCTCCGGCAGGGCGTCATGCTGCTCGACAACCTGTCGCTGGCGCAGGAACTCGCCCACAAGGAGGCGCACTTCCGCTCGCTGGTGCAGGGCTCCAGCGACGTCATCATGATCGCCGGCGCCAACGGCGTGCTCTCCTACGTCTCCCCGGCCGCGCTCGGCGTCTACGGGCGGGACCCGGAGGAACTGGTCGGCGGCAACCTGCTGGACCTGGTCCACCCCGAGGACGTCGGCCGGGTGCTCTCCGAGGTCCGCCGCTACCTCGCCAGGGTCCGGCTCACCACCCACCGCAGCCCCGGCACCGCCGAGCCCTCCGCCCGGGTCGAGTGCCGGATCAGCTCCGGCGCCGGCGAGTGGCTGTACGTCGAGTCGACCGTCAGCAGACACCGCGACGGCCTGCTGCTCAACAGCCGGGACGTCACCGAACGCGTCATGCTCCAGGCCCAGTTGCAGCACAACGCCTTCCACGACCCGCTCACCGACCTGCCCAACCGGGCGCTGTTCACCCAGCGGCTGCGGGCCGCCCTCGGTGCCCGTGGCCAGCAGGGCGGGACGGGCGCCGGGATCGCGGTGCTCTTCATCGACCTGGACGGCTTCAAGGCGGTCAACGACACCGCCGGGCACCAGGTCGGCGACGAACTGCTGGTGCAGGCGGCCCGCCGGCTGCAGAGCGCCGTCCGCTGCGGGGACACCGTCGCCCGGTTCGGCGGCGACGAGTTCGCCGCGCTGGTCTGCGGCCCGCTCGGCCGCCTCCAGGTCCAGGAGCTGGCCGAGCGGCTGCGCCTCGCCCTCTCCGAGCCGTACTGGATCGGCGGCGCCGAACTCGGCGTCGCCGCCAGCATCGGCATCGCCTTCGGCACCCCCGAACGCGGCCCGGCGGCCGACCCCAGAACCGCGGCCGACGAGCTGATGCGCAACGCCGACCTGGCGATGTACCGGGCCAAGTCCGAGGGCAAGGGCCGGGTGGTGCTCTACACCCCCGCGATGCGGGCCGACCTGGAGCGCCGCACCGAGCTGGAGGAGCGGCTGCGGCTGGCCGTCCGGGAGGGCGGCTTCACCCTGCTCCACCAGCCCGTGGTGGACCTCGGCAGCGGCGCGGTGACCGGCGTCGAGGCGCAGGCCCGCTGGCGCTCGGTGGGCGGCCTGCTGCTCACCCCGGCCGAGTTCCTGCGCTCGGCCGAGCACGGCGACGCGGCCACCCGGTTCTCCCGCTGGCTGGTCCTGGAGGCGGTCAGCGCGGCCGTCGAGCGGCGCGGCCTGCCCGGCGGCAGGGGCCGCGGCACGCCGGAGCCCGTCCCGGTGGCCGTCAGGCTCTCGGTGGAGCGGCTCTGCTCGCCCGGCCTGTACGAGACGGTGGCCTCGGCGCTGCGCGACAGCGGGCTGCCCGCCGACGAACTGGTCATCGAGGTGGCCCGGATGGGCCCGGACTCGCTCGCCGACGAACTCGGCCGCCGGCTCTCCGCCCTGCGCGGGCTCGGCGTCTCCACCTGGCTGGCCGGGTACGGCGCGGGCGGCGGCTCGCTCGGCGCGCTCGCCCGGCTGCCGCTGGACGGGCTCAAGCTGGACCGCACGCTCGTCCAGGACCTCGGCGAGTCCCCGCTCAGCCGCACCCTCGCCGGGCACGCGCTGCGGCTCGGCCGCGACCTCGGGATGACCACCGCCGCCGAGGGGGTGGACCTGCCCCGCCAGGTCGCCGCGCTGCGGGAGCTGGGCTGCGGGCAGGCCCAGGGCTCGGCCTTCGCCCCGCCGCTGGACGAGCCCCGGCTGCGCCGGGCGCTGGCCCGCCGCGGCTACCCGCTGCCCACCCCGACCGGCCCGCTGGCCACGCCGCCGGGCCCGGTCTCCACCCCGGCGGGCCCGGCCGGACCGCTGTCGGCCCGCCGCCCGTACCCGCCCGCCGACACCCGCCCGCCCGCCCCCGAGGACACCCGGACGAGTGGCCGCGGCAGCGGCCGGACGGACGCCGCGCCGGGGCGTGGCGCACATCACCATGGCGGCTCTGACCTGCCCGAACACCGTGCCGTTACTGGCCCGCCGGGTGGTCCGCATGGCGAGACGGTCGTCCCACCTGCTTGACACGCCGCCCCGCACGGGAGGAAGGTCGTTGCCATGCGCACCCGAATTCTCGTACTTGGCGGGCGCGTCGGCTGAGTGGGCTCGTACGCCCTGCTCGTGACAGACCGACGCGCCACCCCTCGCATGCCCTTGGGCACGAGGGGTTTTTTGTTGCACTGACGCTGTTCCACCTCCGCAAGACCCCTGGCCTCGACCGCCCTGGCCCGTCCGATCCGTCGGACCGAGCGGGACGATTGAGGCAGAGCCGGCGCTCGACCCGGACCGGGACCCCACCCTCGCAGCACGGGGCCCGCAGCACCGGGTCGGCAAAACCCGAGAAGAGACAGGCAGATGACCGAGCACGCCGCATCCCCCCGCCGCGGGGACAACCCGGCCGCCAACGCTCCCGCTCCCCAGCACGTCGTCGAGACCATGACCGGCGCCCAGTCGCTCATCCGCTCCCTCGAGGCCGTGGGCGCGGACACCGTCTTCGGCATCCCGGGCGGCGCCATCCTTCCCGCGTACGACCCCCTGATGGACTCCGTCAAGGTGCGCCACATCCTGGTCCGGCACGAGCAGGGCGCCGGCCACGCCGCCACCGGCTACGCCCAGGCCACCGGCCGGGTCGGGGTCTGCATGGCGACCTCGGGTCCGGGTGCGACCAACCTGGTCACCCCGATCGCCGACGCCTACATGGACTCGGTGCCCGTCGTCGCGATCACCGGCCAGGTCTCCTCCAAGGCGATCGGCACCGACGCCTTCCAGGAGGCGGACATCTGCGGCATCACGATGCCGATCACCAAGCACAACTACCTGGTCACCGACCCGGCCGAGATCCCCCGGGTGATCGCCGAGGCCTTCCACATCGCCGCCACCGGCCGCCCCGGCCCGGTCCTGGTCGACATCGCCAAGGACGCGCTCCAGGCGACCACCACCTTCCGCTGGCCGGTCGAGACCGCGCTGCCCGGCTACCGCCCGGTGACCAAGCCGCACGCCAAGCAGATCCGCGAGGCCGCGAAGATGCTGGTCGGCGCCAAGCGGCCGGTGCTGTACGTCGGCGGCGGCGTGCTCAAGGCGCGGGCCACCGCCGAGCTGCGGATCCTCGCCGAGCTGACCGGCGCCCCGGTGGTCACCACCCTGATGGCGCTCGGCGCGTTCCCGGACAGCCACCCGCAGCACCTGGGCATGCCCGGCATGCACGGCTCCGTCCCCGCCGTCACCGCGCTCCAGAAGTCCGACCTGCTGTTCACCCTCGGCGCCCGCTTCGACGACCGCGTCACCGGCAAGCTGGACGGCTTCGCCCCCAACGCCAAGGTCGTCCACGCCGACATCGACCCGGCCGAGATCGGCAAGAACCGCCCGGCGGACGTGCCGATCGTCGGCGACGCCCGCGAGGTGCTCGCCGACCTGATCGTCGCCGTCCAGGCCGAGTTCGACGCCGGCCACAAGGGCGACTACACCGAGTGGTGGGAGCGGCTCGACGAGTGGAAGAAGACCTACCCGCTCGGCTACGAGCCGGCCCCGGAGGGGCGGCTCTCGCCGCAGCAGGTCATCGAGCGGATCGGGACGCTGGTCGGCCCCGAGGCGATCTACGCCGCGGGCGTGGGCCAGCACCAGATGTGGAGCTCGCAGTTCATCCGGTTCGAGAAGCCGGGCACCTGGCTCAACTCGGGCGGCGCCGGGACGATGGGCTACGCCGTCCCCGCGGCGATGGGTGCCAAGGCCGGCCGCCCGGAGAGCGCGGTCTGGGCGATCGACGGCGACGGCTGCTTCCAGATGACCAACCAGGAACTGGTCACCTGCGCCCTGAACGACATCCCGATCAAGGTCGCGGTCATCAACAACGGCTCGCTGGGCATGGTCCGGCAGTGGCAGACGCTGTTCTACAACCAGCGCTACTCCAACACCGTGCTGCACTCCGGCCCCGGCCACGACGGCATCGAGCCGCCGGCCCAGGGCACCCGGATCCCCGACTTCGTCAAGCTGTCCGAGGCGATGGGCTGCGTGGGCCTGCGCTGCGAGCGCCCCGAGGACCTCGACGCGGTCATCCGGCAGGCGATGGAGATCAACGACCGCCCGGTCGTCATCGACTTCATCGTCCACCAGGACGCCATGGTCTGGCCGATGGTCGCGGCCGGCACCAGCAACGACGAGATCCAGTTCGCCAAGGGCGTGCGCCCCGACTTCGGCGACGACCTCGACTGATGTCCCCCTCTCCAGAACGACTGAGGAATCCCATGTCCAAGCACACCCTCTCCGTCCTGGTCGAGAACAAGCCCGGCGTGCTCGCCCGCATCGCCGCCCTGTTCTCCCGTCGGGGTTTCAACATCGACTCCCTCGCCGTCGGCTCGACCGAGCATCCGGACGTGTCCCGGATGACGATCGTGGTCAACGTCGAGGACCTCCCGCTGGAACAGGTCACCAAGCAGCTCAACAAGCTCGTGAACGTGATAAAGATCGTCGAACTCGACCAGTCCGCTGCGATCCAGCGGGAACTGGTCCTGGTGAAGGTCCGCGCCGACAACGAGACCCGGTCGCAGATCGTCGAGATCGTCCAGCTGTTCCGTGCCAAGACCGTCGACGTGTCGCCGGAAGCGGTGACCATCGAGGCCACCGGCAGCTCGGACAAGCTGGAGGCCATGCTCCGGATGCTGGAGCCTTACGGCATCAAGGAGTTGGTCCAGTCCGGCCTGGTCGCCATCGGCCGCGGCGCGCGCTCCATCACGGACCGCTCGCTGCGCGCCCTGGACCGCAGCGCGTGAACAGCGCGCCTCCGCGTCTCAATCCCTGAAGCAAAGACCCACACCACACCGCGTGCGCATACGGTGAACACCGCGTACCCGGACCCCATCACGCAAGGAGATGTGCCCCCGTGGCCGAGCTGTTCTACGAAGACGACGCCGACCTGTCCATCATCCAGGGCCGCAAGGTCGCGGTCATCGGCTACGGCAGCCAGGGCCACGCCCACGCGCTGTCGCTGCGCGACTCCGGCGCCGACGTCCGGGTCGGCCTGAAGCCGGAGTCCAAGTCCCGTGCCAAGGCGGAGGAGGCCGGCCTGCGCGTCGTCACCCCGGCCGAGGCCGCGGCCGAGGCCGACGTCATCATGATCCTGGTCCCGGACCCGATCCAGGCCGACGTCTACGAGGCCGACATCGCCCCGCACCTGAAGGCCGGCGACGCCCTGTTCTTCGGCCACGGCCTGAACATCCGCTTCGGCTTCATCAAGCCCCCGGCGGACGTCGACGTCTGCATGGTCGCCCCGAAGGGCCCGGGCCACCTGGTCCGCCGCCAGTACGAGGAGGGCCGCGGCGTCCCCGCGATCGTCGCGGTCGAGCAGGACGCCTCGGGCAAGGCCTTCGAGCTGGCGCTGTCCTACGCCAAGGGCCTGGGCGCCACCAAGGCCGGCGTCATCAAGACCACCTTCACCGAGGAGACCGAGACCGACCTGTTCGGTGAGCAGGCCGTCCTCTGCGGTGGCACCGCCGCCCTGGTGAAGGCCGGGTTCGAGACCCTGGTCGAGGCCGGCTACCAGCCGGAGATCGCCTACTTCGAGTGCCTGCACGAGCTGAAGCTCATCGTCGACCTGATGTACGAGGGCGGCCTGGAGAAGATGCGCTGGTCGGTCTCCGAGACCGCCGAGTGGGGCGACTACGTCACCGGCCCGCGGATCATCACCGCGGACACCAAGGCCGCGATGAAGCAGGTCCTCGCCGAGATCCAGGACGGCACCTTCGCCAACACCTGGATCGCCGAGTACAAGGCGGGCCTGCCCAAGTACAACGAGTACAAGAAGGCCGACGAGGACCACCTGCTGGAGACCACCGGCAAGAAGCTGCGCTCGCTGATGAGCTGGGTCAACGAGAACGCCTGACCCCTTCCGGGCCGTTTCCCCGGCCCCGAATTTGTAACGTCCTTGTACAAGTAGGCTGCTCTCGTCCGGGTGATTTCGCCGGACGGGAGCAGCCCGCTACCCAGCCCGTCGATACACTCCGAGTGCGCGTCAGGCCCACAGCGTCGTGCGTCTACCTACGCGGCATGCCACCTTCCCCCGCCCTCCACGCCACCTACGTGCCCGGGGGAACCGGACAGTTAAGGACCCACTGTCGTGAGCACTGTGACCTCCAAAAGCGCTGTCGTACTGATCGCCGAAGAGCTCTCGCCCGCCACCGTCGACGCCCTCGGCCCCGACTTCGAGATCCGCCACTGCAACGGCGCCGACCGCACCGAGCTGCTCACCGCGATCGCCGACGTCGACGCGATCCTGATCCGCTCCGCCACCAAGGTCGACGCCGAGGCGCTGGCCGCCGCCCGCAAGCTCAAGGTGGTCGCCCGGGCCGGCGTCGGCCTGGACAACGTGGACGTCGCCGCCGCCACCAAGGCCGGCGTGATGGTCGTCAACGCGCCGACCTCCAACATCGTCACCGCCGCCGAGCTCGCCTGCGGCCTGCTGATCTCCGTCGCCCGCAACATCGCGCCGGCCAACGCCGCGCTCAAGCAGGGCGAGTGGAAGCGCAACAAGTACACCGGCGTCGAGCTGAGCGAGAAGACCCTCGGCGTCGTCGGCCTCGGCCGGATCGGTGTCCTGGTCGCCCAGCGGATGTCCGCGTTCGGCATGAAGATCGTCGCGTACGACCCCTACATCCAGGCCGCCCGCGCCGCGCAGATGGGCGTCAAGCTGGTCACGCTGGAGGAGCTGCTGGAGGTGTCGGACTTCATCACCGTCCACCTCCCCAAGACCCCGGAGACCATCGGCCTGATCGGCGACGAGGCGCTGCACAAGGTCAAGCCGACCGTCCGCATCGTGAACGCCGCCCGCGGCGGCATCGTGGACGAGGAGGCGCTGGCGAGCGCGCTGCGCGAGGGCCGGGTGGCCGGCGCCGGCCTGGACGTGTACGCCAAGGAGCCGTGCACCGACTCCCCGCTGTTCGCCTTCGACAACGTGGTCGCCACCCCGCACCTGGGCGCCTCCACCGACGAGGCGCAGGAGAAGGCCGGCATCGCGGTCGCCCGCTCGGTGCGCCTCGCGCTGGCCGGCGAGCTGGTGCCGGACGCGGTGAACGTCCAGGGCGGCGTGATCGCCGAGGACGTCCGCCCGGGCCTGCCGCTGGCCGAGAAGCTCGGCCGGATCTTCACCGCGCTGGCCGGCGAGGTGGCCGTCCGCCTCGACGTCGAGGTCCGCGGCGAGATCACCCAGCACGACGTGAAGGTGCTCGAACTGTCCGCGCTGAAGGGCGTGTTCGAGGACGTGGTGGCGGAGACGGTGTCCTACGTCAACGCCCCGCTGTTCGCCCAGGAGCGCGGCGTCGAGGTCCGTCTGACCACCTCCAGCGAGAGCCTCGAGCACCGCAACGTGATCACCGTCCGCGGCACGCTCGGGAACGGCGAGGAGATCGCCATCTCCGGCACGCTGGCCGGCCCCAAGCAGATCCAGAAGATCGTCGGCGTGGACGCCTTCGACGTGGACGTGGCGCTCACCGACCACATGGCCTTCTTCAAGTACGAGGACCGCCCCGGCGTGGTCGGCGTGCTCGGCCGCCACCTCGGCGACGCGGGCATCAACATCGCCGGCATGCAGGTCGCCCGCGACGGCGGCAGCGCGCTGGCCTCCATCACCGTGGACACCGAGATCCCGCAGGAGGTGCTCTCGGCGATCGCCGCCGAGATCGGCGCCCGCTTCGCGCGCTCGGTCGACCTGGGCTGATCCTCCGGCCCCAGGGCCGTCCCGGCAGGGCCCGGACCACCGTTCGACGGTGGTCCGGGCCCTGCTGCGTTCTCCCGGGTGAGACCCGTCTCAGATACTAGGAAATCCAAGTATTCGTGCAGACACGGCCGGGGCGTGGTCGTACCGTGGAAGGGCCGTACGGTGTGCCGCCCCTGTAGCCAGGGCGCGCGGCCCGTGTACGCGTGCGCCTTCACGAGCAGGCGATCCCTGCTCCCGCGCTCCCTTTCCCCTCTTCGCGCTCGCCTTCCGCAGCGCCGCTTCCAAGGAGCCCGGTATGTCGCCGACCGCCGACCGTCACGCCACGTCCGCCCCCGCCGCCGCCCCCGTCCGCGCCCCGCGCCGCCGCCGGGCCGTCGAGCGGAACCCCTTCGCGGCCGCCGCCCTCCAGCGTGCGCTGGACCGCCGGGACAACGGCGGCGCGACCGGCCACCACTGAGCGGCCGGCGCCGCCGGGCCGGGTCGCCCGGCGGTGGCGTTCATCCGTCGAATGGGCTGTACGGGTGCGCCGGATGTCACCCAGTAGAGTGCAACCCCGGTCCGTCCGAGGGAAGTTGCTCGTCCCCGTCGGCGCGATCATCCTAATTTGGGGCCCTCGGAGGGGTGATCGACGTTCGCGTGGGCGAGCGTCAGCGACACGGTGTGCGGATCAGTCCCCCTGCCGGGGGAGAGGGCCCAGTGCGTCTGCCACCCGTCCGCCGACCCGCCGCCCGGATCGGCCTCACCCTGGCCCTGCTGGCCGGAAGCGCCGTCCTCGCCGCCACCCCGGCGGCCGGCGGCCCACCGTCCGCGGGGCCGCCGTCCGCCGGACCGCCGGGGCCGGGCCGAACGGCCTCCGTCCTGCTCGAACTCACCACCGAGGCGGCCGGCTCCGCCTGGCGGCGCGCCGCCGACGGGGCCCGGCGCGCCCAGCGCCCCCCGGAGGCCGTCCGCCGGGAGGCCGCGCGGGCCGGCGCCGCCCAGCGGGCCCGGGCCGGGGACGCGCTCGACCGGCTCGCCGGCGCCGTCCACCGGGCGGCACCCGCCGCCCGCGAGCTCTACCGCACCCGCACCGTGCTCGCCGGCCTCGCGGTCAGCGCGCCCGCCGACCGGCTGCCCGCGCTGCGGGCGCTGCCGGGCGTCCGGGCCGTCCACCCGATCGTCGCCAAACGGCGCGACAACGCCCACTCCGTCCCGCTGACCGGCGCCCCGCAGGTCTGGGCCGGCGACCAGGCGGCCGGCACCGGCCGGGGCACCCGGATCGGGATCATCGACAGCGGCATCGACTACACCCACGCCGACTTCGGCGGCCCCGGCACCGAGGAGGCGTTCCGCTCGGTCGAGCGCGGCAGGCCCGCGCCGCCCGCGCTGTTCCCCAACGCCAAGGTGGTCGGCGGCAAGGACCTGGTCGGCGACGACTACGACCCCGACCCGGCCTCCCCGCACTACCAGCCGGTGCCGCACCCCGGCGACAACCCGATCGACTGCGTGCGCAACGGGCACGGCACCCACGTGGCCGGCACCGCGGCCGGGTACGGCGTCACCGCGGACGGCCACCCGTACACCGGTCCGTACGGGCCCGGGCTGGACCCGGTCGGCTTCCGGATCGGCCCCGGCACCGCCCCGGGCGCGCAGCTGTACGCGATCCGGGTGTTCGGCTGCGACGGCTCCACCGACCGGGTCACCGAGGCGCTCGACCTGGCCGCCGACCCGAACGGCGACGGCGACCTGAGCGACCGGCTGGACGTCGTCAACCTCTCGCTCGGCAGCCACTTCGGCAGCACCGACGACACCGACGCCCTGGCCGCCGACCGGCTCGCCGAGCTCGGCACCGTCGTGATCGCGGCGGCGGGCAACGACGGCGACGTGTACGGCATCGGCGGCAGCCCCGGCACCGCCGCCCGGGCGATCACCGTCGCCGCCTCGGTGCACGGCCACGCCGACGTGGACGGCATCACCGTGCTCGCCCCCGCCGCCCAGGCCGGGGTCGTCCCGGGGCACTGGAGCGAGCGCTACCAGGGCTGGTCCACCGCCGACGTCAGCGGCGAACTCGCCCTGCCCGCCGACCAGTCGGACGGCTGCACCGAGTTCGGCGAGGCCGACCGGCAGCGGCTGAAGGGGCGGATCGCGCTGCTCACCTGGCACACCCGGGAAGCCGACCGGGCCTGCAACTCCGGCCCGCGCGCCGACCACGCCGCCGACGCGGGCGCGATCGGCGCCCTGTACGCCGCCGACTCCGACCACCTCGCCGAGATCTCCGGCGACGACCGGATCCCGGCCGTGCTGCTGGGGCGCGCCGACGGCGAGCGGCTGCGGCAGGCCGCGGCCGCCGGGCCGGTGACGGTCCGGCTCGCCGCGCCCGGCAACCCGCTGCACGGCTCCGTCGCCCAGGACCAGCCGGCCCGGATCGACACCATGACCGACTTCAGCTCGCGCGGCATCGGCGTGCCGGGCGTGGTCAAGCCCGACCTGGCGGCCCCCGGCGAGGGCATCTGGTCCAGCCTGGTCGGCAGCGGTACCGGCGGCCAGCGCGAGAGCGGCACCTCGATGGCCGCCCCGCACGTGGCCGGGCTCGCCGCGCTGGTCCGCGCCGCGCACCCGGACTGGCCGGTCGAGCAGGTCAAGGCCGCGCTGATGAACACCACCGAGGACACCTTCCTCGGCGACGAGCACAGCGGGCCGGTCTACGGGCCCGAGCGCACCGGGGCCGGGAGGGTCCGGGTGGACCGGGCGGTCCGCACGCCCGCCGTCGCCTACGCGGCGGGGGAGGGCGCCGTGGAGGGCGGGGTCGGGGTCTCCTTCGGGCCGGTCGAGGTCGGCGGGCCGACGGCGGTGACCCGGGAGATCGAGGTGCGCAACACCTCGAACGCGCCACTGGCGTACCGCACCTCGTACGCGGCCGCTACCCTGCTGCCGGGCGCCTCCTACCAGGTGGCACCGGCCCGGGTGGACGTCCCGGCGGGCGGCACCGCGCGGGTACGGGTCACCCTGGCCGTGCCGGGGGAGCTGGGGCGCGCCCCCGACCCGACCATCGACACCGTGCAGGGCGGCCGGGCCCGCAGCTACCGGGGCGAGCTCTCCGGCCGGGTGCTGCTCACCCCGGTCGGTGGCGACGCGCTCCCGCAGCTGCGGATCCCGGTGCTGGCCGCCCCGCGCCCGACCGGCGACCTCACGGCGGCGGCCACCGTCCGCACCGCCCGGGACGGCACCCTGGTCACCCTCGGCGGCCGCGCCGCCCCCGGCGAACAGCCCGGGCTGGTCAGCGCCCTCGCCCTCGGCGGCGAGGGCGAGCGCTGGCCCGACTGCCCGCCCGGCGGCAGCGGCACGGCGATCGCGCCCGGCGCGGGCCTGCGGCCGAAGGACACCGGGAAGGAGCCGGACCCGGCGGAGGAGGTCTGCGTCGAGCACCCCGGCGAGCGGGCCGCCGGCCTGCGCGCGGCCGGCGCCGCCGTCGACTCCGAACTGCTGTACGTGGGCGCGCAGTTGTGGGCGCCCGCGGCCACCCCGGTGGGGCTGTACGGGGTGCGGGTGGCGCTGGACACCGACGGGGACGGCAGCACCGACGTCATCCTCAAGGCCGACCGGCTGCGCGGTAGCGACGTCCTGGTCTCCCGCGCCCTGGACGCCCGCACCGGGGCCGAACTGGACGTCCAGCCGCTCAACGCCCACTGGGGCGACACCGACACCGGGCTGCTGGACAGCGACGTCCTGGTGCTGCCCGTCCGGCTGAGCGCCCTGCCAGGCGTCGCGCCCGGGCACAGCACCGTCCGCTACGGCGTCTGGACCGGCTACGCCGGGGGCGGGACGCCGGACGTGGCCGAGGCGCTCTCCACCATCGGGCTGAGCGGCACCGGCCCGTCCGTCCCGCTGGACGTCCTGCGGCCGGCGCTCACCGCGCGGGCCGGCCTCACCGGGCCGGCCGCCGTACTGGCCCCGGCGGGCCCGGGCGCCGTCCTCGCCGTACGGCGGGCGGCGGGCGACACCTCGCGGCTCCTGCTGCTGTACCACCGCAACCCGGCCGAGCGGCGGGCCCAGGTGCTCGACCTGCCCTGACCGTTGGGCGGAAGGGGCGGCCCACCGGGACTCCGGCGGGCCGCCCCGTCATGTGCCGGCTTGTGGGCCGGTTTCCGTGCCGGCTTGTGCGTCGGCGCCCAGGGCCGCCCGGCGGCGGTCACGGCGCGGGACGCGGGTGGGGCGCCGGGAGAGCCGGGCGAAGACCGCCACCAGGGCGAGGACGGCGGCGGTGGCGGAGGTGACGATGAGCCCCTCGGTGAGGCCGGGCGGGCGGAAGGCGCAGGCGACGCGGGAGGCGCCGTCGCCCAGCGGGACGCCGATCATGCCGAGCACCGGGACGGGGGCGAGACGTCGGCCGCCGTCCACCGCGCAGGTCCAGCCCTCGGCGGCCGGCACGGAGAGCAGCGCGGTGCCGGTGGAACCCGCCGGGAGGGTCGCGGTGAGGGTGTGCCCGCCCGCCTCGACCCGGGTGGCGCCGGTCGCGGTGAGCCGGGCGACGGCGGCCTCCAGCGCACCGGCCCGCAGGCAGCCGATCGGGCGGGCGGGCACCTGGCTCACCACGTCCGACCGCAGCGTCACCCGGACCACCCCGTCCGCCGGGACGGTCCCCAGCCGGTGGATCGGCACGGCGGTGGTGGGCTGCTCGCCGTCGCTGCGGTAGTCGGTGCCCAGGCCGCTGACCGTGCCCCGGTACCAGACCCCGTGGAAGTAGGCCGTCCCGCCCGGCGTGCAGGCGGCCGTGAACACCGTGCCCTCCCCGCCGGCCGGCACCGACCAGCCGCTGGTGCCGTGCAGGGCCGGCGCCGGCCCGCCCGCCGGGACGGGCAGCGGGGCGTCGTACACCTGGCTGCCGAGCAGCGACTCCTGCCGGGACCAGACCGAGGAGGTCTCCGTCCGGGAGCCCGGAGGCAGCACGGTGACCAGCGGCGGCGCGGCGGCCCGCACCGGGGTGAAGCCGGGCGGCGGGGCGTCGTCGAGGTGGGTGCGGACGCCGAACAGCGCCTGCCCGACCGGGTCGGTGACGCTCGCGGTCTGCCGTCCGCCGGCCGTCCAGCCCGCGCCGAGGTCGTGCAGCAGCAGGGCGGTGACGGTCGGCAGGTAGCTGCTGAAGTAGCCGCCGCCCTGGCCGTTCAGCAGCAGCGGGTCGTTGGGGGTGAAGGCGTGCGGGCCGGGGTCGCTGCGGCCGCGCGGCCAGTCGGCGCCCGCCCGGACGGCCGCGTGCCCGGCCCGGACGGCCGCCGGGGAGACCCCGGAGGAAGGGACCGCGCCGAGCGCCGCGTACCCGGACCAGACGGCGTTGCCCAGCACCGCCCCGCCGATCACCCAGGTGGCGAGGGCGGTCGCCCGCCGGTCGGCGGGCCGGCGGTCCAGCAGCCACAGCGCGGCCGACAGGACGGCGCCGCCGACGGCCAGCAGCACCCAGGTGGCCGGGCGCACCGCGGGCCGGCCCGCCGCCAGGCCGGCGATCACCGCCACCACGGCGGCGCCGCCCAGCACGGTGAGCCGGTCCGGGCGGTGCGCCAGCGAGACCCAGCCCGCCAGCACCAGCAGCCCGCTGAGCACGAAGGCCACCCGGTACGGCCCGCCGGCCGGGATCGCCAGGCCGTGCCAGACCAGCACCGTCGGGGTCCAGAGGAAGCCGACCGCCACCAGCACCAGCGCCGCGCACCACAGGGCCCGCTCCCGAGCCCGCACCCGCCGGTTGAACGGCAACCCGCACACCACCAGCAGCCCGAACACGCCGATCGCCACGTCCGGCAGCTGCTGCCCGCCATGGGCCGCGGGCAGCAGCCGGGAGAGGTGGGCGGCGACACCGGACGGGCCCAGCGGCTCGACCGGGGACTCCGGCTGGGCCCGGCCGGTGGCCAGCACCGCGACGAACAGCACGGGGGAGGCGAGCAGCACCCCGGCGGTGGCCGTGGTGACGGCCCGGCCGGTGGCCCGGACCCGGTGGCGCAACGGGAGCGGGGCCGCGAACAGCCGGACGGCGAACAGCAGTCCGGCCGCCAGGGTGGCCAGCGCGGCGGTGTACAGGTTGCCCGTCCAGGCGAGCGCGACGCACAGCGCGCCGGCCACCCAGTGCCGTTCGCGCAGGCACCAGTCGGCGGCCAGACCGAGCAGGGGCAGCGAGACCAGGCCCCAGAGCCACATCGGGGCGGCCCCGCCGACGTCCAGCACCCAGGCGCACAGCCCGTACCCGACGGCGGCGAACACCCGCAGCCACCGGGGGCCGGGGTGCAGCCGGCCGAGCAGCCGGGCCATCAGGGCGGTGCCCAGGCCGATGGTGGCCAGGGTGACCAGGAGGACGGCGAGCCGGCCCTGGTCGCGGGGGAGGAGCGCGGTGGGCCAGGAGAAGGGGTTCATCAGGTAGGCGAAGAAGTCCGCCAGGAACGGGGCCCCGTAGCCGCTGTTCCAGTTGAACAGCAGGTCCCCGGCGGCCTGCCCGTGCAGCAGGTCCCACAGGTGGGCGTGGTACGGCACGGCGACCGCCTCCGCCCCGGCCGGCCACCGCCCGCGCACCGCCGCCGCCAGGCCGTACCCGCCCATCGCCAGCCCCGCCGCACCCGCGCAGACCAGCACCTCCCGCCGCCGCTCGCCCATCCGCACCCCGTTCCACACGCCTCGCCGGACCCCGCCACCCTAAGCACGCCCCGAGCGCCCCCCGCGTCGCACGCGCTCCCTTGAAGGAGTGGAGTCCTAAGCGGCTCCGCCGAGTAGCCTGAGAGGGCCGCCAGGATGCCTGTATGGGAGGAACCATGAGCATCGCGCCGTACCCCGACTGGATTCGGCCTCCTGCTGGTGGCTACACCGCAGAGGACCTCGACCGGCTGCCTGATCTCCCGCCGCACACCGAACTGCTCGACGGGAGCCTGATCTTCGTGAGTCCGCAGACCGCGTTCCACATGCGCACCCTCCGTAGGCTGGAACGTGCCCTGGAAGCCGCGGTGCCGGAGGGGTGGGACGTCTGGCGGGAGATGACGGTCAAGTTGGACCGGCGCAACCGGCCGGAGCCGGATCTCCTCATCGTCGACGAGCGAGGGGTCACCGGTCCGAAGCAGACCTCCTGTGAGGCGGGGGACGTACTGCTCGCGGTCGAGGTCGTCTCCGAGGAGTCCGAGGAACGAGACCGGGACACCAAGCCTCGGAAGTACGCGGCTGCGGGGATCAAGCATTTCTGGCGGGTGGAGAGCGACGACGACGGAAAGCCGGTCGTCTACGTCTACGAACTCGACCCCGCCACACACGGCTATGCGGTCGCCGGGATCTACCACAAGCAGTTGAAGGTCGAGCGGCCGTTCCCGGTGGAGATCGACCTGACCTGACCGTCCGCATGGTGGACGGCAGGTGTCAGTACCTGGGACGGCGGAGTAGGGTCCGAGCATGTCTCGCACCATTCGTCTCGCAGTAGTCCCCGGTGACGGCATCGGCCAGGAAGTGGTGGCCGAAGGCCTCAAGGTCCTGGGTGCCGCGCTTCCCGCCGACGTGAAGCTGGAGACCACCGAGTACGACCTCGGGGCCCGGCGCTACCACCGGACCGGGGAGACGCTGCCGGACGACGTCCTGGCCGAGCTGAAGTCGCACGACGCGATCCTGCTGGGCGCCATCGGCGACCCGAGCGTGCCGTCGGGCGTGCTGGAGCGGGGGCTGCTGCTCAAGCTGCGGTTCGCCTTCGACCACCACATCAACCTGCGTCCGGGCCGGCTCTTCCCCGGGGTGTCGTCCCCGCTGGCCGGCCAGCCGGAGATCGACTTCGTGGTCGTCCGCGAGGGCACCGAGGGCCCGTACGTCGGCAACGGCGGCACGCTGCGCACCGGGACGCCGCAGGAGGTGGCCACCGAGGTCAGCCTGAACACCGCGTACGGCATCGAGCGCGTGGTGCGCGACGCCTACCGCCGGGCGCAGGCGCGGCCGCGCAAGAAGCTCACCCTGGTGCACAAGAACAACGTGCTGGTGCACGCCGGGCACCTGTGGACGCGGATCTTCGCCGAGGTCGGCCGGGAGTTCCCCGAGGTCACCACCGACTACCTGCACGTCGATGCGGCGACCATCTTCTTCGTCACCCAGCCGGAGCGGTTCGACGTCATCGTCACCGACAACCTGTTCGGCGACATCCTGACCGACCTGGCCGCCGCCGTCACGGGCGGGATCGGCCTGGCCGCGAGCGGCAACATCAACCCGAGCGGCGAGTTCCCGTCCATGTTCGAGCCGGTGCACGGCTCGGCGCCGGACATCGCCGGCCAGGGCAAGGCCGACCCGACCGCCACCGTGCTGTCGGTCGCGATGCTGCTGGAGCACCTCGGCTTCGCCGCCGAGGCCGCCACGGTCGAGGCCGCCGTCGCGGCGGACCTGGCCGAGCGCTCGGGCACCCGTGGCACCTCCCAGGTCGGCGACGCGCTCGTCGCCCGAGTAGCCGGCTGACCGGCCGGATCCGAACACACGGTTCCGGCTGACGGGGCCGGACCGCACATCACCGCAGCTTGCAGCTGTTCGGCACGGCCCTCTGGATGCGAGTATCGACAGTGGGCCGTGCCGTTGTGCGTCCATTCCGGTGAAGTTTGCCGAAACGTATCTGCGGCGGTGGCGGCCCGGACCAACCCCACGGTGAAGGAAACAGCCATGAGCACGGCCACCCAGGCGCCCATCACGTTCGACCTCAAGCCCTCCGCCCACCCGCTGCCCGCAGCGGAGCGCGAGGCCCGGCTGGCCAACCCCGGGTTCGGCCGGGTCTTCACCGACCACATGGTCACCATCCGCTGGACCGAGGGCGTGGGCTGGCACGACGCCCAGCTGGTGCCGTACGCGCCGCTGGAGATCGACCCGGCGAACATGACCCTCCACTACGGCCAGGCGATCTTCGAGGGCCTGAAGGCCTACCGCCAGGCCGACGGCTCCATCGCCACCTTCCGCCCGGAGGCCAACGCCGCCCGCTTCCAGGCCTCGGCCCGCCGCCTGGCGATGCCGGAGCTGCCGGTGGAGGCCTTCGTCGAGGCCGTCGAGCTGCTGGTCCGCCAGGAGCGGGACTGGGTGCCGAACGAGCCGGAGCAGAGCCTCTACCTGCGCCCGTTCATGTTCGCCACCGAGGTCGGCCTGGGCGTCCGCCCGGCGAACTCCTACCTCTTCATGATCATCGCCTCGCCGGCCGGCGCCTACTTCCAGGGCGGCATCAAGCCGGTCTCGGTCTGGCTGTCCAAGGAGTACGTCCGGGCCGCCCCCGGCGGCACCGGCGCCGCCAAGTGCGCGGGCAACTACGCGGCCTCGCTGGTCGCCCAGGCCCAGGCCGCCGAGAAGGGCTGCGACCAGGTGGTCTGGCTCGACGCCGCCGAGCACCGGTGGGTCGAGGAGATGGGCGGCATGAACCTGTACTTCGTCTTCGGCGAGGGCGAGGACGCCAGGATCGTCACCCCGGAGCTGTCCGGCGCCCTGCTGCCCGGCATCACCCGCGACTCGCTGCTCCAGCTGGCCTCGGACCTCGGCTACGCCGTCGAGGAGCGCCGGATCTCCACCGACGAGTGGCAGCAGGCCAACGCCGACGGCACCCTCACCGAGGTCTTCGCCTGCGGCACCGCCGCCGTCATCACCCCGGTCGGCTCGGTGAAGTCCGCCGCCGCCGACTGGACCGTCGGCGCCGGCGAGCCCGGCCCGGTCACCATGGAGCTCCGCAAGGCGCTGCTGTCCATCCAGGGCGGCCAGACCCCGGACACCCACCACTGGCTGCACCGGATCGTCTGATCCCGCACCCCGGCCGGCCTGCCCCGTTTCGCATCCCGAGACGGGCGGGCCGGATCGCGGAAGCTGTGCCAGACTGCCAGCGTGTCCTCGCTTTCGCTGATTATTAGCAGCAGGCGCGCCGGTCCGCAGTGACCGCTTCCGCTGGACCCGATGCGGAGCGACCACTAGCGTCCAGACCCGCGCGCAGACCTCTCGCACCCGCGAGGGGTCTTTTTGTTTCTCCCGGACCGGCCGACGGCCCCCACAAGGGGCCCGGGGACACCGGGACCGCGCGCGGGACCATGGACAGTGGAGCCGGGACGAGAACGTCCGGCAGAGCAGTACCCAACCTCCCCGAAACGGAGAACCAGGGGTCATGACCGAGGTCACCCGTACCGACGACAGTTTCCACGTGTTCGACACCACGCTGCGCGACGGAGCGCAGCGCGAGGGCATCAACCTGACGGTGGCGGACAAGCTGGCCATCGCCAGGCACCTGGACGAGTTCGGGGTCGGTTTCATCGAGGGCGGCTGGCCCGGGGCGAACCCGCGCGACACCGAGTTCTTCGCCCGGGCCGCCGTCGAGCTGGAGCTGGAGCACGCCCGGCTGGTCGCCTTCGGCGCCACCCGCCGGGCCGGCGGCAAGGCGTCCGAGGACCCGCAGCTGGCCGCGCTGGTCACCTCCGGCGCCCCGGTGATCACCCTGGTGGCCAAGGCGCACGACCGGCACGTGGAGCTCGCGCTGCGCACCACCCTGGACGAGAACCTGGAGATGGTCCGGGACAGCGTCGAGTTCCTGCGCTCGCGGGGCCGGCGGGTGTTCATCGACTGCGAGCACTTCTTCGACGGCTACCGGGCGAACCCCGAGTACGCCGTGTCGGTGGTCCGCACCGCGCACGAGGCCGGCGCGGACGTGGTGGTGCTCTGCGACACCAACGGCGGGATGCTGCCGGGCGGCGTCCGGGAGATCGTCGCCGACGTGCTGGCCAGGACGGGGGCCCGGCTCGGCATCCACGCCCAGGACGACACCGGCTGCGCGGTGGCCAACACCCTGGCCGCGGTGGACGCCGGCGCGACCCACGTGCAGTGCACCGCCAACGGCTACGGCGAGCGGGTCGGCAACGCCAACCTGTTCCCGGTGGTCGGCGCGCTGGAGATCAAGTACGACCGCCGGGTGCTGCCCGCGGGCCGGCTGGCCGAGATGACCCGGATCTCGCACGCGATCGCCGAGCTGGTCAACCTGACCCCCTCCACCCACCAGCCGTACGTGGGCTTCTCGGCGTTCGCCCACAAGGCGGGCCTGCACGCCTCCGCGATCAAGGTCGACCCGGACCTGTACCAGCACATCGACCCCGAGCGGGTCGGCAACACCATGCGGATGCTGGTCTCCGACATGGCCGGGCGGGCCTCCGTCGAGCTCAAGGGCAAGGAGCTCGGATACGACCTCTCCAGCGACCGGGACCTGGCCGGCCGGGTGGTGGCCAAGGTGAAGGAGCAGGAGAACCTCGGCTACACCTACGAGTCCGCCGACGCCTCCTTCGAGCTGCTGCTGCGCGACGAGGTGCGCGGCAGCCGGGACCGCTTCTACACCCTGGAGTCCTGGCGGACCATCAGCGAGCAGGGCCCGAAGGGCTTCACGGGCAACGAGGCGACCGTCAAGCTGTGGGCCAAGGGCGAGCGCCGGATCGCCACCGGCGAGGGCAACGGCCCGGTCAACGCGCTGGACCAGGCGCTGCGCGCGGCCCTGGAGGGCATCTACCCGCCGCTGGCCACCTTCGAGCTGGTGGACTACAAGGTCCGCATCCTGGAGGGTCAGCACGGCACCGGTTCCAAGACCCGGGTGCTGATCGAGTCCACCGACGGCTCCGTCACCTGGTCGACGGTGGGCGTGGCCGACAACGTGGTCGCCGCCTCCTGGCTGGCGCTGGAGGACGCGTACACCTACGGCCTGATCCGGGCCGGCCTGGAGCCGACCGAGTAGCCGGCCCGGGCCGGTCGGTGCCCGACATGCCTGTGGCCCGCGGGACTTCGCACGAAGTCCCGCGGGCCACGGTCGTGCGCGATCACCGAAGCCGGGCGAGCAGGGCGTGTTCGACGAGGGTGATGAGGGCGCTCTTGGCGCTGTCGCGGCGGCGGGCGTCGAGGGTGATGACGGGGGTGTCGGC